>NZ_JBHLTP010000006.1:0-1274 GCF_042434395.1 Pontibacillus salicampi | reverse complement strand
TAGATCGAGGACTTAACTAAAGCAAAAGCGCAGGCGACTGCCTAGGGGCATACGCCCCTAGGAGCCGGAGCTGGATGACGCATTCTTGCGAGACTTTGTATATGATTCTTATCTAGTTTTGAAGGTATAAAAACTTTCAAAAACGCCTTGACTTTTCTTTTCAAGAACAATATAATATATTTTGTCCTTGAAAAAAGAAGGCTTTAAAATAGTCTGGTGACTTAAGCGAAGAGGTCACACCTGTTCCCATGCCGAACACAGCAGTTAAGCTCTTCAGCGCCGATGGTAGTCGGGGTTTTCCCCCGCAAGAGTAGGACGTCGCCAGGCTTACATATCCTGGAGGATTAGCTCAGTTGGGAGAGCACTTGCCTTACAAGCAAGGGGTCACTGGTTCGAGCCCAGTATCCTCCACCATTTATGCCGACCTGGCTCAACTGGCAGAGCAACTGACTTGTAATCAGTAGGTTGGGGGTTCGAGTCCCTCGGTCGGCACCATCATCATTTTATCTTGAGAGCCATTAGCTCAGTTGGTAGAGCATCTGACTTTTAATCAGAGGGTCGGAGGTTCGAATCCTCCATGGCTCACCATTTACAATTTAATAAAACTATGCGGGTGTGGCGGAATTGGCAGACGCGCTAGATTTAGGATCTAGTGTCTCTTGACGTGGGGGTTCAAGTCCCTCCACCCGCACCATAGTTTGCGGAAGTAGTTCAGTGGTAGAACACCACCTTGCCAAGGTGGGGGTCGCGGGTTCGAATCCCGTCTTCCGCTCCATATATAAGTCCTGCCGGGGTGGCGGAATTGGCAGACGCACAGGACTTAAAATCCTGCGGTAGGTCTTCTACCGTGCCGGTTCGAGTCCGGCCCTCGGTACCATTTTTATCATAGTTTTTGCGCCCGTAGCTCAATTGGATAGAGCGTCTGACTACGGATCAGAAGGTTAGGGGTTCGACTCCTCTCGGGCGCACCATATACGGGAAGTAGCTCAGCTTGGTAGAGCACATGGTTTGGGACCATGGGGTCGCAGGTTCGAATCCTGTCTTCCCGACCATTTTACTAACGGGGCCTTAGCTCAGATGGGAGAGCGCCTGCTTTGCACGCAGGAGGTCAGCGGTTCGATCCCGCTAGGCTCCACCAATTAAGTTATTGATCTTTGAAAACTGAACAAAACAACTTGTAAACAACCTGTTAATTTTTTAACATTAGCCAGTAATCATGTTCACATGATGTTAGGCGAACTCTTATGGAGAGTTTGATCCTGGCTCAGGACGAA
>NZ_JBHLTP010000005.1:0-154066 GCF_042434395.1 Pontibacillus salicampi | reverse complement strand
TACGCATAAGCAAAAATACCGGAGGAGGCGATAAGCCTCTGGAGGGATTATTGCTTATGACGCTAGCCCCTAGGAGCCGGAGCTAGATCTCGATGCCGGATAATGATTCTTATCTAGTTTTGAAGGTGCTTCACCTTCCATAATCGAAGTATGGTGACTTAAGCGAAGAGGTCACACCTGTTCCCATGCCGAACACAGCAGTTAAGCTCTTCAGCGCCGATGGTAGTCGGGGTTTTCCCCCGCAAGAGTAGGACGTCGCCATGCACACAAGCAACCCCTTCCGTTTCGTACGGAAGGGGTTTTTCGTCGTGTTTTATTTCTAGTGAGAGGAGAAGAAGCTGTTGGTTTGAGAAATACATTTACGCTATTAAAGGAAGGAAAGTGTGCTGTTTTTAATGACAATAGTTCCTAAACGGCTGCCGCTCATACGCTATAGTAGCTCATATATTCATAGGCGGCATTGTTTTCCCAATCTCTAGATAGCTTTTAAGGTTACTCATGATTGCAGGCCATCCGTTATTTAAGCCGTAGAAGGTATTCTTGTCGTCGCTCCAATCCGTTTCGAGCAAATTGCTATGCTCCACCGTTAGTTTTGTTGTCTCCTCCAGCGACTTCAAGCTAAACGTGACCATCGTCGGTTCTGTTCGATTAGAATGATCTTCTGCATGTCTCCACGTAAAACAAAGGGTCTCAAATGGAATAACTTTTAATATTTCCCCTTCCACATCAAGCTCTCCTGTTTCGGTTACATAGCGTACGGTAGAGCCTTCTTTCCAATCAGATTGGACTTCCCTTTTGAAAAAATACTGTGTTGTAGCTTCTTTACTCGTTAGTGCCTCCCAAATCCTCTTTCGATCAGCAGCAATGTAGATAGTGTATTCGAATGTCTTGTTATGCATACTCTCTCTCCTTTTGTGAGGGTATCCTCTATGTTATACATAATCAAAAATGGAACAACTTGTCCATATATAACTCATGCCTGATTGAGTTAAAGAGGAGGAACTTAGCGGTAGCAGAAATATTAAGGTTTTATATGGTAATATACTAGAGGATAGATTGTTCCTATGAGCACCATAAAATCAAATTAGGTGCAAAGGAGGAAAACGATGATGGGTTATGTAAATATTAGTAGTCTTATACTAGGATTGATAGCTTGGATATTACCAGTCTATGCCATGATGAGTCACCAGAATAAGAGAGCCATGCTTTCTATTGTTAGTATTAGTTTATGCGGGGTTTCGTTATTTTTGCAACTTGTACATCAATATTATTTAGTGAGGCTAGAGGATTGGGGTGCTCTCGCTGACACGATCGGTGCAGTAGTGTTTGCTGCAGCTGCTCTGCTCTTGATCACTATTGCGCTTAATGTAGTTTCCTTTAAAAAGGGTCGTCCTCATTCAGTAGAGTAATGGAGCATATGCTGGATCAAGAATATCCAATCCTATACACATACTAAGGCATGGGCTGTAACTCGTGTCCTGTTTGTGTGGAACAATATTTTTCGTATTGCTGCTTTCATATTTTTTTCCTCTAGCATTGAAACTTATACAGGAAAATGGCTTGTCACTATCGTAATATGCAGTAAGGCGGGGTAATTTCCATGATCATTCTCTATTTACTAATACCAACTCTAATGATTGTACTGGGTCTAACTGTTTTTCAACATGTACTTCTTACGTTTTTACTATTCTATGGATGGTTTACACTTCTGATTTTCCGTAGATGGCAAAGGGGCTGGAGACCTGCTTTTCACCTTACAGGTAGTGGATGGTGGGTAGGAATAGGGTCAGGGGTGTTTTTTGGAAGTACAGTATTCGTGAGTATGTGGCTGCTGCAAGAACAGTTATTTGATAAGGAGCAGCTTGACATGCTATTAGCAAACTGGGGGTTCAGTGGGGCTAGTGTGTATGGTCTAATAGCAGTACTGCTCCTAATTAATCCTGTGCTGGAAGAGCTGTATTGGAGAGGTACTATCCATGAGCAGCTAAGAAGTCGTCTATCTTGCTTCCAAACGATTGTGCTTACATCGTGCTTTTATTCTCTTTATCATTTCTTTTCTATAATTCCGTTAGTGCTGTGGCCCTTCACTGTTCTATGTATGATTGCTGTGTTTGTTGCTGGTTGTTTTTGGGGATATATTAGGGAGAGGACCGGGTCTGTAACCGTTAGTATTGTCAGTCATGCCTTAGCAGATGCAGGTATTATGGGGGTGTACTGGTTTTTTCTACGATGATTCCCTCTAATCCAAAAAACCTCTAGTAGGACACTAGAGGTAGTTACTCTTCTAAATTTTTAATGTGTATACGCTGCTTATTAGTCTCCGGCTGGATGAGGCGATGGAGTTGAATAATTAATAGTCCGCTTTGATAGGTAGCTTTTATTTTATCTCCTCGTACAGGAAAGGGAAGCTCGATACTTCTTTCAAAGGACCCTTGCATGATTTCCTCCTGCATGAGCTGGTGATGAGGAGGAGACAGTGCAATAACACCGCGCAGGTCGAGAGTGGTGTAGTTAACGTAAAGGTCGACCTTATTAATATCTTCAAGGCCTGGTATGTTCACATACAGCATAATTTCATTGTCTGATTGATAGAGGTTGGTTTGTGGGATCTTTGGTTTAATTACATCTTCAAAGCCGCCCCAAAAATCTTCACCGAAAAACTTATCTAGATTTTTTCGCCAGTCCTGCATATTTCCATAAGGATCCATACATGTACCTCCTATAAATATTCCATTAGTCAAAAGTTGTGTAGGGAAAACGGTTTGCGATATAGTGTATGCAGAAGTGCTATATAGGTGAATGTCACGGGTATTACAAGTATGGTACATAGATTAGGTAATATAGAAAGGATGGATACGTACGTATGATAGAAAATTGGCTCGATAACAGCATAGTGATGGTCCTGATTATTTTAGTGGTGAACATCATCTATGTATCGTTCTTAACCATTAGAACTATTTTCACGCTAAAGGGTCAACGGTATTGGGCTGCGTTTATTAGTGTGTTTGAAATAACAGTGTACATCGTAGGGCTCGGTCTTGTGCTGGAGAACCTTGACCAGATTCAAAACGTTGTTGCTTATGCACTTGGTTTTGGACTAGGGGTTATTGTGGGAATGAAGATAGAAGAGAAATTAGCTCTTGGTTATATTACCGTTAATGTTATTTCTTCTAATCCAGATATCGAGTTTACGAAGCAATTACGAGATAAAGGGTATGGAGTAACAAGCTGGTTTGCTTATGGAATGGAAGGAGACCGCTTGGCTATGCAGATTCTAACACCAAGAAAATATGAGCTTTCTCTATATGAAACCATTAAACAAATTGATTCAAAGGCATTTATCGTAGCGTATGAGCCGAAGCAAATTCGCGGTGGTTTCTGGGTAAAACAAGTACGGAAAGGACGTATAAAAAAAGATGGGTAAAAAGAAAAAGCGCTTTGAGGTGGAAGAGGGTGTTTCCATTGATGAGGTGTTAGTGCAGATGAAGGAAGAAGGATATCGGCCAGTTCGCCGGGTGGAGGAACCGATTTTTCAAGAAATGAAGGAGAACGGGGAGAAGAAGATGGAGCCTGTCGCTCGAAAAATAATCTTTGATGCAGTTAAAAGCGAATGATGGTATATAATTATTTATAATCGTTCGGATTTAGTTGCTTTTTCTAATTCCTATTGATACCATTAAGGTATCTTGATGCCAATAAGGAACTGGAAAAGGTAGACTGGAAATGCTAGTCTATCACTTCTTACATAGAAGGATAGACTATTTTTTTATGGGTGAAGTTGGTCTGCCGTCGATAGGTGCTTTGAATTATAGAGAGGAGTGGTTCTGTTGATCGAGCGTTACACAAGACCAGAGATGGGTGCAATTTGGACAGAAGAAAATCGTTTTCGTGCCTGGCTGGAAGTAGAGATTCTGGCATGTGAGGCATGGAGTGAGTTAGGCTATATACCGAAGGAAGATGTACATAAGATAAGGGAGCATGCCTCCTTTGACATGAATCGAATCCACGAAATTGAAGAAGAAACGAGACACGATGTGGTTGCCTTCACAAGGGCTGTTTCAGAAACGCTTGGAGAAGAACGGAAGTGGGTTCATTATGGACTTACGTCAACGGACGTAGTAGATACGGCGCTTTCTTATTTAATTAAGCAAGCAAATGACCAGATTCGTACTGGTCTTCAAACGTTTCTTGACGTATTGGAAGAAAAAGCGAAAGAGCATAAGTACACCGTAATGATGGGGCGAACTCATGGGGTACATGCAGAACCGACTACATTCGGGCTAAAGCTGGCGCTATGGTATGAGGAAATGAAGCGGAATTACGAGCGCTTTGAAATGGCTGCCCATCAGATTGAATTTGGGAAGCTCTCAGGTGCTGTTGGTACGTATGCTAACATTGACCCTTTTGTGGAAGAGTACGTGTGTGAGAAGCTTGGATTAACTCCTGCGCCTGTTTCCACTCAGACATTGCAGCGTGATCGTCATGCACATTACGTATCGACTTTATCATTAATTGCTACATCTATTGAAAAATTCGCGGTAGAAATTCGCAATCTCCAAAAAACTGAGACACGTGAAGTGGAAGAATTCTTTGCAAAAGGGCAAAAAGGCTCCTCTGCCATGCCTCACAAACGCAACCCAATCGGCTCTGAGAATATGACTGGAATGGCTCGAGTTATCCGAGGGCATATGGTAACAGCTTACGAGAATGTTGCCCTTTGGCATGAGCGGGATATTTCCCACTCTTCAGCAGAGCGTATTATCTTACCAGACGCAACCATTGCGCTTGATTATATGTTGAATCGCTTCAGTGGAATCGTCAAAAAACTGACCGTATTTGAAGACAATATGCGAAACAACATGGACAAAACGTACGGGCTAATCTTCTCCCAACGTGTGCTGCTAACGCTAATTGATGAAGGCATGGTAAGGGAAGAGGCTTACGATATTGTTCAGCCTAAAGCCATGGAAGCTTGGGAAAAAGGGGTTCCCTTCCGTGAGCTAATAGAGGCTGATCCGACTATTCAAAACACACTTAGCAATGCACAGCTGGAATCCTGCTTTGATTATCAGCATCATTTGAAAAATGTTGACCGTATATTTGAACGAATAGGATTATCCTAAACGAGCAAAAGCCTGAGAAGAGATTCTCAGGCTTTTGTTATACATGGTGTGACTTCTATGGTATGACCTCGATGGTACTGTTTCCGAATGTATCAAATACTTCAATTAGGATGGGGTGTTTTTCTACATAAAGGTGAAATTCTTCCGGAGAAGCATCATCTGGTCCGTATCCAATATGGCTTTTTGGAGCAATTCCATTGATGAGGACATAATCCAGGTTCTTTTCATTGATATGAAGCTCCAGTTTAGTCGTGTTACCAACTAATGTTGTATGCGCTTCCAATTCAGGGGAGGTACTATCAATTTCATAGGCAACATCCCTATGCTGCCAGTCAATCCCATCGTGGTAAAAAATCCGAACCTCATGCTCTCCATCCTGGGAGGGAAGCATGATGGAATGCTGTCCTTCGGTAATGGTTTTGTAGTACCGTCCATTATCATGAACGTGTACTTTATCCACGTTATAGGAATCCAGCTTAATAGTCGGTGCCATCGTTTCATCTGCGCTCCAATCAATATTAGAGAACCATAAATAGCTTTCTTCCGTAGCAACAGCTTTAAACTTATTCATATCGAGTGTTTTAAGCTCTCTGTGCTCCTTTCCAACGTTATATACCATTGTTCTAGAATATTGATTTACATATTGAATTAATTGTTCGTTGGAAGCCTCTGGGTACACCTCTTTTAAATAAGCAAATACTCCCGCTGCATAGGCGCTCGCCATACTTGTTCCGCTAACAGTTGTAAAATCACCATGTAAACTAGCGCTTAACATGTTGATACCAGGGGAGATATAAGTGATGCCCTCTCCATAATTCCCAGACAATACACTATTTTTATAATCGGTTGCAGCAACAGGAATTACCTCTTTGTACTTGGCGGGATAGGTGAGTGTATCTTCTCCATCGTTACCAGAAGAAGCAATAAATAACACTCCTTTGTAGTTTCCGTACCGGATTGCTAGCTGGGTCATCGGATTGTAGGGCTGATGAAAGCTCATATTTACGATGTCTGCACCGTTCATAACAGCCAGCATAATCGCAAGGGGTGTATTGTGAGGAGAGCCAAGCTTTTTTACAGGAAGCACCTTTACACTGGTATGCTCGTTTAATTGACTAATGATGCCTGATACTTGGGTGCCATGGCCCATCGTATCCTCAGGATGGAAATCCCAATCTATCAAATCATATCCAGGGAGGAGGCGGTCTTGAAAGATAGGATGAGAAGTATCGACACCGGAATCGAGCACGGCAACTACAGTCTCATCTGTATCAAAATCAAACAGAAGCATAAAAGCAAGAAGGCATTGAAGTAGGAAGAGAAGCAGCCATTTCCAATTCATATATTCGCCCCATTTCAAATCTTTTATCTGTGCTAAGGAAGAAAAAGTAGATATGTACAAGGGGGTATTATTAACTATATGAAAATAAGTGAGAAATATGTATGAGTTTACTAGATAATACAATGAAATGTAAAAAAATACAAGATAATAACTGGTCTACTATTCTATGCTATAGCATGTAATTAGGTGAGAAAAGGCGGAAGAGCGCATAACCCATCTCCAAGCATGTTCCTGTCTCAGCGCCTCTAACAACATCAACACCATACAAAAACCCGAGAGATTAGTCTCTCGGGTTTTCCCATTCTTCTATTAAGCTGAAGTGTGTTGTTTTGAGTTTTGCTGTTTCTCCACTTTTGCTGCATCCTGCTTCAAGGCTTTGAGCAGTGATACGATCATTAAGAGGAGGATGATTGCGAACGGGAAGGCGGACACAATCGAAGCGGTTTGCAGCGCGTTTAATCCTCCAGAGAATAGAAGTACGGTTGCGATTGCCGCTTGAATGACACCCCATGTTAACTTAACAGAGTTAGCTGGGTTTAGGCTTCCGTTCGTTGTCTGCATACCGAGTACGAAGGTAGCAGAGTCTGCTGATGTGATAAAGAATGTACTAATTAAAAGAATGGCTACAACTGTAATAACAATGCCTAGTGGTAGTCCTTCTAGTGTTCCGAATAGTGCCTGCTCGGTCGGTAGATCGGTTAAACCAGTGTTTGTTCCATCTAGCTCCTGTTTCAGGCTTGTACCTCCGAATACAGCGAACCAGAATGCACTGAATGCACTTGGCAGAATTAATACGCCCATGACAAATTCTCGAATAGTACGACCCTTGGATACTCGGGCAATAAAGGTACCAACAAATGGGGACCATGCGATGAACCAAGCCCAGTAGAATACGGTCCAGCCTTGGATCCATTCATTGTGCTGTTCACTGAGTGGAGCCATTTGGAAGCTCATTCTTGGTAGATTTTGAATATATCCACCGATTGTACTAGAGAAGATATCCATAATAAATACGGTTGGACCTAATACTAGAGTTAATGCTATTAATGCTACTGCTAGTACGATGTTAGCGTTACTTAAATATTTAATACCTTTTCCAATACCACTCCATGCAGAAATCATGAAGAGGATTGTTACGATTACAATAATGATGAATTTCGTCATCAGGTTGTTTTCAATATTACTAATGAAGGAAAGCCCTCCACCAATTTGGGATGCTCCTAATCCAAGGGAGGTAGCTACTCCAAAGATGGTTGCAAATACTGCGATAACGTCAATTGTTTTACCGAATGGACCATTTACCCGATCACCGAGTAATGGCTGGAAGGTTGCACTAATAACTCCAGGTGCTTTACGACGGAATTTGAAATAGGCAATAGCCAATGCGATTACCGTGTAAATTGCCCAAACGTGAATCCCCCAGTGGAACGTCGCATATCGTAAGGCTTTTTTAGCTGCCTCAGCTGTTTCTGCATCACCGGTTGGTGGGTTCGCGAAGTGGGATAGCGGCTCTGCAGATCCCCAGAATACGAGACCAATTCCCATACCAGCACTAAATAACATGGCGAACCAGGTTATGGTATTATATTCCGGTTTCTCATCTGGCTGCCCAAGACGTAATTTACCGTAAGGGCTGAAGATGAGATAAATAGAGAAGATAACAAAAATAGCAACGGTAAGTTGATAGAACCAGCCAAAGTTTCCGGTTAGGAAGCTTTGTGCTACTCCTGAATAAGTAGATAATGTTTCTGGAGACCATGCACCCCAGGCTACAAAAATGGCTGCGAGTACGAGTGATATCCAAAAAACGGGCGAGACTTTATTCATAGAATCTCCTTTCTGCTTTTTCCTATCTTTTTATTTAGTTTAAACTGTACATACGTTTCAATCCGGATATAAGTTTAACATTATTTTTGAATTAGTCAATGTATTCACTAGTTTCCTTTAGGAAAATGTATCAAAATTTTGATTCCAAACAGGGTGATAAACGAACATTAATGGTGTTTCAGTTGCGTATCGTTCGACAATAAAGTTGACGAAGCTGTGCTAGTGCTGTTACCATGTGAATAGAAGTAAATAGCTACAAATCCTCGTATAATCTCGGGAATATGGCCCGTAAGTCTCTACCCAACAGCCGTAAATTTGTTGGACTATGAGGGAAGATGGACGAACAATTACAGGAGTATCCGTTGTACCATTCGGATTGACTCTTTCCTTAAGGGGGCGTCTATTATCTTCTCTCTATTTGAAGAGGAAGATAATAGACGCTTTTTTTTATAATTTTTTTAATCAGGAGTGATGATAGTTGGTTAAAGTTGGCGTTGTTATGGGCAGCATCTCGGATTGGGATACGATGAAGCAGTGCTGTGATATGCTTGATTATTTTGACATTCCTTATGAAAAGGATATCGTTTCCGCGCATCGAACTCCAGACGATTTATTTCAGTATGCTGAGTTAGCAAGAGGAAAGGGCATAAATGTCATCATTGCTGGAGCGGGAGGAGCGGCTCATCTTCCTGGCATGCTGGCATCCAAAACAACTATACCCGTTATTGGAGTCCCTATAACCTCTAAATTAAATGGATATGATTCCCTGCTGTCTATTGTTCAGATGCCTGGTGGTGTCCCTGTTGCAACGATGGCGGTTGGGGCAGCGGGTGCGAAGAATGCAGGCATATTTGCAGCGGAAATGATTGGGAGCTTTGAAAGCGAAGTTGCTGCTAAGCTAGCTTACTATAAAAAAGAATTAGAGAATCGAGTGGAACAGATGAGGGGGGAGCTTCATGAATAAACCTATTCTGCCAGGAAGTACTATTGGCATCCTTGGTGGAGGTCAGCTTGGCAAGATGATGGCCATTGATGCCAAGCAGATGGGGTACCGTGTTGTTGTGCTCGATCCTGGGGAGGATGGTCCGTGTGCGCAGGTGGCAGATCGGCATATTCAGGCCAATTTAGATGATATCCCGGCAGCCATCCAGCTTGCAGAGGAGGCTGACGTCATTACCTATGAATTTGAAAATGTAGATTTACAGCTTGCTAGTGAACTAGAATCTCGTCAGAAGCTTCCACAAGGAGCCTATGCGCTGCAAGTTACACAGGATCGAGAGAAGGAAAAGGCTGTGCTGACAGAGGCTGGGGTGAAGGTTGCGCCTTATCATATCGTGAAGACTTCAGAGGAGCTACAAGCAGCGGTAACGTCCCTCGGCTATCCTTGTGTTATGAAAACGACTAGAGGCGGATACGACGGAAAAGGGCAATGGAAGCTGATAAGCGAAGAGGATTTCAAGCAATTAAACGGTCAAGTCGAGAAATCTGGACCTTGCATCGTGGAGTCCTGGCTTCCGTTTACAATGGAAATCTCTGTGGTGATGACTAGAGGTGGGGATGGCGATGTAAAGCTTTTTCCTATACCGGAAAATAGCCATGAGGATCATATTTTGAAGCGAAGTATCGTCCCAGCCAGAATAAACAGCGAGATTCTCAAGAAGGCGCAGCAGGCAGCTCAGGCTATTGCAGAGCATATTCAGTTTCTCGGAACGTTTACGGTAGAACTGTTTGTAGTAGATAACGAGATCTATGTGAATGAAATGGCGCCAAGACCTCATAATTCTGGGCACTACACGATAGAGGCGTGTAACGTTTCTCAATTTGGTCAGCATATCCGGGCCATTTGTGGGCTGCCATTATTGGAAATAGATACGCCGTATGCGGCAGTCATGACGAACATTTTAGGAGAGGAGGCGGAGGAATTCTATACAAACGCCGCAGCCTTCCAACAGAGTCATGTGCATCTTTATGGCAAGGATGCAATAAAGCCGAAGCGGAAAATGGGGCATGTCACAAGGATAGCAAACAAGCTTGAGGAGATTTTATAAAATTCCATGGTTAGGTGGGGGTAAGGGATGAAAGGCGCATTATTATATGAAGGAAAAGCGAAAAAGGTCTACTCCATGTTAGGGGAGGAGTATCAGTTAATTTTGGAATATAAGGATGATGCTACTGCGTTTAATGGGAAGAAGCATCGCATCTTCCCTGGGAAGGGACAGTTGAACAATAAAATTTCCGCTCACATCTTTGAATACTTACACGATCAGGGGATACCTTCTCATTTTATCCAGCAGCTCTCCGCTACAGAGCAGCTCGTCCATCAAACTCACATTATTCCGATAGAGGTAGTTGTACGAAATGTAGCTACGGGAAGCTTGACGAAACGGCTTGGTATTACAGATGGTCGCTCCTTCGAGAATCCTTTAGTGGAATTATATTATAAAAAGGATGAGCTGAACGATCCGCTCATTAATGATGACCATGCGAAGCTTTTGACGGGCATTCAGGAGAAGGAGCTTTCCTTCCTCAAAGAGCAAGCGCTTCTAGTTAATGAACAGCTGCACGCTTTGTTTAAAAAAATGGACATCACTCTCGTTGATTTTAAGCTGGAGTTTGGCCGATTGCATGATCGCACGATTGTTTTATCCGATGAAATCTCTCCAGATACGTGCCGGCTGTGGGAGAAGGGTACAAATCGGAAAATGGATAAGGATGTATTCCGTCAGGATACAGGAGATTTATTAGAAGTATATGAAGCGATTTGGCAGCGACTAAAGGAGGATATTCATGTATAAAGTGAAGGTGTATGTGACATTAAAAGAGGGCGTTTTGGATCCGCAGGGGAAGGCTATTCAGCATTCCTTGGCATCCTTATCCTTTGAAGAGGTCGAGGAAGTAAGGGTTGGGAAATATATTGAATTATTCGTGGGAGCACATGAAAGCTTAGAGGCAAGAGTGAATGAAATGTGTGATCAGCTGCTCGCCAATCCTGTCATAGAAGATTATCAGTACGAAATAGAGGAGGCGGTCGAGCAGTGAGGTTTGCTGTAGTCGTTTTTCCAGGTTCGAATTGTGATCGCGATATGCTTCATGCCATAACAGATGGCCTGCAGGAAGAGGCAGCCTTCGTTTGGCATACGGAAACGGATTTATCCGAATATGATGCTGTGTTGCTGCCAGGGGGATTCTCTCATGGGGATTACCTACGTGCTGGTGCGATGGGGGCAACGGCTCCTATTATGCAGGCTGTGAAGGAAGCTGCAGCACAGGGGAAGCCAGTACTTGGAGTGTGTAATGGATTTCAGATTTTACTAGAATCAGGACTGCTTCCTGGTGCATTGCTGCGAAATGAGAAGCTTTCCTTCATATGTCGGAATGTTCCGATAACGATTCGTAGTAAAGACACGATGTTTACCAATCAATTTACAAACGACGAAGAGATTGTTCTGCCTATCGCTCATGGGGACGGTAATTATTTCTGCGATGAAGCCACGTATCAATCTCTAGCGGAGCATAATCAGATTATTTTCACCTATCCGAACAACCCTAATGGCTCTGTACATGACATTGCTGGAATTACCAATAAAGAGGGGAATGTACTTGGAATGATGCCCCATCCTGAGCGGGCAGTAGAGGCTTTGTTGGGGTCAACAGACGGAGTGCGGTTATTTCGATCCATCTTAATCCATTGGAGGGAAGCACATGTACTCAACGCTTGAAGTAAGTCCAGAGACAATTGAACAGGAACAGCTATATAAAGAGATGGGGCTGACAGAAGCGGAGTTTGCCTCTATTAAAACTATCATGGGGCGTGTGCCTAACTACACGGAAACGGGATTGTTTTCCGTAATGTGGTCAGAGCATTGCAGCTACAAAAATTCAAAACCTCTATTAAAGAAGTTCCCTACCAGTGCTCCACACGTTCTACAAGGTCCTGGCGAGGGGGCTGGGATAATCGATATCGGAGACGATAAGGCAGTCGTGTTTAAAATAGAAAGTCATAACCACCCTTCTGCCATTGAGCCTTATCAAGGAGCAGCCACAGGGGTAGGTGGTATATTGCGGGATGTTTTTTCCATGGGAGCTCGTCCTATCGCCCTGTTGAATTCGTTACGGTTTGGAGAGCTGACCTCGGAACGAGTGAAATACCTATTCCGTGAAGTCGTTCATGGCATCGCTGGATACGGTAATTGTGTAGGTGTTCCAACCATTGGTGGGGAGGTGCAGTTCGATTCATGCTATGAAGGTAATCCGTTAGTGAATGCGATGTGTATCGGGTTAATAGAGCAAAAGGATATTCAAAAAGGGATTGCAACAGGGATTGGTAATACCGTCATGTATGTTGGAGCTCCAACAGGGAGAGATGGTATTCATGGGGCTACCTTCGCTTCAGAGGAGTTATCCGATGCATCAACCAGCAAACGCCCTTCTGTTCAGGTCGGGGATCCGTTCATGGAGAAATTGCTCATTGAAGCCTGCTTAGAAATCACCCAATGTGATGCCCTAGTAGGGATGCAGGATATGGGAGCTGCAGGACTGACCTCATCTGCAAGTGAGATGGCCAGCAAGTCTGGAACTGGTATAGAAATGATGATGGATAATGTACCACAGCGAGAGAAGGATATGACACCGTATGAATTAATGCTTTCTGAATCTCAGGAGCGGATGCTGCTTATCGTTGAAAAAGGCCGGGAAGCAGAAATTGAAGCTATCGTAGAAAAGTACGATCTTAGCGCTTGTGCGATTGGAGAAGTCATCGAGGAGAAGGTATTGCGTCTTTGTCATCATGGCGAAACGGTGGCCGAGGTTCCGGTCGATGCATTAGCAGAAGAAGCACCTGTGTATGTGCAGGAATCCATTGTTCCTGAATATTATCAAGACTTTCAACAGCGAGCTCCGTACCAGCCAGCGGTAGAGGACACTAACAACATGGTCATGCAGCTGCTGCAGCAAGCTACTATCGCCAGTAAAGAATGGGTATATGATCAATACGACACGATGGTAGGAACCAATACAGTGGTGACACCTGGCTCAGATGCAGCTGTGCTCAGAATTCGGGATACAGAAAAGGCGATTGCCATGACTACGGATTGTAATTCTCGGTATATTTATTTAGATCCAATGATGGGCGGTAAAATAGCGGTAGCTGAGGCAGCACGTAATATTGTTTGTTCTGGTGGTAAGCCTCTCGCATTAACAGATTGCTTGAACTTTGGAAGCCCAGACGTGCCAGAGAATTACTGGCAAATGGAGAAGACCGTAGAAGGGATGAGTGCTGCTTGCAACAAGCTTACTACCCCGGTCATTAGTGGCAACGTATCTCTATATAATGGTTCAAACAATCAATCCATCTATCCTACACCAGTGGTAGGGATGGTCGGTCTCATTCATCATGTTGATCATATTACTCGTCAAGGCTTTCAACAGCCAGGCGATGCGATTTATGTGATTGGAGACGCGGAAAGTGAATTTGGCGGCAGTGAGCTTCAGAAGGTACTGGAGGGGTCGTATTTCGGTCAGCCTCCTGCCATCGATTTAGAGACAGAGCAACGTCGACAGGAACAGGTTTTAACAGCTATTAAGGAAGGGATTATTCAATCCGCACATGATTTGGCGGAGGGCGGCCTAGCGGTTGGGCTGGCTGAATGTCTTATAGAGAACGAGTTAGGCTGTGATGTGTCCTTACAGGGGGAAGCTACAGCAGAGCTCTTTAGTGAGACGCAATCCCGATATATCGTATCCGTTCACAAAGACAATACAGAGCATCTAGAGCAGTGTATACCAGAGGCTCGTTATATCGGCAATGTTATGGACCATGGATATATGAATGTGACAATAGGTAATCAGCGCAAAGTGTCTCTAGCAACTCAAGCTATGAAAACAGCCTGGAAGGAGGCCATCCCATGCTTGCTGAAATCAAAGGGTTAAATGAAGAATGTGGAGTATTTGCAGTGTGGGGCCATGAGGATGCAGCTCAACTTACGTATTATGGTCTGCATAGTCTTCAGCATCGTGGTCAAGAAGGGACGGGAATTGTCGCTTCAAATGGGGAAGCATTACACATTGAAAAAGGGCTCGGTCTCGTGACGGAAGTTCTTCAGGAGAAGCAATTTGAACGCCTGCAAGGTCATGCGGCACTTGGCCATGTGCGCTACGCGACTCAAGGAGACGGCGGCTATGAGAATGTTCAGCCTTTGCTTTTCCGTTCCCAGTCAGGTGGTCTCGCTCTTGCGCATAACGGTAACCTTGTAAACGCCCATGCATTAAAGCATCAGCTGGAGGCGCAAGGCAGTATTCTCCAAACGACCTCTGACACGGAAGTGATTGCTCACCTCATTAAAAGAAGCGGATCGCTCCCATTACATGATCGTATAAAGCAGGCACTGCCTATGCTAAAGGGAGCTTATGCTCTTGTGCTTATGACAGAGGAGCAAATGTTTGTAGCGCAAGACCCGCGTGGACTCCGTCCTTTATCTATCGGGAAGCTTGGGGATGCCTACATCGTTTCCTCTGAAACGTGTGCCTTTGATGTAGTAGGAGCGGAATATATTAGAGACGTGGAAGCGGGCGAGATGATAGTTTTGGATGCGGATGGTATGTATTCCGATCGATTTGCAGCGCCCATTCAACGGACAATGTGCTCCATGGAGTATGTGTATTTTTCTCGTCCGGACAGTAATATTGATGGCATTAACGTGCATTCCTCCCGTAAACGGATGGGCAAGGAGCTAGCCGTGGAAGCACCGATTGATGCAGACGTGGTGACGGGTGTGCCTGACTCGAGCATTTCAGCGGCAATTGGATTTGCAGAGCAATCAGGTATTCCGTATGAGCTAGGGCTTATCAAGAATCGCTATGTAGGTCGTACCTTTATTCAGCCGTCCCAGGAGCTTCGGGAGCAAGGGGTTAAGATGAAGCTCTCTGCTGTAAGAGGGATTGTCGAAGGGAAGCGAGTCGTCATGGTAGACGATTCGATTGTTAGAGGAACGACGAGCAAACGGATCGTTCGCATGCTAAAGGAAGCAGGTGCAACAGAGGTGCATGTGCGTATTGGTGCACCGCCTATCAAGAATCCGTGTTATTACGGCATTGATACATCGACAAAGGAAGAGCTGATTGCTGGGTCCAAAAGCGTGGAAGAAATTCGGGAGCTTATCGAAGCAGATAGTCTTGCCTTTTTATCCGTAGAAGGGTTAGAAGAAGCGATAGGAAAAAGAGACAATACCATCAAGCATGGCTATTGTCAGGCCTGCTTTACTGGATCCTACCCAACGGAGATTTATCCGAGCACCCTTCATCCCCATGATAAAGAGGAGGCGAAACTGTGAGAGAGTCATACAAGCAAGCAGGAGTAAATGTTGAAGCAGGCTATGAGGCAGTGGATCGGATGAAGGAACACGTGAAGCGGACCCATCGCAAGGAAGTAATCGGAGGATTAGGTAGCTTTGGAGGCATGTTTGATATGTCTTCTCTTCCATATCAGGAGCCTGTCCTTATTTCTGGTACTGATGGTGTCGGCACGAAGCTAAAGCTAGCCTTTTCTGTAGATAGACACGATACTGTCGGGATAGACGTTGTAGCTATGTGCGTTAATGACATTGTCGCACAAGGAGCGGAGCCGTTATTTTTCCAGGATTATATTGCATGCGGGAAAAATGATCCAACGAGAATTGAGGCCATCGTAAAGGGGATAGCCGATGGGTGTGAGCAAGCCAGGTGTGCCCTCATTGGAGGAGAAACAGCTGAAATGCCTGGTATGTATGAGGAAGAAGAATATGACTTAGCAGGATTTGTGGTTGGAGCAGCGGATAAAAACGATATTATTACGGGGCAAGAGGTGGAGACAGGAGATACGTTAATCGGAATTGCTTCTAGCGGTGTGCATTCGAATGGATTTTCGCTTATTCGGAAATGGATAGACACGTACAACCTTGATATCACAAGGGTTGATCCTCGATTAGATCAAACGTTTGATCAATCCCTTGGTGAGGCTCTTCTTACCCCGACGAAAATCTATGTGAAGGCAATCCAGGCACTAAAGCAGGAAGTTTCTATTAAAGCCATTTCACATGTAACCGGCGGTGGCTTTGATGAAAATATTCCACGCATGTTTTCTGGATCATATGGAGCCCGCATTGAGATCAACAGCTGGCCTGTTCTTCCGATCTTCACATATCTTCAGCACATTAGCGGTTTAGGGCAGCAAGAGATGATGAGCATTTTCAATATGGGGATCGGCATGGTCATTGCTGTTGATCCAAAGGATGCGAAAGAAGCCATCCGGTTGTTAGAAGAAGCTGGAGAAGCTGCCTACGAAATTGGTAACGTAACAACGGCACAAGGAGTGACCTATGCATGAAGGAACAGCATCCGACCAATATAGCTATTTTTGCTTCTGGTAGCGGCTCAAATTTTGATAAAATTGCGAAGAAGGCGGAAACGGGCCACTTGACGTGTAACGTGAAAATCCTAATTTGTGATAAAGAGCAGGCCATGGTAATGGAAAAGGCACAAGCACTAGGAATTCCTGTGTTCTCCTTTCGTGCCAAGGATTACGAGAATAAAGAAGCCTTTGAAAAGGAGATAGTGGACCGACTTCAAGAAGAGGGTGTTGAACTGGTTGTGTTAGCGGGATATATGCGTCTTATCGGAACAACCTTGTTAGAGGCATTTCCTAATCGTATAGTCAATATCCATCCATCGCTCCTGCCTTCGTTTCCAGGTAAAGATGCCGTGCAGCAGGCTCTCGACGCCCGTGTGAAAGTGACAGGGGTCACGGTACATTTCGTTGATGAGGGAATGGACACCGGCCCGATTATAGCTCAGGAAGCGGTGCGAGTTACGACAGAGGATGATGTTACGAGCCTTCAGAGTAAAATTCAGCAAGTGGAGCATCGGCTCTATCCAGCAGTTATTCAACAATTAGTCGAAGGAGAGATGTATCGTGTCACAACATAAGCGCGCCTTATTGAGCGTATCGAATAAAGAAGGAATTGTAGCATTTGCAAAGCAACTAGTAGAGCAGGGGTATGAGCTTGTGTCTACTGGAGGTACGAAACGAAAGCTCGAGGAGGCTGGAGTTCCTGTTGCATCAGTATCAGACATTACCCAATTCCCAGAAATTCTGCAGGGGCGTGTCAAAACACTGCACCCTCATATTCATGCCGGACTATTAGCTCAACAGGATAAAGAGGACCATGTTAAGCAGCTAGAAGACCTTGGTATTAACGGAATAGAGCTTGTTGTGGTGAATCTATATCCATTTAAAGAAACGATTGCTAAGGATGGTATTACAGAAGAAGAAGCAATTGAAAACATTGATATCGGTGGTCCGACTATGCTGCGAGCTGCAGCCAAGAACTTTCAGCACGTCACAGTGGTGGTCGAGCCAGACCATTACGAGGAAGTGCTCTCTTACATAAAAGAAGGTGAGGTGCCTGTTACCTATCGTAAGCAATTAGCGGCGAGGGTATTCCAGCATACAGCAAGCTATGATGCTCACATTGCCGGCTATTTCGCGGAAGCAGTAGAAGACAGCGCACCTGAGCAATATACGAGAACCTATGAAAGGGTCCAATCCTTGCGATATGGGGAAAACCCTCACCAGCAGGCAGCCTTTTACCAGGATCCATTATACAAGGGGATTTCTCTAGCACATGCCAGCCAATTAAACGGAAAAGAGCTTTCCTATAATAATATTCAGGACGCTAATGCTGCCTTATCCATGGTGCTTGATTTTACAGAGCCCGCAGCTATTGCAGTGAAGCATATGAACCCATGCGGCGTTGGTACGGCTGATTCTCTTTTTGGAGCATATGAGCGAGCGTATGCGGCTGATCCTGTTTCCATTTTTGGCGGCATAGTCGCAGTAAATCGGGAGCTAGATGGCAACACCGCAGAGAAAATGAAAGAGATTTTCCTAGAAATCATTATTGCCCCTTCCTTCTCCAAGGAAGCGCTAGATATCTTAACCACGAAGAAGAACCTGCGCCTGTTACAGGTGGATATGACGAAGGAGCAGGGGGCTGGTCAGCAGCTTACCTCAGTCCGTGGTGGATTGCTAGTACAAGATGTAGACGAGGCTAGCCTAGAGGATGTTACAACCTCTGTGCCAACGGATAGAGAGCCGACAGAACAAGAATGGCAAGACTTGAAGCTAGCGTGGAAGGTCGTTAAGCATGTGAAATCGAACGCTATCGTGGTTGCAAAGGGGCAGCAGACAGTTGGTGTTGGTGCTGGACAAATGAACCGTGTTGGAGCAGCCAAGATAGCTTTTGAGCAAGCTTCCGACCATAGTCACGGAGCAGCTCTTGCTAGTGACGCCTTCTTCCCGATGCCAGATACAGTGGAAGAAGCAGCCAAGGCTGGAATTACAGCTATTATACAGCCAGGCGGCTCAAAGCGAGATCAGGATTCCATCGATGCGTGTAACGAACACGGGATTACGATGGTCTTTACAGGAATGCGTCACTTTAAACACTAATTTGGTCAAAGAAGGAGTGATTGGATGAACGTTTTGGTCATTGGCGAAGGCGGCCGAGAGCATAGTATTGTAATGGCGCTAAAAGAAAGTCCTCTTATTACCAACCTCTACGCTGCCCCTGGTAATAGCGGCATGGAGGTTGCGACAGTGGCTATCTCCGCTACTGATGGTGTCAAGCTGGTGGAGTTTGCTAAAAGGAATAGTATAGACTTTACAGTAGTGGGTCCTGAGGTTCCATTATTAGAAGGAGTAGTCGACCTATTTCAGGAGGCTGGTCTTGCCATTTTCGGACCTACAAAAGCTGCTGCGCTCATAGAAGGAAGCAAAGCGTTTGCTAAGGAATTAATGGAGCAATATAACATTCCTACTGCTTCTTACAAAACATGTACTAGTTCAGAGGAGGCAAAGGAATATGTTCTTGCACAAGGAGTGCCGATTGTCGTCAAAGCAGATGGGTTAGCTGCTGGTAAAGGAGTGACCGTTGCCATGACGAAGGAAGATGCCTTTCAAGCTATTGACCGGATGATGGAGGGTGACCAATTCGGTGATGCAGGGCATCGGGTGGTCGTAGAGCAATATTTAGAAGGAGAAGAGTTCTCTCTTATGGCTTTTGTAAATGGAGGGAGGGTGTACCCTATGCTGCCAGCTCAGGATCATAAGCGAGCTTATGATAATGATGAAGGTCCAAATACTGGTGGTATGGGTGCGTACGCTCCGGTGCCGTTTTTAACAGAGGATGTAATCCAAACCGCTGTTTCTTCTATCGTACAACCGACTGCCAAAGCATTAGTCAAGGAAGGACGTTCTTTTGTAGGAGTCTTATATGCAGGGTGTATTCAAACAGTAGAAGGCCCTAAAGTAATTGAATTCAATGCGCGCTTTGGGGACCCTGAAACACAAGCCATTCTTCCCTTATTAGAGAACGATTTGCTTCAGGTAATGCAGGATGTAGTAAGAGGAAACGATCCTCAGCTGCAATGGAAGGATGGCTGGTGTGCAGGAGTTGTCCTTGCTTCCGCGGGGTATCCTGGTTCGTATGAGAAGGGAATGATTCTACCTCGATTGGAAAGCGAGGAGAAGACATTTACTATCTTTGCCGGTGTAAGCCAACGCGAGGAGCAGCTCGTTTCCAGTGGGGGGAGAGTGCTGCTCGTTGGTGCTATAGGGAGCACCCTTGAAAAAGCCCTTGCATCCATCTATGCTGTTTACGATCAAGCCGAGATAGGAGCGGATTTCTTCTACCGGAAGGATATCGGGCGAAAAGCCATTACGTCTTCTTCCTCTTCTGAATATAAATAAAAAGAATCGCGACGATACTTCCAATAATGGTAGCTATGACGAAGGTCATGTCCGTTAAATATTCCATAATGTTCATCCACTAAACCTCCTTTAATGATAAAGCCCAGTCCATGCTGGGCTTTTTGTTTTGCTTGAAACTTATCGTGCGTCGGTCAGCTACATACACTTAGTTTACGACGGATTAAAGAAGCTCTCCTGTTCCTTCTGATTCCGTTTTTCTTGCCTACCTTCCATTAAAGCGGTAACTGGGCAGTAGCGTACGATGCCTTCTGCTACCTTCATAGCTCCAATCATAGCCATAAATAGGCTGTTCTGACGCCATGGTTTACGTATCAATCTTGCTGTAGTGTAGGACAGCATGGTCAAACCGACCGTAATCCGTATCATTGCGTTAATAATGCCGATGTTTGGACGTACCATTTTTTCACATTCCCTTCAAAACGTTAATGCAGTAAACTTGAGCATTGTGTTAAAATAGAAAAAAAGCTATGGGGGACGAGATGATGAACGAACACCGTTACAGATGGCGAAACCGACAGTTGCGCGAGCATGTCTCTGTCATGGACGGCCATATCACACCAACCATTGTGCTAATGAATGCTACTTACTTGAACGTATATATGAAACGCTGGATGGAAGCCCACATTTGGATTTATGATGATCGGATCATCTATGTCGGGGAGGAGCTTCCTGAAGAAAACAATGCAATTGAATACGTGGATTGCTCTGAACGGTATTTAGTGCCGGGCTACATTGAGCCTCATTCCCACCCATTCCAGTTATATAATCCCCATCGTTTAGCGCAATATGCATCGCAGACAGGAACAACCACATTAATTAATGACAACTTAGTGTTGCTTTTTTTATTGGAAACAAAGAAAGCGTTTTCTTTAATGGAGGATTTAAATGACCTACCAGTATCACTTTACTGGTGGAGCCGTTTTGACTCCCAATCAGCTCTGCAGGAAAAGGATGCATTGTTATCTGATCGACAGGTTATGGATTGGCTGAATCACGATGCAGTGCTGCAGGGAGGAGAGCTGACCTGCTGGCCCAGTGTGCTGAAGGATGATGACCATGTTCTTCATTGGATGCAGGAAGCGAAGCGGAGCCGAAAACCCGTTGAAGGACATTTCCCAGGCGCTTCAGAGAGGACCTTGACTAAAATGAAGCTGCTGGGAACAGACGGAGACCACGAGGCCATGAACGGAAAGGAAGTGTGGGACCGTCTACGCTTAGGGTACACTGTTGCGCTTCGTTATTCCTCCATCCGTCCTGATTTACCGAAGCTGGTTCAGGAAATGAAGGAAATAGGTGTAGAGGTGTACGATAGGCTGATGTTTACAACGGACGGATCCACACCATCCTTTTATGAGCAAGGTATGATAGATACGTGTATTTCCATTGCTTTAGAACAAGGAATTCCTGAGGTAGAAGCGTATTGTATGAGCTCTTACAATGTAGCCAAGCATTTCGGGATGGAGCACCGAATAGGGTCAATTGGACCTGGACGGGTAGCTCACATTAACTTCCTCGATGCCAAAGATCAACCGACCCCCGTCTCCGTATTAGCGAAAGGAAAATGGGTAAAGGATCGGGGCGAAAATAAGCAGGTTGGGGATGAATTTGACTGGCAAAAGCATGAATTAGGCCCCCTTCAGCTCGATTGGGAATTGACGGATAAGGACCTCCAATTCTCCTTGCCACTCGGTCTTGAAATGGTGAATGATGTTATTTTAAAGCCATATCCTATACAGACGGAGTTGTCCGGCAATGAAGTGAATGCCGAGGATGAAGCCTTCTTAATGCTGATGGACCGTGACGGAGAATGGAAAGTGAATTCTCTACTCAAGGGATTTACCACCTCCCTCGGCGGGCTAGTCAGCTCGTATTCCAATACGGGCGACATCATCGTTATCGGTAAAAATAAAGAAGATATGCGACTCGCTTTTGAAAGGATGAAGGAAATAGGTGGGGGTATTGTATTAAGCCATCACGGACACATCATTTATGAATTGCCATTACCTATTCAAGGCATGATGTCTGACATGCCAATGGAATCATTAATAGAGAAGGCGAAGGAATACCAGCGTATTGTGGAGGAGCATGGCTTCCCATTTGGGGATCCTGTGTACACGCTGTTATTCTTATCCTCCACGCACTTGCCGTTTATTCGCATCACTCCGAAGGGAATTATGGATGTGAAAAAGAAAGAGGTACTCTTTCCTGCAATAATGCGGTAAAATGTAAATAAGTTAAAGAAACAGGTACACTAGAGGGGAATGGAATACATGAGTAAGCGACTCCTATGGTTGTTTTTTCTTTTACTGATGGTCCTCGCTGCCTGCTCCTCTCAGGACGAGCAGGTTCAAATAGAATCAAATGACGGGGCGGATGTAACGGAGAATACGTCCCAAGAAGAGGGCGAGGGCACGGAGCAGAACCAGGATGAAGCCTCTGCTGGATATAATGTGTTTCCGCTAACGGGTAAACGAACAGATAAACCAGTGAATCAACGAGTAATAGCTGTGATGGTTAATAACCACAGTTCAGCAAGACCACAAACGGGATTAACGAAGGCCGATGTGGTATATGAAGTATTAGCAGAAGGATCTATTACACGCTTTTTAGCTCTTTTTCATAGTGAACAGCCTGATGTTATCGGGCCTGTCCGAAGCGCAAGAGAATACTATGTGAAGTTAGCCCAATCTCATGAGGCACTGTTCGTGTATCACGGAGCGGCGACGCATATTGAAAATCAAATGAATGGATGGATTGACCATCTAAATGGTACTTACTATGATAACAACGGTACATTATTTCAACGAGTAAACTTTAGAAGCCCTCCTCACAATTCCTATTTACAGTGGGATGGGATAGAGGATACGGCCACATCCAAAGGTATATCCACAAGGATGAATCACGATTCGCTCCCTTTTCTTAACGAGGAAGATGTGAAAGCTATAAAGGGAGATTCAGCTGCGACAGTACGCATCACGTATTCCTCTACACCACAGGAGATAGTAGAGTATCAATTTAATGAGGGTACAGGGCAGTACACGCGATGGAATGATGGAGTACAAACAGTTGATTATGAAACGAACGAGCCGATGCTGCTAGAGAATGTCTTCATCGTCGAGGCTAATCATAAGGTGATAGACGGTGCAGGACGAAGAGCTGTTGATTTGGAATCCGGCGGTAATGGGTACCTCATTCAACAAGGTCAGGTTCAAGAGGTGCAATGGAGAAATAAAGAAGGGCGCATCGTTCCATATCAGGATGGAGAGCCGACAGGGTTCGTACCCGGTAAAACATGGGTAAATATAGTGCCGGAGAATCCAGGAATAAACCAATCCGTATCGATAAGCGCGCAATAGGTAAAGGAGTGTCACACATGCAAATTGATAAATTACGTGGAAAAGAACTAGATCAGCTATTCCAAGCAATTCTTTCCCTCGAAACAGTAGAAGAGTGCTATGAGTTTTTTGACGACTTAGCAACGATGAATGAGGTCCAGTCACTAGCCCAGCGTCTTGAAGTTGCTCGTATGCTTCGGGATGGCCATACGTATCATAAGATTGAAGAGGACACAGGCGCCTCCACAGCAACCATCTCCCGGGTGAAGCGTTGCTTGAACTATGGAAATGATGCCTATGTTATGGCGCTAGACCGTATTAAGGAAGAGGAATAATAGAGAAGCTCTCTACCAAATTGGTAGGGAGCTTTTTTTAAGTATAGTGCTCGCACCCCGAATCAGGGCACCGCCCATAAAAAAAGAAATTCGCTCATAAAACACGCCAATACGCTCATAAAAATAAAAATTCGCCCATAAATTTTGAAATCCGCCTATAAATCAAAATATCCGCCCATAAATGCTTGAGAGCTCCACTCTCCCCATCAAAAAAGCCTACGGCACTGGCCATAGGCTCTCCATATTTCTTAATAGGACATTTTTTCTTCTAAAAAGCTACGTAAATCTGAGATAGACATGCGCGTTTGCTCCATTGTGTCACGGTCGCGAACGGTAACCTGACCATCCTCCTGAGAATCGAAGTCGTACGTGATACAGAATGGTGTGCCAATCTCATCGTGACGGCGGTACCGTTTACCGATCGAGCCAGCATCATCGTAATCAACCATGAAATGCTTACTTAGTTCTGCGAATACTTCCTTCGCTTGATCGCCGAGCTTTTTCGATAGTGGGAAAACGGCTGCCTTATATGGTGCTACTGCTGGATGGAAGTTCATTACGGTTCGAGAAGTTCCGTCCTCTAGTGCTTCTTCCTTGTATGCATCAGCAAGGAATGCTAGTGCCAGACGGTCTGCGCCAAGAGCTGGCTCGATTACGTATGGAATGTAGCGCTCGTTGTTTTCCTGATCGATATATTGGAAGTCCTCGCCAGAATGATTGGCGTGCTGGGTTAAATCAAAGTCCGTACGGGATGCAATACCCCACAGCTCGCCCCAGCCCATCGGGAACTTATATTCTATATCAGTTGTTGCATTACTATAGTGGGACAATTCGTCTTCCCCGTGTTCACGGAGACGAAGGTTCTCATCTGCTACGCCAAGGGAGGTTAACCATTTGTGGCAGAAGTTTTTCCAGTAATCATACCATTCCAGCTCCTCGCCAGGCTTACAGAAGAATTCCATTTCCATTTGCTCGAATTCGCGCGTTCGGAAAATGAAATTACCTGGAGTGATTTCATTACGGAAGCTCTTGCCGATCTGGCCAATACCAAATGGAAGCTTCTTACGCATAGAGCGCTGTACATTTTTAAAGTTCACGAAGATTCCTTGAGCTGTCTCTGGACGAAGATAGATGTCATCCGTTGCACCTTCTGTTACACCTTGCTGGGTTTTGAACATCAGGTTAAACTGACGAATGCCTGTAAAGTTCTTTTCCCCACATGTTGGGCATACGATATCGTGTTCTCCAATTAGACGTGCCATTTCTTCAAATGGAAGGCCATCGACAACCATTTCCTTGCCATCTGCTTCCAGCTTGTTCTCAATAAGCTTGTCAGCACGGTGTCGTGATTTACATTCTTTACAATCAATCATAGGATCGTTGAAGTTACCAAGGTGACCAGATGCTTCCCAAGTTTTCGGGTTCATAAGAATCGCTGCGTCTAGCCCAACATTCATCGGATTCTCCTGAATGAACTTTTGCCACCATGCCCGTTTTAAGTTATTTTTTAGCTCTACGCCTAGTGGACCGTAATCCCATGTGTTCGCAAGACCTCCGTAAATTTCGGACCCTTGAAAAATAAAGCCGCGATGCTTCGCGTGTGATACTAAATGCTCCATACTGCTCGACATACGAATTTCCTCCTTTAAAGGGTATAAACTAGAAATGAACAATACTTACTTAGCTCCCTGATATGGCTGTGAGAATAGAAAAAACTCCCGTACCTGGGACTAAGCCCAGGGACGAGAGTTTACCCGCGGTTCCACCCTGATTGATGCACAATAGAGGCATCCACTTTATATACGTACATATTCGGGAATGCCGTTTCCTTATCTCATACTTCGGGCTTCCACCGTCCCCGAATCGCTTCTGCAGAGGAGAATAAGTACTATCGTTCCGTCATCATATGATATTAATGCGTTTGCTTATTAATAGTAGCATAGCGAAATTTCATTCACAAGTCCAGCCTAAAAAACAAATAACTTCCCGTTCATGTAACGGTGTGGTTTTTGGTATAATGTACAGATGGATAACGTAAAACGGAGGCTCACATCATGTACGATATGAACCAATGGGAACATGTATTTAAACTGGACCCCAATAAGGAAATTTCCGACAAAGATTTAGAAGATATATGCGAATCTGGCACCGACGCTGTTATTGTCGGCGGCACAGATGGAGTGACGATTGACCAAGTGCTATCCTTACTTGCTCGTATCCGTCGCTTTACCGTACCTGTTATATTAGAGATGTCCAATCTCGAATCGGTCACACCAGGCTATGATTACTATTTCGTACCGACTGTATTAAACAGTACGGACAAAAAGTGGGTCATGGGTCTTCATCATAAGGCTGTAGAGGAATATGGCGAAATGATGGATTGGGATGAAATTATGCTGGAGGGGTATTGTATTTTGAACCCCGATTCCAAGGCCTATCAGAAAACGGAATGTGAAATGCCGAATGAGGAAGCTGTCCTTGCCTATGCGCAAATGGCTGAGAACATGTTTAAGCTTCCTATTTTTTATCTGGAATATAGCGGAATGTATGGCGACCCGGCGTTAGTAGAGAAAGTCGGACGAGCCCTGCACAACACGCTTCTCTTTTATGGGGGAGGCATCGAGACGATGGAGCAGGCGAAGGAAATGAAATCGTACGCAGATGTCATCGTCGTAGGCAACATTATTTATGACAATAAAAAAGCTGCGCTGAAAACAGTGAAAGCGATAAAAGAAACAACTTAAAAAGGAAGGTGTCTTTTCTTGAGCCCAATAGCAGACGATTTATTAAAAGGTTTAAATAAAGAACAGCAGCAGGCTGTTAAGAAAACCGATGGACCATTGTTGATTATGGCTGGTGCTGGAAGTGGGAAGACCCGTGTCCTAACGCACCGTATCGCCTATTTACTAGGAGAGAAGGATGTATCGCCGCGTAACGTATTAGCGATTACGTTTACTAATAAAGCTGCACGTGAGATGAAGGATCGTGTCGCAGATATTGTCGGACCAGAAGCAAACGATATGTGGATTTCGACCTTCCACTCGATGTGTGTCCGTATTCTTCGTCGCGACATTGACCGTATCGGAATCGACCGCAACTTCTCAATATTAGATTCCTCTGATCAACTTTCTGTCATCAAGCAAATCCTAAAGGATCAAAATCTTGACCCAAAACAGTATGACCCTCGTGCAATGCTAGGGGCTATTAGTGGTGCAAAGAACGAATTGAAAACAGCCGAAGACTTTGGCAAAACAGTAGGCAATTTTTATGAGCAGCAAACAGCGAAGGTTTATGAAGAATATGAGAAGACGCTGCGTAAAAACCAATCTCTCGATTTTGATGACCTAATTATGCAGACGTTAACGCTGTTTGATCGTGTTCCAGAGGTGTTGGAGTATTATCAGCGCCGTTTCCAATACATCCACGTGGACGAGTATCAGGATACGAACCATGCGCAATATCAGCTTGTGAAGCTAATGGCGAATCGCTATCAGAACCTTTGCGTCGTTGGAGACTCCGATCAGTCTATCTATGCTTGGCGAGGGGCGGATATCCAGAACATCCTCAACTTTGAAAAGGACTATCCAAGCTCCACCACCATCATGCTAGAGCAAAACTACCGTTCTACAAAGAGTATTTTGAATGCTGCGAACGAAGTGATTCAAAACAACTCCGGCCGAAAGCCGAAAAATCTATGGACAGATAATGATGATGGTAACAAAATCAAATATTACGAAGCGCCGACAGAACGAGATGAAGCGTTGTTTATTACGAATAAAATTGAAGATATCGTACGCGGCAGGGAACATAAGTATAAAGATGTAGCAATTTTATATCGTACGAACGCCCAGTCTCGTACGATTGAGGAGACGTTTGTCAAAGCCAACATCCCATATCAAATCATCGGCGGCACGAAGTTCTACGATCGTAAGGAAATTAAAGATCTGCTTGCGTATCTGCGACTAATTTCTAATCCCCATGATGATATTAGCTTTTCTCGTGTAGTCAATATGCCGAAGCGCGGCATAGGTAAGACATCTCTTGAGAATTTGCAAATGTATGCAGCGAGACACGATATTTCCATGTACCAAGCTGTTGGTGAAGTGGAATTCGTCGGCTTGAGTAAAAAGGCAACAGCCGCCTTGAAGCAATTTGGTCAGCTTATTAGAAACTGGACACAGCAGCAGGATTATTTATCAGCTACAGACCTTGTCGAGGACGTCCTCCATCAGACAGGCTATGAAGAGATGCTGAAGAATGATAAAAGTCTTGAATCCCAAAGTCGATTAGAGAACATTAATGAGTTTATGTCCGTAACGAAGAATTTTGAGGAAACAAGTGAAGATAAGAGCTTGATTGCCTTCTTAACAGACCTTGCCTTAATCGCGGATATCGATCAGGCGGATGACGACCCGTTTGCCGATGATAAAGTAACCCTCATGACCTTACACTCTGCCAAAGGGCTGGAGTTCCCAGTTGTATTCCTCATTGGCTTGGAGGAGAACGTCTTTCCGCACAGTCGGTCCATCATGGATGAAGAGGAAATGGAAGAGGAACGACGCCTTGCATACGTAGGAATTACAAGAGCAGAGCAACAATTGTATTTAACTCATGCAAAAATGCGCACACTATTTGGTAAAACGAATATGAATCCAATCAGTCGTTTCATTGGAGAAATTCCAGAAGATCTAATGGAAGGGAAAGAAGCAGCCCCATCCTCTTCTTTCGGTGGCTTTCAAGATCCAGCGCCTAGTGGTTTCAATGGTGGTGGCTTTAACAGTAAAGCGAAAGCACAGCCGAAACGAAAAGCGACAACCATGAATCAGAAGGCTGGTGCAGGAGCAGGCAGCTTGGACTGGAAATCTGGTGACAAGGTGTCGCATAAGAAATGGGGAGAAGGCACCGTAGTCCGAGTTCAAGGCGAAGGGGATTCCATGGAGCTCGATATTGCCTTCTCTGCTCCGACAGGTGTGAAAAGGGTGCTTGCTAAATTTGCCCCAGTGACCAAAGTGTAAGGTGAGGTGTGTCAATGAATTCTCAAGAACGAATTCAAGAGCTTAGAAAAGAGCTAGAGAAGTATAATTACGAATATCATGTCTTAGACACTCCTAGTGTTTCAGATTATGAATATGACAAACGGATGCAGGAATTAGTCTCCTTAGAGGAAGAGTATCCAGAGCTTATCACAGCCGATTCCCCTAGCCAGCGTGTTGGGGGAAAGCCGCTTGATGCTTTTGAGAAAGTCCAGCACGTTATCCCGATGCTAAGTCTTGGAAATGCGTTTAATGAAGAAGATCTCCGCGATTTTGATAAACGTGTGCAGGATGGTATTGGGGAGCAGGTGAGCTATGTATGTGAATTGAAAATAGATGGGCTAGCTATCTCATTACGCTATGAGGATGGGCTGTTCGTACAAGGTGCAACTCGAGGGGATGGGACGACAGGGGAGGATATTACCGTTAACCTTAGAACCATTCGCAGCATCCCGCTCCGTATGCCAGAAGGTGAAACCATTGAGGTGCGAGGCGAAGCATTTATGCCGCATCGCTCCTTCATCGCGCTAAATGAAGCGAAGGAAGAGAATGGGGAGGAGCCATTTGCAAACCCGCGTAACGCTGCGGCAGGCTCCTTGCGTCAATTGGATCCTAAAATTGCCGCCAGTCGTAACCTGGATATTTTCTTATATGGTGTTGGACAGTGGGATGCTGGAGAGTTAGAGTCGCACAGTGAACGGTTGGAGTATTTAAAAAAACTAGGCTTTAAGACCAATCCAGAATGGCGGAAATGTGCTACCATTGAGGAAGTTATTGCATATGTTCAAGAATGGACAGAGGCTCGCAATCAATTGAATTACGAAATTGATGGCATTGTGATTAAAGTCGATCATTTAGATCAACAGGAGGAGCTTGGCTTTACCGCAAAAGGTCCTCGCTGGGCTATTGCGTATAAATTTCCTGCCGAGGAAGCAATTACGAAGCTGACTGACATTGAGCTCAGCGTCGGTCGTACAGGAGCTGTCACTCCAACTGCGATACTAGAACCGGTAAAGGTTGCTGGAACGACGGTGCAGCGTGCCTCCCTTCATAATGAAGATCTCATTCGCGAGAAGGATATTCGCATTGGCGATACGGTGGTTATTAAAAAAGCAGGGGATATTATTCCAGAAGTCGTTCGAGTCGTCTGGGACGAACGGACAGGCGACGAGGAAGAATATCATATGCCAGAGGCGTGTCCGGAATGTGGTAGTGACCTAGAACGACTGGAGGAAGAAGTAGCTCTTCGTTGCATCAACCCTAACTGTCCTGCTCAGCTCCGCGAAGGCTTAATTCATTTCGTTTCCCGTAATGCAATGAATATTGATGGACTCGGTGAAAAGGTTATAGCTCTGCTGTTCCGCGAAAATCTTGTTCATACTATAGCGGATTTGTATAAGCTAGATAAGGAAGAGCTTTTGAAGCTGGAACGTATGGGTGAAAAATCAGCAGATAACTTATTAGAGGCGATTGAAGCGTCCAAACAAAACTCACTGGAGCGACTGCTATTTGGCTTGGGTATTCGTTTTGTCGGCTCCAAGGCTGCTACAACACTAGCTCAGCATTTTGAAACGATGGATCGTTTAAGAGAAGCGACATTTGAAGAGCTAATAGAGATTCATGATGTCGGGGAAAAGCTAGCTGATTCTGTCGTCCGTTATTTTGAAAAGCCCCAGGTGCTTGAATTAATGGAGGAGCTGCACTCGCTAGGGCTGAATCTAGAGTATTTGGGACCGAAAAAGAGTGAACAAATAGAAGATTCTCTACTAAGTGGCAAGACGGTAGTCATTACAGGTAAGATGGAAATCTTCTCTCGCTCCGAAGCTAAGGAAAAGGTAGAAGCATATGGCGGGAAAGTAACTGGAAGCGTTAGTAAGAAAACTGATATCGTCATTGCAGGAGAGGACGCTGGCTCTAAATTAGAAAAAGCCCAGGAGCTTGGGATAGAGGTCTGGGATGAACAGCGCTTGCAAGAAGCGTTAAATCAATAGGGAGAGTGGAGAAAACATGAAGCGGATCGCATTGTCAGTGTTGAGCCTTGTTTTAATCATAACAGGATGCGCTCCCGCCTATGAGAAGAACGAGGAAGTAGGCGTCGAAACCACAGAACAAAGTAATAAAGAAAAGGCAATCGTGCCGAAATACAATATATCTGATGAGTACTATCGTCCGTTGGAGGAATATAAGCCGAGTAAATCACGAGGAGTTATTACGAATCAAATAACTAATCGACTAGATATTAAGGAAATGGAAGTAGGTCTCCGCCGGCATTCCAAAAGTGTATATGATCCAAAGGAATATTACTTTCAGGAAGGCCAATACTTAACAGACGATATTTTGTACGATTGGCTGGACCGCTCTAAAAATAACAGTGAGTCCGATGGAACAGAAGGAGGCTTGAATCCCGCTGTGAAGGAGGATGCAGGGGAAGAAGAGCTGAGGGATAAACCGAAATATCTATCTCATATTCTTGAACAGGACTATTTAAAGCAAAGTAAAGAAGGTAATGTAGTGCAAACAGAGGGCATCTCTATCGGCCTCGCGATGAAATCACAATTCCGCTTTCAAACCGAAGTTGGCGGAGCAGTTCGCACAGAGGACATTAGCACAGATGAGATGATGAAAGAAGCGAAGGATATAGCGCAGACAGTGCTCGAACGCCTTCGTGAAATGGAAGATCTAGAAGACGTGCCGATTATGTTCGCCATTTACCGTGAAGAGGAAAAAGGCTCCATGGTGCCAGGTAACTTTGTGGCAAAGACCGCTGTAAAAGGCGGTGACTTGAAGGTTGGCAGCTGGGACACCATTGAAGAGGATCATGTTCTATTCCCATCTGAGGAAGGGAAAGGACAGCATCCAGAAGACGCCAATTTAATCAGTAATCTCCAGAGTGACGTGGAAGAATACTTCCCGAATTATATAGGTGTAGTCGGCCGTGGCTTCTATGTGGATGACCAATTGACCGAGTTAACCATTGAGATCCCAATAGAGTTCAAAGGGCAAACGGAGGTAATTGGGTTAACACAATATGTGTATTCGCTTATCGTTGAAAATTTCCCTAACTACTTTGCCTTGGAAGTGAATATAGAATCCCATGATGGCCAGGAAGCACTCATCTCGAGAGAACCAGGTCAAGATGAGCCGTATGTTCATATTTATGGGCAATAATGGAGATTCCCTTGAGGGGGATCTCTTTTTTTGTGGTGTATGAAACATTCCATCCCTAACGACAGAAACAATTCTATTTGTTATCATAAATGTAAGCCCTTCCATATACTGGAGTAAGTATTTGTAAATTAGGCGCATGCCTATTTACTTCCTATTCTAGGCTATGCTATACTCACCATAATAGACAAAAACCTAGTAAACTCATAGGAATTATAAAAATTACCGTTGAGGTGAAACGATAAATGGGTAGGGAATTTATAGATTTATTTGATGGCTGGGCAAAATCCTATGACCAGACAGTAGCTGGAAAGGATATTCAATATCAAGAAGTATTTAAAGGATATGATGATATTCTTCATGCTGTGGCTGTGCAGGCAAAGGGTCCGAATGTACTGGAGTTTGGGGTAGGAACAGGAAATTTGACGAGAAAGCTTGTTGATCAGCGCTTCACTGTGTACGGTGTGGAGCCATCCTTCGAAATGTTGAAGATTGGTCAGCTGAAGGTTCCAGAGGCAAAGATACAAGAGGGAGATTTTATAGAGTTCCCTTCTTTAGATGTACCGATAGATTCTATTGTGAGTTCTTATGCTTTTCATCATTTAACAGATGAAGAGAAGGAAGAGGCATTGGAGAAATATAGCAATCTACTAGCACCGGGAGGGGTAATTGCTTTTGCGGATACAATCTTTCCGACAAAGCAAGCAAAACGGCACATGATTGAAAAGGCGATAGCTGCCTATCACCATAATCTAGCCGAAGATTTATCAACGGAGTATTACAGTGATATTCCAACCCTAGATGAAATGTGTAAACGTCATGGATTTGAAGTCATGTTTGAACAATTAAACCAATACGTTTGGTTAATGAAGGCAATAAAACAATAAAAAGGTAAGGGAGAGATTTTTCATGCCAATGAACGTGGAAAGCTTTAATTTAGATCATACAAAAGTAAAGGCGCCATATGTACGCCTTGTCGGAATTACAGAAGGACCAAGCGGGGACAAAATTTATAAGTATGATCTGCGCATCAAGCAGCCAAACCAGGAGCACATGGATATGCCATCTCTCCACTCGTTAGAGCATATGATGGCAGAGTTCAGTCGGAATCACCACGATCATATTTTAGATGTTGGTCCGATGGGATGTCAGACTGGGTTTTACATCGCCCTGCTAAATGATGACAGCTATGAAAACGTGTTATCAGTAATAGAGAACACCCTTAAGGACGTCCTTGAAGCGACGGAAGTACCTGCCTGCAATGAAGTGCAATGCGGATTTGCAGCAAGCCACAGCTTAGAAGGAGCTAAACAGCTTGCGCAGGAACTGCTAGATAAGAAGGATGAATGGACACAGGTGTTTGCAGACGAACAGTAAGGAGCTAACAGCAATGAAGTACGTGACAACCGTTCAGGATCTGATTGGAAATACACCACTCATACAATTAACGAAGGTGCCTCTTCCAAACGAGGTCCGACTGTTTGCTAAGCTAGAATACTTTAACCCAGGCGGAAGCATTAAGGACCGCCTGGGTCAAAAATTACTACAGGATGCTCTAGATACAGGGGCATTGCAGCCTGGTGGAACGATTATAGAACCGACTGCTGGTAATACAGGGATTGGTATTGCACTAGCGGCTATTGGACGCGGATTCCGTGTCCTATTCGTGACGCCGAAGAAATTCAGCAAGGAAAAACAGATGCTGATGAGAGCATTAGGCGCTGAGATTATTAATACTCCAACAGAAGAAGGTATGAGGGGAGCCATTAGTAAGGCTGAAGAGCTCTGTGCAGAGATACCGAAAGCCTATTGTCCTCAACAATTCAATAATGCAGCCAACCCGCTCACCTATTACGAAACACTTGCGCCTGAGATTTATGAAGCATTAGAAGGGCACGTGGATATTTTTGTAGCAGGAGGCGGCACAGGCGGAACCTTTATGGGGACAGCACGCTATTTAAAGGAGAAGAACCCTCACACGAAAACCGTCATTGTAGAGCCAGAAGGGTCTATTCTAAATGGGGGAGAAGCAGGATCCCATCGAACAGAAGGAATAGGGATGGAGTTCTTACCATCCTATATGGACTCGGCCTATTTCGATCAGATTTATACCATTTCTGATGAGGAAGCATTTGCAGCAGCAAAGCTACTCGCCTTACAGGAAGGCTTACTGGTTGCGAGTTCGTCCGGTGCAGCATTTGTAGCTGCTATGCGAGAGGCTAGGAGTGCAAAGCCTGGGACGAACATTGTGACAGTCTTTCCAGACAGTAGTGAACGATATATTAGTCAAGGGATCTATGAGGAGTGATACAATGAGAAGAAAAACGAAATTAATCCACGGTGGCATTACCGGCGACGAGCAAACAGGTGCCGTTTCCGTTCCTATATATCAAGTTAGTACCTACAAGCAGGACGGAGTTGGACAGCATAAAGGCTATGAGTATTCCCGGACAGGAAATCCTACCCGCTATGCTTTAGAGGAATTAATAAAAGATATCGAAGGCGGTGTGGCAGGCTTTGCTTTTGGCTCTGGCATGGCTGCTATTACATCTGTTCTTATGCTTTATAAGAGCGGTGACCATATCATTTTCACAGATGATGTGTATGGTGGAACGTACCGTCTTGTATCCAATGTACTAGACCGGTTTAACCTGGAAGTATCCTTTGTAGATACATCTAATGGAGAGGCTATTAAAGAAGCCATTCAGCCGAACACGAAAGCTATTTATGTAGAAACGCCAACCAACCCTTTGCTGAAAATAACAGACCTTACAGAAACGGCGGAAATTGCTAAAGAGCATGATCTGACCTTTATTGTAGATAATACATTCAGTACACCGTATTGGCAGAATCCGATTGATTTTGGAGCAGATATTGTCCTGCATAGTGCAACGAAATATCTGGGCGGTCATAGTGATGTTGTAGCTGGTCTAGTAGTGGTGAATTCAGATCAGCTAGCCAAGGATGTGCACTTTGTACTAAACTCAGCCGGAGCAGTGCTTGGACCTCAGGATTCCTGGCTGTTAATGCGTGGCATTAAAACGCTAGGCGTCCGCATGGAAGAAATTGAAGCCAATACGAAATCCTTCCTATCCTTTTTGGAAACCCATCCGCAAGTGAGCACTATTTATTATCCTGGGCTTACCTCCCATGCAGGCCATGATACTCATGTGAAGCAGGCAAGAGGGGGAGGTGGCATGATCTCCTTTGATGTAGGCAGTGCCGAAAATGCGGATAAATTATTACGCAACCTCCGCTACTTTACTCTTGCTGAAAGTCTTGGCGCGGTGGAGAGTCTTATTTCAGTACCAGCAAAAATGACACATGCATCCATCCCACGAGAGCGCCGTGCCGAATTAGGGATTACGGATGGGCTAGTGCGCGTATCAATTGGTCTTGAGGACGTTGAAGATTTAAAAGAAGATTTCGAGCAAGCATTACGCGGCTAGTAAAAACAAGCCACTCAGCATGAGGAAAAACCATGTTTTGATAAATATAGGCGAATTTCTGTATTTATAGGCGAATATCGAAATTTATGGGCGAATTTTTAAAAATATGGGCGAATATCAAAATTTATGAGCGGATTTCAAAATTTATAGGCGAACCTCAAAAAATATAAGCGAAATTCTATATTGTGCTTTATGAGCACGCCCATCTAAGCTTATCTTTGGTAGGCGAGGTAGCTTTTTTAATCAGTATCGTACTTTCACGACAGTCTGACGAGGCTAGTATCATCTAGCCTCGTTTTTGTATATATTTGTAAACATTTATTTTCATATTTGGGGAAATATATGAAAATGATGGATTTAATTTTATTAATGATAGTGAATACATATAGGTATTTGGATATATATAGACCAAAATGTCGAACAATAGTGTATAATTATTCATATAGGCTTTATTAATAAAAAATTTAGAATGTTCTAATAAAATGTTTGTGTTATATTAGTTCATAATCGTTAAGCTGTGTGCTACCTTATTCATGCATCTAATTGATTTCAGAATTGGATGAAAATTGTATAGGGTTGTATATATAATTCAAAGATTATAAAGGAGGTCGGAAGATGGGCGAAGATTTCGCAGTAACCGGGGCTACGTGGTTCTTTTTATTCGTCCCAATGCCAATATTAATTTTACTATCCATTATTACGTTATTTACTGAAAGGAGCGAATAAGAGCAGATGAGTACTGCTACGTTAATTACGTTTATCGTATATTTACTAGGGATGCTATTAATCGGTTTAATTGCTTCCCGACTGACAAGTAATTTGTCAGACTATGTATTAGGAGGGCGTCGACTGGGGCCAGGTGTTGCAGCATTAAGTGCCGGTGCCTCTGATATGAGTGGCTGGCTGTTACTTGGCTTGCCAGGTGCTATATATATTAATGGTTTTTCTGCAGCATGGATCGGAATAGGACTTGCTATTGGTGCCTATCTTAACTGGCAATTCGTTGCCCGTCGCCTGAGAACATACACGGAGGTTGCTAAAGACTCCATTACAGTTCCAGACTTCTTTGAAAATCGCTTCCATGACAACTCCCATATTTTGCGTGTTATCTCCGCGCTTGTTATTTTGCTATTCTTTACCTTCTATACTTCTTCGGGAATGGTAGCCGGAGCGCAATTATTCTCAGCATCATTCGATATGGGCTATAACCAGGCGCTTTGGATTGGAGCCATTGTTATTATTTCCTATACTTTCTTAGGTGGATTCCTGGCGGTAAGCTGGACAGACTTTGTCCAAGGAATCTTAATGTTTGTCGCTCTTATTGCAGTGCCAATCGTTGCCATTAACCAGTTAGGCGGCTGGAACGAAGTTGTTACAACCGTTGGTAACATTGATCCATCTCGTGTCAACATGGTTGAAGGGGTTACGTTATTAAGTATTGTATCATCCTTAGCGTGGGGACTTGGCTATTTCGGTCAGCCGCACATTATTACACGTTTTATGGCGCTGCGTTCTCCAAAGGATGTCCCTAAAGCACGCTTTATCGGTGTTACGTGGATGATTCTTGGATTATACGGAGCTATCTTCACAGGCTTTGTAGGAATAGCTTATGTAAGTGATGCAGCTAATGCAGGACAGCTAGCGGACGTTGGGGTGAAGGTAGTCGAACAGAATGGCTTCTCGATGCTTCCGGATAGCTCAGAAGCAGAGAAGATCTTTATTGCTTTCTCCCAGTTGCTTTTCAATCCGGTCATTGCAGGTATTCTACTAGCTGCTATTCTTTCAGCTATTATGAGTACTATTGACTCTCAGCTGCTTGTATCCTCATCTGCTGTGGCAGAGGACTTTTACAAGGCAATTCTGCGTAAGAATGCTTCTGAAAGAGAGCTAGTATGGGTTGGTCGTATCTCTGTTGCTGTTATTGCGCTACTGGCAATTATTCTAGCTTATGGGGCCGAAAAATCTGTACTAGAGTTAGTTAGCTATGCATGGGCAGGATTTGGAGCCTCCTTCGGTCCAATTATTCTATTGTCCCTGTTCTGGAAAAAGTTAACTAGAAACGGAGCAATGTTTGGTATTCTTTCCGGAGCTGCAACCGTAGTTATCTGGAAGCTGTTTATTAAAGATGCTTTTGCATTATACGAAATTGTTCCAGGCTTCTTAATCTGTGGTATAGTGGCCATTGTTGTCAGTCTAATGGGCACTGAACCATCTGATGAAATCAAGCAAGAATTCGATGAAGCAAAAGCGAAGTAATGTAAAAATGTTAACAAGGACCTCTCCCTATAATAGGTGCAGAGGTCCTTTTGTTTTGTAAAGAATAAGTGTGAACATTGATTGTTAGGCGGTATGTTTGGTATCATCTTATATTATGTGAGGTTCGACTCGAATGGAGGTTATTCAATTGTCCAGAATTAGTAAAGAACAGGTAAAGCACGTTGCTCATTTAGCTCGTTTGCACGTTTCTGAAGACGAAGCAGATATGTTTACGAAGCAATTAGACGATATCATTACCTTTGCAGAACAATTAAATGAATTAGATACAGATCATGTAGAACCAACTACACATGTTCTAGATTTGAAAAATGTTATGCGTAAAGATGAACCGAAAGAATGGATTTCTCAAGAAGATGCACTAAAAAACGCACCAGAAAAACAAGATGGCCAATTTCGCGTGCCATCCGTATTGGAATAGGGAGGGAAACACATGTCGCTATTTGATCACAAACTGTCCGAAATTCAAGAGTGGTTACATAACAAGGAGATCAGCGTAAATGATCTACTAGATGAAGCGTATAAGCGTATTGAAGAAGTGGACGAAGAAGTGAAGGCATTTGTAACGTTAAATGAAGAAGGCGCAAGAGAGCGCGCTAAGCAATTAGACGAGCTTCGCGGCACGAAGGAAGGTCGTGGCATCCTTTTCGGAATGCCTATCGGTATTAAAGATAACATCGTTACGAAGGGATTGCGCACAACGGCTGCCAGTCAAATTCTAGACAACCTGTACGACCCACTATACGATGCTCATGTTATTCAAAAGCTTGATACAGCTGAATCCGTTACAGTTGGTAAACTGAACATGGACGAATTTGCGATGGGTTCTTCTAACGAGAACTCTAGCTACTATGCAACGCGTAACCCGTGGAACACGGATTATGTACCAGGGGGATCTAGCGGTGGTTCAGCAGCTGCTGTTGCCGCTGGTGAGGTTCCGTTTGCCTTAGGCTCCGATACGGGCGGCTCTATTCGTCAGCCGGCTGCATATTGCGGAGTGGTAGGACTGAAGCCAACGTACGGTCGTGTATCCCGTTTTGGTTTAATTGCATTCGCATCCTCTCTAGACCAGATTGGCCCACTAACACGATCCGTGGAAGATAATGCATACGTCCTAGAGACAATAGCAGGTCATGACGCAATGGATTCTACCTCGGCTAATGTAGAAGTCCCTTCTTATACAAAAGCTCTCACAGGAGACGTGAAGGGTCTTAAAATTGGTGTTCCTAAAGAATACTTCGGCGAAGGAGTAACCGAGGAAGTAAAAACGGCCGTTCGTAATGCGTTAAAAGTGTACGAAGATATGGGAGCAACGTTTGAGGAAGTAACGCTTCCACACTCTAAATATGCCCTATCTACGTATTACCTGTTATCTTCATCAGAAGCTTCTGCTAACCTGGCACGCTTTGATGGAGTACGATATGGTCGTCGTTCCACTCAAGCAGAGAACATGATTGATATGTTTAAGCTTTCCCGTAGTGAAGGCTTCGGTGATGAAGTAAAACGCCGTATTATGCTCGGTACCTTTGCTTTAAGCTCCGGCTACTACGATGCGTATTACAAAAAGGCTCAAAAAGTCCGCACGCTTATCAAGCAAGATTTCGAAAAAGTATTTGAGGACTACGATGTGATTATTGGACCTACTACCCCAACACCAGCATTTAAAGTTGGCGAGAAGACAGAAGACCCACTAACGATGTATGCCAACGATATTTTGACCATTCCTGTTAACCTAGCAGGTGTTCCAGGCATCTCTGTGCCATGTGGCTTCTCTACGGAAGGATTGCCAATTGGGCTGCAGATCATCGGTAACCACTTCGATGAGAGTACAGTCTATCGTGCGGCGCATGCATTCGAGCAGGCGACTGATTTCCATACACACAAGCCGTCCCTGGGAGGTGCGAAATAATGAACTTTGAAACGATTATCGGACTAGAGGTCCACGTGGAGCTTAAAACAGATTCCAAGATTTTCAGTCCAAGTCCTAACGCTTTCGGTAGTGAGCCGAACGCCAATGCTAACCCAATTGACCTCGGTTATCCTGGCGTACTTCCTGTTTTAAATGAAGAGGTTGTCAACTATGCTATGAAAGCTGCCATGGCTTTGAACTGTGATATTGCCACGGATACGAAGTTTGATCGTAAAAACTATTTCTATCCTGACAATCCGAAGGCCTACCAAATTTCTCAATTTGACCAGCCTATCGGAGAAAATGGATATATTGATATTGAGGTAGATGGAAAGACGAAGCGCATTGGTATTACTCGTCTACACATTGAAGAGGATGCCGGCAAGCTGACTCACAGCGACGATGGCTACTCTCTCGTTGACTACAATCGTCAAGGAACACCATTGGTGGAGATTGTATCAGAGCCTGATATCCGCTCTCCTAAAGAAGCCTACGCTTATTTAGAAAAGCTGAAGAATATTATCCAATATACAGAGGTTTCCGACTGTAAGATGGAAGAAGGCTCCCTTCGTGCCGACGCGAACATTTCCCTGCGACCAATTGGCCAGGAGCAATTCGGTACGAAGACAGAGCTTAAGAACCTGAACTCCTTCTCCTTCCTGCAAAAAGGTCTAGAATACGAAGAGAAGCGCCAACAGGAAGTCCTTCTTGCTGGTGGAGAAATCCTTCAGGAAACTCGTCGTTATGATGAGCAAACGAAAGAAACGATTCTCATGCGAGTGAAAGAAGGATCAGACGACTATCGCTACTTCCCTGAGCCAGATCTTGTACCACTTTATATCTCAGAGGAGTGGAAGCAGCGTATTTATAATGAAATTCCAGAGCTTCCTGACGCCCGTTTGAAGCGTTACATGGAAGAGCTGGCACTATCCGAATATGATGCAGCCGTACTAACGAATAACAAATCCATGTCCGATTTCTTCGAAGAAACGATTGCAGCCGGAGCAGATGCGAAGCAGGCAGCGAACTGGCTCATGGGTGAAGTATCCGGATATATGAACAAGCAGCAAAAAGAACTGGAAGAGCTTGCCTTAACTCCGGTTAACCTGGCAACGATGATCAAGCTAATTGAGGACGGAACCATTTCTTCTAAAATTGCGAAGAAAGTATTCGCAGAAACAGTCGAAAAGGGGACAGAACCAGAGCAGTTTGTAAAAGATCAGGGGCTTGGACAGATTTCAGACGAAGGTCAGCTTCGTGAGATTATCACAGGCATTCTGGATAATAACGAACAGTCTATCGAAGACTATAAAAACGGAAAAGACAAGGCGCTCGGCTTCCTAGTTGGCCAAGTCATGAAAGCAACGAAAGGGCAGGCCAACCCGCCTATGGTAAACAAGATTATCATAGAAGAAATGGACAAACGCTAAGTAACCTATGCATTTGTGAGAGACTCCAGGAACGGTGTAACCTAGAGAGGATGAAGGCTCCTCCATCCAATACATTCGCTCCCGAGTCTGCCTATGGAATAAATCCTGCTGTTGTAAACGGCAGGATTTATTGATGATTAGCTTTGATTTTATGAGATGGAAAACAGGCATTTTAGGGTATAGGAATGTCGTGTTTCGCATAATAAGATGGAAAAGGAAAAACTTTTCAAATCGATGAAAAAAAGCTATGATAGGGAAAGTAAATATGGCTTGGATGGAGGAAGACCTATGCAACGAGCCCGAATCATATACAATCCAACCTCAGGAAGAGAGGCCGTTAAACGAGAACTTCCAGAAATTCTCCAACGGTTCGAACAAGCTGGCTATGAAACGTCTACCCACGCTACAACGTGTGAAGGTGACGCTATAGAAGCAGCGCGTATGGCAGCGGAACGAAAATTCGACCTTGTAGTTGCTGCAGGTGGAGATGGAACAATAAATGAAGTAATTAACGGTATTGCTGAAAAGGACTATAGACCCCGTGTAGGGATTATTCCCGTTGGGACAACCAATGACTTTGCTAGAGCAATTCATGTGCCTCGAAATGTAAAGGGAGCGGTCGATGTCATTTTGGAAGGGCATCCGAAAGCTCTTGATATAGGAAGAGTAAACAATCATTACTTTGTTAATATTGCTGGTGGCGGAAAGCTTACAGAGCTTACGTATGAAGTGCCTAGTAAACTAAAGACTGTACTCGGCCAATTAGCATATTATTTAAAAGGAGTAGAAATGGTTCCTTCCATTAGACCAACCTATGTGCAAATTGAATTTGACGGGAAATGGTTTGAAGGAGAAGTAATGGTATTTCTTGTATCTAATACAAACTCTATTGGCGGCTTAGAAAAGCTGGCTCCAGATGCCTTGATGGATGATGGAATGTTTGACCTGCTTATTATTAAGAAAGTCAATATTCCCGAATTAATTCGCTTAGCAAGCCTTGCCATGAAGGGCAATCACATTAGTGATCCGAACGTTATCTACACGACAGCTAATCGCATAAAAGTGCACACGGATGAGAAAATGCAGTTGAATATTGACGGGGAATATGGCGGATTATTACCCGGGGAATTTGTCAATTTGTATCGCCACCTCGAATTTTATGTCCCAAAAACCTTTTGGGAGGAACAAGACAGTCAGAGATAATGGCTGTCTTTCGTTTTGTTATTAGAAAAATGCAGTTATCCTGTCTGTTCGTGTTGGGAATAATGATGAACAATCACCCTATCAGGAACCTAAGTTGAAAAAGCTACAGATACGGGTAATATATGATATAATTCGATAGAAATTTAAGAACGGCAAAGGAAGGTATGCATGTCTAAACCTCAACCACCTGTGAATAAAAACGAAACAATTGAACTAACCTTTGAAGACCTGACTCATGAAGGCAACGGAGTAGGAAAGGTAAACGGCTATCCCTTATTTGTGCCCTACGCCCTGCCAGGAGAAAAAGCACAAGTAAAGGTTGTTAAAGTGAAGAAGAATTTTGGATTTGGTATCCTTCTAGACGTAAAAGAAGCAAGCCAGGAACGAGTGGATCCACCATGCGATGTGTATGAAAAATGTGGAGGCTGTCAGCTGCAGCATATGAGCTACAAGATGCAGCTCGATATGAAGCAGAAGCAAGTGAAGGATGCGATGCACAAAATAGGACACCTATCCCACGTACCAGTACACCCAACCATCGGCATGGAAGACCCTTGGCGCTACCGAAATAAAGTGCAAATCCCTGTAGGCGAAACAGAAGAAGGCGGATTAAAGGCAGGCTTTTATCGGAAGAGAAGCCACGACATTATTGATATGGACACGTGTGTCATTCAGGACGAGCACAACGACCGCATGGTAGAAGCCGTTCGCCGCATCGCCGAAAAATATAGCATCGAACCATACAAAGAAGAAAACCATAGAGGCGTCCTACGTCACATCATGGTACGTACCGGTCAGACAACCGGCGACATTATGGTAGTCATCATTACGAAGACAAAGAAATTACCACATCAGGAAGCAATCGTCCAAGAAATACGCGACACATTCCCAAATGTGAAATCCATCATCCACAACGTCAACAACAAACGCACCAACGTCATTATGGGTGACCAAACGAACATCCTATGGGGAGACAAATATATCGTAGACACCATCGGAGATATTCGCTTTAACATCTCACCAAAGTCGTTCTACCAAGTCAACCCAACTCAGACGAAAGCACTATACGACCAAGCACTGCAATATGCTAATCTGAAAGGACACGAAACCGTCGTCGACGCCTATTGTGGCATAGGAACCATCAGCCTATTTCTAGCCAAGCAGGCCAAAAAGGTGCTAGGCGTCGAAATCGTCGCACCAGCCGTGGACGACGCCAAAAAGAACGCCAAACTAAACAACATCGAAAACGCTGAATTCTACGTAGGAGAAGCCGAATCCCTTCTCCCATGGTGGCAATCCCAGGGCCTCCGCCCAGACGTCATCGTCGTCGACCCACCACGAAAAGGCTGCGATGAATCACTGCTTAACGCCATGATTCAAATGCAGCCAGAAAAGATTGTGTATGTTTCTTGTAATCCATCTACTTTAGCGCGTGACCTGCGCATTCTTGAAGATGGTGGGTTTGAGACACAGGAAGTGCAGCCGGTGGATATGTTTCCGCAGACGGGGCACGTGGAGTGTGTAAGTCATCTTCGTAGAAAAAATAATAATTCAGATGGACGTCTCTCTTAAAAGAGAGGCGTTTTTTTTATAATAGAATAATGCTTTTTTTGCATAATTTCGGGCTTCTAATAAAATTTTCAATATTAAAAGCCAACAAATTTCATATATATGGTAAAATATTACCATTAACAAAGAAATAAAGGAGCCTAATATGAAATTAAACGTCAATAATTATGACAAATGGAAATTTTCATCGATACCAAATATAGAAGAATCAAATTTCAATAAAATTTTAGAACGTTTTTATAATATGGGGATAAATGGTCTTACTCGTGAAAATGCACAAAATTCTCTGGACGGTCGTTTACCTGGATATGAAAGCCCGGTTATTCTTACAATTAAAACAGGTAGTATTAAAAAATCAAATATTCCAGGTATTAACGAAGTGATTGAAAGGATTAAGTGTCTAGAAGGACGAAATGGTTATACAAAAGAAACGATACAGCACATGTTAAATAAAATTAATCAAGAAGAAGTAAGGTATATATCTTTTGAGGATTCAAATACACGAGGTCTAACAGGTGCCAGAAATGGTCAGAGTGGCTCCAAAAGAGATACATGGGGGATTTATGCCTATAGCAAGGGAGTGCACTTTGAAGAGGAGGATTCATCTCTAGAAACTTCTCGTGGGGGATCGCATGGTGTTGGAAAAATCGCTTCCAATGCTGCGTCAGATTTACATCTTATGTACTTTGCAAATTGTGATGAAAATGGCGATAAACATTTAGGTGGGACAGTTCAATTAATTGAACATCTATATAAAGACCAGTGTTACCGTTCGACTGGATATTTTACTGATATTAAATTAGAAGGAAATAAGTCTAAGTTTTACCCATATAAGAATAACTTTGATCAAGTTTTTGAGAAAAACACTCGGGGGCTTAAAATTATTATCCCTTATTTCCGTGAAGAATACGATAATGAGAGCGAAATTATCAGAAGCATATGTGACAGTTTTTTCTTATCGATTTTGGAAGGGAAATTAAAAGTAATCGTAAATGAGAAAGAGGTTACAAACGATACAATACTGAACTACATTAAAGACCCAAAATATTATGTCCAGGATATTACGGAAGCAAAAAAAGTATTCACGCCTTTGTATGTAGATACTTATTTGAATGAAACACCTGAAGTGATTAAAGTATCAGACGGTGTAGAAGATTATCATTTCAATTTATATTTTTATTATGATGAGCAAATACCGAAAGGTCGGGTTGCTATCGTTAGAACGATTGGTATGAAGATTGAGGATTTTAAAATAGAGGGGAAAGCTACTAAGCCTTTTAACGCGGTATTAATTGGGAGTTCAGCAGAAGATAAGTACTTAAAATTATTAGAAAATGAGTCGCATACTAAATTATCTCCTAATGATATAAAAGATCCTAATCAAAAGAAACGTGCAAAAAAGTTCATGAGCAATTTGTCTCGTGAAATTTCAAAAATTATTGAAGAAGCGATAAAGAAAAATAATCCAACTGACGGCCAAATGAATACTGCGGACATTTTGTATGTTTTGGAAACACAATTTAAAAAAGATTTATCTGATACTCTTGGAACCGTGATGATAAATGATGGGAAAAAATCTTTAGTAAAAACATCTAGCGATATGCCTATAAAAGAGAAGCGTGATAGAAAGGACAGTAAGCAGGGTACAAAGAAGAATCCAGGTCAATCCAAGAAGAAGCGCGATCCTTTAAAGCGACAAAAAAGCCAAGATAGTGATAAACATACTGAAAAACAAGAGCGATTATCTACCATTTATAGTGCCCATCCTGATATGGTTGAACGCCTGATAGTAGGAAATAAAGAGATGGTTAAATTTGATTTTACAAAAAGTGAGCATATAAACAATGATACGTACTGCAACATCTCTTTAGCAGTAATTGATGGAATGGGTGTGGAATACCCAAATGAATTTAACATTCAAGATAATTATAAATATATTATTGATTTAAATTCAGGCGGAAATTGCACCTCTAATCAAAATGTGATTAATAATGTTCAGATCACACAAGGGGTAGCACAACTTGAATTAAACTTAAAAGAAAGCTTAAACAAATCATTAAAATTCGTTTACTACGTAGAGGTGTAAAGATGATTTACAAAAAAGATGCAAACTTTCCATACCCTGTTTTAACGAATAACTCTAACAATTATTCAACAAATCTTTTTATTTTGGATGTAGAATTACATGAAAATACTCATAACTATCGCTTTGATTTTCAATATGAAATTGAGTCACCCTTTATCAATGATCTATTAACAAAGGACTATGTTCAATTAATATTAATTATTCAATCAAAAGATAATAAGTTTTTTAGATTAGAAAATAATCAGAAATCTGTCGAAATTGCTAAATCACGTATATCTGTTAGCAAACGTACTTCCATTCAAATGCATATACAATCAAAAGCTGAAATTGACTTCAAACAAAATGAAGATTTAAGCGGATTTTATGATTTTTTTAAAGAAGAGATAGTAGTACCCAAGCATGCGATTTTAGGTTTTTCAAATGTCGTCTTGTTTGACGGTAGCTTTAAAGAGCCATTGGAACTTTTTGAGAAAAAACTAGATGCTAATTTAAAATCAGATATAAAAATTGAACTTAGTCACGAAACAATCGTGATTTATTACAGAAAACCAGATTTCCAATTTAATAATTTACCTCAAAGCAATACGTTAAATCACCCATATATATATACTGGTTTATACGCTGCACTTCAACGCTTTATTGTGAATAACGGGGAAGATAGTGAATATGTGGACTTGGAAGTTATCGAACCACCGAGCAACCCATTAGAGTTCAAGCTATATCAATTAATGAAGAAAAAAATGATAGAAGAGCTGAGCATTAATAATATTGATGAAGTAATATATGCAATATCCGATCGTATATTAGAAAAATATACATCAGTGGTAAAGGGGTTAATTTCACATGGAAGTTAAGCTATTAGCTAATGGGTATAAACAAAATGAACAGTTTTATAAAGATTTTTTAGAAGATCAAATACATCTCAAAGACGAGTATTTCTCCGGAGAAGTTGTAAATCTAGCACAAGCCCCGGAATTTCCTATATATATGGCTCATGAAAATGAAAGAGATAAAAAACAATTATTTTTTGAAGCTATTGAAATTTTAGCGGAAAATTACTTGAATACAGATAGAGATATTCACTTTGATGAGCTATTTTGGCACTCCTTATTAGTAACAACTAAACGAGAATTCTTGTTAAAAAATTATCCTCAAATCAAACAAAGTATGAACCAATTCCATAATGTTGTCTTAAAAAATTTCGATTGGGAAAACTATATTTATAAGTGTGTTCTTGGTGCTCAATATATAAATGATAGTGTTGGTGATGAAAGAGATCGAAAAAGATATTATAGTTTACTAGTTGATAATCTAGATTTATACAATTACATTATAAAATATGAAATATTCCGAAATGACAATTTTTTGATAAATATATTAGACATCATAGATGATTTGAACCTTTCAAAAGTTATGAAATCAAAAATAAAGGGGAGAGATGATCTAGGAAAGGATGAAAGGGTAGGTAGACGTGTAATCTTTGAATTTAATAAAAGTTACCCAGTCATTATGTCTCCTATGTTAGAGAAAGAGGAATTGAAAGAAATATTTTTAGAGTATTTAGGGTATTATTATGATCTGTCTCAAACAGTGACCCAGGTATAAAGATACTAGAGTAATCAAAAAAGAAAAGCAGGGACCTGGTAATAAAGGATTCCTGCTTTTCTTTTGGCTCTACAATATTTGTTAGGGTCTCTGAAGATTTAAGCAAAAAAATAAACGCAAACTCCTATACCCACTATACTTAAATTTCCAGAAACAAATATAAATAGGAGTTGCGTCCGCATGCATTTTAACAAGAAATTACCTGGTTTAGAAGAAGTGTGTAGACACTCAAGTCGAATTTTACACTTTTTTCTCGTTTCCCCTTTACACTTCTGATCACAGCCACTCAAATGTACCAGCCTCTGCTGAAAATATGCTTTTTCTATTTTTCATACAATGACTCTCCTCATTCTCTCCGCCATGAATAAGTTCCACACGATGGAGTAAACGGTCTGAAATTGCTAACGAAATCTCGTGATCGCTAATTAAATGCCCCCATTTCTCTGGACTTTTACTTGAGGTCAGAATGTTCAAACTTCGTTTGTATATATAAACTCCCTAAAACAAAGAAAAGGAAGTTAATCCATTTGGGTGTTCCGAAGAGGAAAGCACACGAGTGGGCAAACTCAAGGAAGGACTATTGGCGTATAGCTAATAGCCCAATACTAAATAAAACCCTAAACAATTCCTGTTGGAATCGTTTAGGACTTCGTAGTTTATCGCAACGATATAAATTTTTACGTCAACCGTAAGGAAACCGCCGAGTACGGACCCGTACGCTCGGTGGTGTGAGAGGACGGAGGTTAGTCGCCTCCTCCTATTCGATTTTTAAATTTTAATAGTCCACTGAGCTGGCTATTAATGAATTATCTTATTTTTTTTAACTTTTCATAATAGAGATGTTAGAGTGGCCTTATTTTAATAGTAGTGTTATAATGTTTTTCAAGAGGGAGGTCTTCTGTTATGAAAATTGAAGAAAGAGGTCGTGGAAAATATAGACCTACATCAGATTACACATCAGAAGATGTTAAAAATATACTACTAGAAAAAATAGAAGAAGAAACGTCAAGGATTTATGAAGACGAAGATGATATAGATGTATTAGAAACCACAGAATATAAAAAAGATAAGTTTAATGTGATAAGTTTATTCTCTGGTTGTGGTGGATTAGATTTAGGGTTTGAATTATCCGGTTTGGAAGGTATGGTTGGAAAAGAAAAGGCAATGAATGCATTCAAAGATGGTAATGAATATGATGAAATTAGGCAAAAGAGCGTATTCCATACTATATATACTAATGACTTATTTAAGGAAGCTAACGCCTCATATAGAAAAAACTTTCTTAATACGGCCTTTCAACATGAAAAAGACATTAGGAAAGTAAAGTATTTTCCAAAAACAGATATGGTTATAGGTGGATTTCCATGCCCAGGTTTTAGTGGAGCTGGACCAAGATTAGTTGATGATGATAGAAACTTCTTATATATTCACTTTATAAGGTGCATTATGCAATCACAACCTGAAATCTTTGTGGCTGAGAATGTAAAAGGTTTAATGACATTAGGTAAAGGTGAAGTAATGAAACAAATAATTGAAGATTTCTCATCAGCTGGCTACAATGTAAAATTTAAACTTATTAATTCGAGAGATTATGGTGTGCCTCAGGTTAGAGAGCGTGTAATTATTGTTGGGGTGAAAAAGGGAATTGATTTCCAATATGAATTTCCAGAACCTACGCATGGAGATGCTGAAGGACTAAAACCATATGTTACTTTGGAAGATGCAATAGGGGATTTAAGAGAGAAGCCAGGACCTTATTTTACAGGTTCTTTCTCTTCCATTTATTTGTCACGTAACCGCAAAAAAAGTTGGGATGACCAGAGCTTTACAATACAGGCATCTGGAAGACAAGCCCCACTTCATCCGGATGGGGCTTCTATGGTGAAAGTAGGCACAGATCAGTGGATATTACCTGATGGAGAAGAAAATCATAGAAGGTTATCAGTAAGAGAAATTGCAAGAATACAAACCTTTCCAGATTGGTTTGAGTTTAGCGCCGGTGGTAACTCTAAAACATCAGAAAATGGGCGATTAGATAAGCAATATAAGCAAATAGGTAATGCTGTGCCGGTTTTAATGGCTAAAGCAGTTGCAGACCCTATAACAGAGTGGGCAATAAAGAGGATTAGAAATAGAAAATTAGATGAAGAACACGTGCAACAAGTAAGTTTATTATAACTATTTGATTTTAATCATCTTTTACGAAGTACGATACTAAAAATAGTATCGTACTTCTTTATGAAGACTAGTTTTTTGTTTATTGTTCAATTTTTAGCAGGATATATTATAATTATAGTGGGGAGGTGGAGCTATGAGCAAGGGTCCAAGAGAACTAGGAGACGAGCATGTGAAAGATGTGCATCGAGCCCTTTTAATTTCATTGCAGAATCACTCATTGCAAGAATTTCCAATGACTGTATCTAAAACAGTAGAATACATTAGAGAACTTTATCCCGAAATTAAGTATGCTTATTCAAAATTCGAATTTTCTATACCTGATCAGGAAAGTGATGTTACCTTAATACTACATAACGGAGAAACCATTAACGTAAACCTTTTTAAAATTAAAAAAGGAGCTCAAATCCAGCAAAAAAACTTAGGGGCAAAGAGTTTTTTTGAAAAGTATTTTCTCTCCAAGGACTTACAAGACATATTTAATTCTAAGTTAGAAAAATACTATAACGAATTCTTAAACGAATTGGTTACTTATAAAATTGGAGAGGATCATTATATTCAAAGTACTAAGGAGTTAAAAAGATTAGTAGCTACTCATTTTCCGACATTTTCTTCAGGTATTTCTAATGAAGCTAGAGAAACTTTCTTATACAGTTTAAGAGAAACTTGTTTTGAGTTGTTAAAGGAGTCATATAATCTTAGGAGCCATAAACTTCAACATGCTTACAATAGATTATTGATGAGTGATGAAATAACAATTATTACTAAGTATTATGAGCCGGTAGTTAAAAGGCGTAAAGACATTAGTGTTGAAAAACTCGATTTACGAGAACCGGATTTTAACGATATTCATCTATATAAGAAAGGTAAGAATATTGTAGGGGTTAGGTTTGGTCAAGTAGGGGTTACTTTAAGGTTTAAATTTGAATCCAATCCAGTATCTTCTATTAAACTTGCTGTAAGCTATGAAATATTTAATCCGACTTCTTCAAGCGTTCACCAAAACTATCTCACCAAAAAAGGTTTGCGGAACATAATTACTAAACATAGACACGATGTAAAGAAAAATGATAGTAATGCTGTTGGGAAATGTCATGAAGCTATTTCTTATTACTATTTCTTAGAGGAGTTTCAAAGTATTAGACAAGCTGAGTTCAATGAATGTATTAAATTACTTGAGCGCTATTATCAATCGATAAAGCAAGAAACTCTAGAAGAATTATTTGCATCTACTGGTACAATAATTCCAATAATATCAGATTATTTAAATGCTAAATATGGAAGTTATCTAATCGAAGAGATAGAGTTAGTTCCCGATAGCTATCTGCTTAACAAGTTAGACACAGGGGATATTAAGCTATTGCTACGTGTAAATGGAGGGAATTACATATCAGAAAAGATATCCTTGAAAGCAATTGCGAAGAAAGGAAGCAAGATCACTACGAAAAATCCAGGGATTGGTACTATTCTGGGTGAAGACTACTTTAATATAGGCAGTATGCAAAGTGTTAACGATGAAGTAAAAGAAAAGTTTGAGACATACCAATTAAATCGATCAGAAAGCCTAGAAGAGATTTCAAAGGAATTAGGAGTGAGTTTGATAAGCGCTGATCAGATGCAATTGAAACAAGGGGTAGAAAATTTACTAGGTGAAGCGTTGATGGTTGTTACATACTATAAAGATAATATTAGCGTATGCAAGCAACACTCAGAAATTAATAGTGAAATAGTAGTTTCAGTACAAGATCCTACAAATATACAAAACACCTTATATTGGAACAATTGGAGTGAACAGCTTAGTATGAGAGCTAAGTTCAGTAAGGGAGCAAAACATGGCTGGTCATCTATTAAGTTTACAGCAGAATATAAACCATATTAGCTCTATATAAATTTTTATATTTTTGCTTTAACCATAATTGTGGATTATAAAACAAATTATTACTATAGGGATGAGGTTCTGGTGAAAATTAGGTCTTGGGTTTCAATTATGCAATGAAATTCTCAAAAATCACCCTTCCCAATTATCTTCAACAAGAAATGGGGAAATTACATTATAGTGGGGGGGGCAGATATACTAATCGTTTTCCATTAAGATTACATTTCAAAGTGTAAGCAAATTAAACCATCAATAGTTTGTTTAAGGTAAATACTACTACATCTTATTTCTGGATGTCACGCTTCAATTACGGTTCGACCATTTGTCATTGTACTCCTTTGCTTGAAGGTAAACGATCTTTTCAGCTGCTTGTTCGCCAGGCAACCTGTTCATGGTTTTGGATCGTATCTTAATCTCCTTCATGGTACGCTCAATAATGTTCGTTGTATATTCTTGAAGAACAGACAGCATTTTTTCCTTCTATTTTGTGAAGAATATAGCTCTTGAACTGTGAACATTGCATGTGCAGAAGGATAACAACGCAACTATAGGTTTCGAGCTCTTTTAGCAGCTTCATTAGCTTCGTGTTGCTTTAAATTCGCCCTATTGACTCTGTTGTTGAAGTGATGCGTGTTGACATTATGTTGGGCTTGCTTTCCTGCATGCTTCCAAGCATAATCGGCTTCTTTTTGCTTTTGTCTTGCCTGCCATTGTGCATTATTTTTTAATTCCCTCTCATTATTCGAATTGCTCGAACCTCCGCCAGAAACGTCCCCTCTATAAGGAGAACCACCTCCTTTAGAAGAAGAGCGACTTCCACTATCAGAAAAAATACTAGGAATGACAAATACAGAATAACCCACATCGACAAGTAGCTTTAATACTCCTTTTCCCAATAATTTAATCAGTTTTAGTAGAAATACTATTACCTTGAGTGTAGTTAAACTTGGGAAAAATCTATCTCTTAATTTAAGCAATCCTATAGTAATCAACATACTAAATAATGCAGCAGGAATCGCAAGTAATAGACCCGAAGGGCCAACTGAATAATTATATGTATAAATTGTTTGATTATTAGTATTCAACAGTTTAGTTAACTCTTTATCTGCAATATTATTCAAGATTTTAGTAAAAATAAAAGTGAACGCCAAAAACCATATTGCTACACTCTTTGTAACCCCTTTTCGCTTTACTGTTATTTTCCAACTAGAAATCTTTAACATTTCTTCACCCTCCTTATTGCTTAATTTTTAATGGAAAAACAAGTTTAAATGATGCTATATTACCATTTTCATAAAATTAATATAGCACATATTGTTTAGAAGAGTACACTTCAATTATTCTGAAACGTCTATCTCCAACTGAAGATAGACGTTTTACTCTATATAAAGCGTTTGAATAAACTAAAAGTCACTCCTCCAATTGTCCTCCTTACCTCCCTTTCTGTCCCTTCTGCCATCAACAACAAGCCACCAGCCGCCTATCCTTCTATACTCAAAGTATCAAGGAAAGGGAGTGGTTGGGATGAAGTGGTATCAAATGTTGGTGTTGTTGGGGGTAGGTGGGTTATTCATGGCATTAAGCAATGGGAGGTTCCTATTAGCTCCTGCAGCTTGGCTGTTTCCAGTCATATTTTTGTTTGCGATTAGGGACATGGGTTGGAGGATAGCCTTGGTTAGCTTGACTTTGGTGATGGCGATTGGGAACCAGCTGAGTTTTCATAAGATGTTGCCGAGCTTGCCAATTCCTCTATTTGAATATGTTCCAGCGCTTGCTGGAGCTATGTATGCGATTCCTTTTGTACTGCAAAAGGTAGTATATCAAAGAACACACTCGTTTGTAGCAACATTATTTCTACCTTGTGTGTACACACTTCTGGATTATCTTAATGTGTATGTTAATCCATTTGGAACCTTTGGAGTGCTTGGCTATTCTCAGCATGAATTTTTAGCTGTGGCACAGGTTGCTTCTGTTGTAGGGGTGACAGGGATTACGTTTCTAATTATATGGACTGCATCTATCGTCTATTGGTTAAGTTTATCAGCTCCTGGTGTTTCAAAAAGAAAGGTAGCGCTTGTTACGGGTGCAGCCTTAATGCTGTTGGTGACGTGGGGAGGGATAAGGGTAAATCACACCATTGAAGAAGACACTGTTCTTGTATCAGGCCTCCACACTATTGATCGCACAGATGGGGAAGTGCTGGAGATTTTCAGCTTACACAGTAAGGAGGAAGAAAGTTTTCTCCAAAAGGCGGAGGAAAGGATGGAGCAGGTCATAAACCAAACAGAAGCGGAGGCTAGAACTGGAGCAAACATCATTCATCATGCAGAAGGGGTGGTCGTAATTGATGAAGCACAGAAAGAAGCGTATCTACAGCGGTTAGGGGAGGTTGCTGAGCGGTGGGGTGTGTATATAGTGACGGTGCCGTACATCTTTACGGAGAAGGAGAATCCCAACGAGAATGTACTGTATATTATTGATTCTGATGGTGAGGTTGCCCTAGAGCATTATAAGTATGGTGGGAATATAGTCGAAAAAACAGTGGAGGGGGAGAAAACCATTCCTTTTGTTGATACGGAATATGGGAGAATGGCAGGAATTATTTGCTGGGATAAGGATTTCCCTACTGTGGTGGATCAAATAGGAGAGCAAGATGTGGATCTTTTGTTTATACCCTCAGCAGACTGGAAAGAGATATCTCCTTATCATACCATCGTTGGAAATTTCAGAGGGATCGAAAATGGTGCGAATGTGATTACCCAGACGGTTAATGGTATGTCTATGATAGCAGATTACAAAGGGCAAACGCTCGTTAAGATGGATCATTTCACCACAGACCACTGGGTGATGAGAGGCCACGTATCTACTAGTGGAATCGCTACAGCCTATTCCTCGTGGGGGAAATATTTCATAGGGTGTATTATAATGACATTGATGCTTTCATTCCTATTTATATATCGTTCAAAGAAGAGAAGACGTATCTCGTAAGGAGTTGTAATGAAATTAGGTCTAGTATGTGATAATCAAATTCGGCAGGAACTAGTGGAAAAGTGTAAGGCACTTGGAATAGAAATGTACACCAATGCGGATGTGTACTTGGTTCAAGAGGGGCTCCATCATGGTTTTTTACCATGTATAGTCTTTGACCCAAATCGCATAGAGGACGTAGTGCGCATGTTGCCCAACCTTGTAGCTACCTCAGCTAGCTCTAAAATGGTAGGGATGATAGAGGAGGAATATTACGTCATCCATCAGGAAGACATATTATATTTGGAAGCAATGGATTCCTATGTTCATTGTCATACAGCTGATGAAGTATTCCGACTAAAGGAAAGACTGTTTCAATTGGAGGCTCGTTTACCAAGTGACCGTTTTGTTAAAGTAAGCAGATCCTTCATCGTAAATATAGATGCCGTAGTCAAAATCATACCGTGGTTTAATCGCAGATTACTGCTTCAGTTTGGTCACTCCAAAAAAGAAGTAGAGGTATCCAAAAGCTATGTTGGGGCTTTTAAAGAGTTTTTAGGAATGAAGTAGGTGAAGAATGAAAAAATATTTTGTAGAAGCATTGATGCTATCAATCGTAATTGGAATTTGTATTCGCATATTAGCTCTTTTGATAACCAATCAGCCTTTATTGGTAAATGTAGAAGGGTATTTGGTTAGTATTGGGATTGCTGTTATGTCTTGTGCTTTATCGATAATCCTTCATGTTAAGGTGCTCACAAACCAACGGTATTCTTTTCTCACCAAAGCGCTAGTTTCATCTTTGCTAATCCTATTGATTTATGTAACAGGTAACTTGTACTTTGGCGGTATAGAAGTTATGTATGGGTTCGCCTTTTATGCTTACGGGGCAGTTATTTTGCTTATCTCTTTGCCCCTCCTTTATCGGTTGAATAGTAAAATACGCCAGTATAATAAATTTTTGCACGCTAAACAGAAGCAGAGAAGGGATTATTTATAACGATTACCACAGCTCTTCAGACAGACCCCCAGGAATTCGTGAATGCCATGAAGGGCGTAGAATCATGAAGCTTTGTGACGTGATTAGTTATAATGGGGAGATAGGCTTTTTAAGAACAGTTTGACCAGCATTGTATGAGCCATTATTAAAATTAATGAGCTATTGCTGGACTTTCAAGAGCCATTATAGAGCTATTTCCTGACTTTTAAGAGCTTTTATCAAAATTAATGAGTGCTCATATCAAAATAACTCCCTATCCTTCAAGCGGGTAGGGAGTTTTCTTAACTATTCAGCTCACTCGTCAGTCTCATAGAGCTAGTTTATTTTACAACTTGTCCATATCCAAATCTACTGCCACCGATACTATCGATGAATTCCATCACTAGTCGGTTGAACTCGGATGCCTTTTCAATATTACAAACATGACCGCATTGCTGGATGACGTGCAGGTGCGCAAGGGCTTCCTTTTTCACGTGTTTTGTAATTCCTTTTAAGAACATGTGATCCTCAGAGCCGGATACGTACAGCTTTGGTATCGTGTTGGACTGGTGTGTTAGCTGTTCATAAACTTTGTGTGAATCGCGTAATACATATGCCCAGGCGAGATAGGCTTGTTTCCCTAGTTTATGGGCTTCTCGTATAAAGAAGTTACGGGATGTGCTGTGATTTCGTTTCGGCATTAGGATGTGTGCAAACGTTTTGAATGGGAACATGTATGGGAGTATGTGACTGAGCGGATAAGAGATCGTAATCTTCCCTATCAGCTCTCCCCATTTGAGCCATTTTCCTGCTGCTCCAGCTAGTGTCATGGACTTAATTCTGTCTGTGTGCTCCATGGCAATGGTCTGCATAATAACAGTGCCGAGGGAGACGCCGAGAAAATGGGCCGAAGAGATGTTCAATCGGTCCAGTACATGGATAACTTGCTGACTAGTAGAGGATAGCAGGTTATCGATGCCAGGTGGAAAGGGTGACTTTCCATGTCCGGGTAGATCAATAAACACTAGATTGTATTTTTCTTTAAAGTAGTCCATTTGTTTGTTGAAAATGTTATAGTTCCCGCCAAATCCGTGTAGGAAGACGAGCCACTCATCAGAAAAAGGGTGTTCATACGTTTTATAGTGTAAAGTCAATTCTACTTGATCCTTCATTGTTACCTCGCTTTTGGTTTGCCGTTCCTGTTTCCATACAGGATCCGTTCTATCATATTCATGTCCATATTAAGATGGGCTTGTCCATTTTCCTCTAGCAACCGTTGAGTATTCGTGTCATCAAAGCTGATTTTCTTACTCCAGTATGGTCGGAAAACGCTCATCGGAGCATTAAAGGCCTGCTCTTCCTTCGTTAGCTCCCCGCTGTAATCGGACGGAACCATCTCAATGTTCGGGAAGTCGAGCTTTTCTTTCACCATCTCGAATAATAGACGATTCGTTGGTGGATTAGGATTTGTGATGTGGTAGATAGTATGCGCATGCTTTGTGTGTAATGCGGTTGTGAGTACAGTTACCACATAATCGACAGGGATAAAGTTTTGGGACGTGTCTTCCGTGCAAAGGAACTTAAAGGTTCTCTCCTGCAATTCCTTTTTCCGATCAGTTCGTTTTTTTAGAATTTCTAATCCGCGAATGACACCATACAAGGCAAAGCTTGTATCTGCTTCTCCTGTTTCTGAATCGCCGATAATGATGGAAGGGCGGAAGATGTTGACGTTAAAGCAATCCTCATATTCCATAACAAGGTGTTCGGCATGGCATTTACTTTCTTCATACGCATTCACAAATGATTGATCGACAGGGTGAAGCTCCTCCTTCGCATGCAGCTTGGTTCCAAGCGTGTAGGCAGTGCTGACATAGAAGAAGTTCGGAGCCTCTATAGCCTTCGTCAATTCGAGCATGTTTTTGGTTCCGTTTACATTTATGTGAAACGTCTTTTCTCTCTCTTCACTATTAAAGGAAAGATAGGCTGCACTGTGATAGACGGTATCAATGGTATTTCTCAGCATCTTCACGTTCTGCTCACTGATGCCAGCTAGGGGCTCTGTAAGGTCTCCTTCTACTATAAAAAGGTTCCCTCGTGTCTCTTCTGGCACTGCATGAAGCAGGCTGTCTGCTTTTCGTTGGTTTCTGGCAATGGCATATACGGTGTGCCCCTCATCAAGCAGTCTAAGCGTTAATTGCTTCCCTAAAAATCCAGTCGCACCGGTTATTAATATCTTCATGTTGTCGTCATTCCCCCGATAGTTATTCTATCTATATATGATTCTTTTACCTGTCTATATTTTACAAAAATTTTATATACTTTTAATTATAGGTTTAGAATAACATATTGAAGGGGATAATGCCTTGAAAAAAATGTGGAAATCTCGTTTTCTAATCGCCGGAGAAAGAAAAGGGTGAAGGAATGGAGGAAATTATCTCCATTTCTTCGCCTTTTTCTTTCTAAACATTTATTCATTTAACACTTCAGCTTCCTCTGAAAGTAGCAGGTGCTGTTCGGCCATAGTAATAAATTCCCTGACGGAATAAGGAATGTATCTCCCTTTCTTCCAAATCATCCCTAAATCCAGACTTGCGGAAGTGTGAACTAATGGGACGGACTGGATGGTTTCCTTGGTTATTTCATCTGCTACTTTGCTTGGTAGCAACGCGATACCTAATTTAGCCTCCACCATTTCAATCATGAAGTCCCTTTGAGAGCTGTGGCAGACTACATTCGGGTAAAAGCCATGGTTTGTGCATTCTTCTATAATTCGGTCGTGTAAAGTAAAGTCCTGTCCATACAAAATAAACGGCTCTTCTTTTAAATCAGTAAGCTCAACGCACTCTGCTTGTGCTAGTGGATTTTGTTTATTGACGACTAGCTTTAGAGGGTCACTAATAATTTCAATCGTTTCAAACTTACTCTTCTTTGGGATGTTACAGACTAATCCTATATCTAAGGAGCCGTCTTCTACTCCCTGCTTAATCATTTTTGAACCAACCTCACTCAGCTTAAGGTTAACGAGGGGAAATTGCTCTATGTACTGGCTAATTAATTCGGAGAAAAAGGAGGCTCCTATGATAGGAGGTATTCCTATTCTTATATCCCCTTTCTTTAAACCAATGACTTCTTCTAATTCTGAATTTAAATTATGGAAGGAGGTTAACACCTCTTTGGCATTAGAAAGTACTGCTTTACCTGCATCCGTTAGCTCAAGAGTCTTGGAGCGGTAGAAAAGCGGCACATCTAGTTCTTCTTCTAAGTGTTTAATAGCTTTACTTAATGACGGCTGTGACACGTGCAGGGCAACCGATGCCTTCGTAAAGCTTAAGTGCTTTGCAACTTCAGCAAAATATTCGAGGTGCCTAAGATCCATATTATTCACTCCCAATTTTACGTTTGGATTTTTAGCTTATTCTATCATTTCAAATCTGTTCCTCATCGCATTATAACCATTGTGCATACAGTGAATTCTAAATATGTATTTTTGGTATGGGTAAATCTAGTATAAGATAATTATTAACAAACGGAAAGAAAAGCTCATACGGTTATAGCTGAAGAAATCGCTTCGTGAGTATTCTAAAGGAGGAGTATAGCATGAACAATTATCAAAATCTTAAAAACATTCAAGTCGACAAGACTCTATACGATTTTATTGAGAAGGAAGCACTACAACATAGCGGTATTTCCAGTGAAACATTCTGGTCTGGTTTAGATGAGATGATTCATCATTTTGCACCTATTAACAAGGAATTGCTAGAAAAACGAGAGACTTTACAGCAGCACATAGACCAATGGCTATTAGAAAACAAATCTAGTAATCAGAAGGACTATAAGACGTTCTTACAAGAGCTGGAGTATTTGGAACCAGAGGTTGAAAATTTTGAAATTAGCTCTAACAATATTGATGAGGAGATTTCCTCTAAGCCCGGTCCGCAGCTGGTCGTACCGATGAGTAATGCGCGATATGCCCTAAATGCCGCTAACGCACGCTGGGGAAGCTTGTATGATGCCTTATACGGCTCCGATGTTATCAGTGAAAAGGATGGAGCAGAGGCAGGGAACAGCTATAATCCAGTACGTGGTGAGAAGGTTGTGGCGTATGCGAAGGAATACTTGGATACCATTTTTCCTCTAGCTAATGGTTTACATAGTAATGCTAAGACTTACAAGATCGTGGATGGATCTTTACAGGTAGATATGTTAGATGGATCTACTGATTCACTGGACGATTCGAAGCAGTTTGCGGGCTATAATGGTGCTGAGGAGTCTCCTGACACGGTATTACTGCGAAATCATGGTCTGCATGTCGAGCTTCACATTGATTCTGAGGATGAAATTGGCAAGACGGATTCAGCGCATGTCAAAGATGTAGTAGTGGAATCGGCTGTTACGACTATTATGGATTTCGAGGACTCTGTAGCAGCTGTTGATGCCCAGGACAAAGTTAGCGTGTACCGAAATTATTTGCAGCTGTTAAAGGGAGAACTAACAGCCTCTTTTACAAAGGATGGAAAGACGGTTACGCGTACTCTTAATCCAGATCGTTCCTATACTAGTCCAGAAGGAAAGGAGTTAACGTTACCGGGCAGGTCTCTTATGTTTGTCCGAAATGTAGGTCATCTTATGACAACAGCAGCAGTATTAGATAAAGATGGACAAGAGGTGCCGGAAGGGATTCTCGATACGGTTGTGACAGGTTTGATTGCAAAGCAGGATGTGCTGGGGAATGGGCTGTACCAGAACTCCACTAAAGGGTCTGTTTATATCGTAAAACCTAAAATGCACGGCTCTCGGGAAGTAGCGTTTGCTAATCAGTTATTCAGCTCGACAGAGGACATATTTGGATACGAGCGAAACACGTTGAAAATTGGTGTAATGGATGAGGAAAGAAGAACGTCTCTTAATTTAAAGGCATGTATTAAGGAAGTGAGGGACAGAGTTGCCTTCATCAATACAGGCTTCCTCGATCGCACAGGAGACGAGATCCATACCTCTATGGAAGCTGGTCCTGTCATCCGTAAAAATGAAATGAAGGATTCAACTTGGTTTACAAGCTATGAAAAAGCAAATGTGAAGGCGGGCATAGAAAGTGGTTTTCGTCTGAAAGCTCAAATTGGTAAAGGTATGTGGGCGATGCCAGAACTAATGGAACAAATGTTAAGGAACAAAGGTGGGCAATTAAAGGCAGGTGCTAATACAGCATGGGTCCCTTCTCCAACAGCTGCCACGCTCCATGCCCTTCATTATTTACAGATTGATGTAAACGAGGTGCAGAGGGAGATAGAAAATACAAACACCAACTATGTGGATGATATGCTGGAGATTCCTGTTGTGCAGGAGGCTAACTGGGAAGCAGATGATATTCAGTGGGAGCTGGATAACAATGCACAAAGCATTTTAGGCTACGTCGTTCGTTGGGTAGAGCAAGGGATTGGCTGCTCTAAGGTTCCAAACATTAATAACGTGGAGCTGATGGAAGACCGGGCAACACTAAGAATTTCAAGCCAGCATATTACCAATTGGCTATACCACGGTGTTGTCACGGAAGCTCAGGTGATGGAAACATTCAAGCGGATGGCCAAGCTCGTCGACCAGCAAAATGAAGGCGACCCACAGTATCGAAACATGTCTGATGATTTTGATGAATCAATTGCATTCCAGGCAGCTTGTGATCTGGTCTTTAAAGGAAGAAATCAGCCTAACGGATATACAGAGCCTATTCTTCACAGTCGCAGACTAGAAGCTAAGCGCAAATTTTCACTTGTATAAATCGAGGTAACGATAATTAGACGGTACGTAACTATGGAAAGGGGTAATGAGATGCACACTAAAGAGCAGCAAGGTAAGCAGGCAGATGTCGTCGTAATTGGAGGAGGATCTGCAGGAGTAGGAGCGGCTATCGCAGCAGCAAGAAAAGGATTGAAGGTATATTTACTAGAGCCGACAGATTTACTAGGTGGCATTGTTGCCAAGACACTAGGAATGCCTGTAGATGGTGCCTATCCAAAAGGAAAATCGATTGGCGGCATTTGTGAGGAATGGTTAGAGTCTATGTATCAGAACGATCCTCCAGCGGCTCTTCGTCGAGCATGCCTCCTGCCTGGCTTTGAGGATGGTCTTGCTCGAGAAGTTATGTATGATCCGGATATTGCAGTCCACAAACTGTTTGAAATGGTAGAGGATGCGGGAGTTCACCTATTAATGAACTCTACTGCGGTGAACGTGTCTAAGGATGGCAATGAGGTGAAAAGTGTTACGTATTATGATCGAACCGGAGAGAACACGATTCATACGAAGGTAGTCATTGATACATCAGGAGACGGAGATATTGCAGATAAAGCTGGTGTTCCTTTTGAAATCGGGGATGATAAAGGAGATATGATGGGAGCTACCCTAACGTTCCTTATGCAGAATGTGGATCAGGAGAAAGCATTCGAAGGAGTGGAGGATCCCTTTAGAGGAGATTTAGTGAAGAAAGGGATAGAGGAAAAGCGATTAAATGAAGATATGTACAACATCTATATGATGCCAGGCTTCCGACCAGGAACGGTTTACTTCAATAGTATCCACATTAAAGGCATTGATGGGAGAAACCCAGAAGAGGTGCAAAAGGGTACAATTGAAGCAAGAAAACGAGCGTATGAGTTAATCAAGTTTGTAAAAGAGGAAGTACCAGGCTTTGAGCATGCGGAGCTAGAGCAAATGGCCCCAACTCTAGGAATACGAGAAACAAGAAGGATGGAAGGAATGTACACGCTAACGAAGGATGATGTTCTCAATGGAGCTAAATTTGAGGATGGCATCGCATGCTGCGATTGTACAATTGATGATGTTGTGCGTGGAGAAGGGAAGGACAGTAAGGTTATCCACGTTTCTCTCATTGATAAAGGAGTGTACTACCAGGTACCTTACCGTACGCTTATTCCTAAAGAGGTTAACAATATGCTGTTTGCAGGAAGATGCTTTTCGGCTGAACCGGAAGCCTTCGCCTCGGCAAGAGGGATATCTACCAGCATGATTATGGGTCAAGCATGTGGTACGGCAGCACATTTAGCGATTACCAATAATACGTCTGTCCAAGATGTAGATGTTCAAGCCCTTGTTACAGATTTGCAGCAACAAGGAGTGAAAGGCATCGGAGAAGAAGTACTGTAATCTTAAAAAAGGCAATTGACTTTACTACTCTAGTAACCTCGTAGAAGGCATTCTACGAGGTGAACGTTTAATCCCAAAATCGGAGGTGTCTGTTACTTGTTGAAATTTGATCAGGTAACGAAAGTATATAGTGGAGGCCATAAGGCTGTGAATCAGCTGTCCCTTGAGATTGAAAAAGGCGAATTCATTGTATTTATCGGGCCAAGCGGCTGTGGGAAAACAACTACGATGAAGATGGTCAATCGATTAATAGAGACGAGTGAAGGAAGTATTTCGATTGAGGGCGAGGATATTAAGCATAAAAACCTAGTTGAGTTAAGGCGATCGATTGGCTATGTTATTCAACAGATTGGTTTATTCCCTCATATGACTATATTAGAGAATATTTCCCTCGTTCCAAAGCTATTAAAATGGTCGGAGGAAAAGCGCCGGGAAAGAGCAAAGGAACTATTGAAATTAGTAGATATGGATGAAGAAACCATTCATAAATACCCTGGGGAACTAAGCGGTGGGCAGCAACAGAGAATCGGAGTGCTTCGCGCCTTAGCCGCAGATCCTCCATTAATTTTGATGGATGAGCCATTTGGAGCTTTGGACCCTATTACGAGAGATACCCTGCAGCAGGAGTTTAAGATGCTCCAACAATCGTTAGGAAAAACGATTGTATTTGTTACACACGATATGGATGAGGCGTTAAAGCTTGCGGATCGAATCGTCATTATGAGAGACGGTCACATGGTACAAGTAGGTACACCAGGGGAAATTTTACGTAATCCTGCAGATGATTTCGTCAGAGAGTTCATTGGCAAAGAGCGTCTAATTCAAAGCGAATCGAGTAATCAAACGGTCGAACATATTATGAACACAAACCCGGTGACGATTCAGGAGACGAAACGGTTGTCAGATGCCATCACGCTCGTTCGAAATCGAAAGGTAGATACAGCGTTGGTCGTGGATGACAATCATGTTCTTAAAGGGGTTATCGATGTAAACATTATTAATCAATACCATAAAGAAGATCCGGAAGTGTATCAAGTGATGAAAGCGATGCCAAGCGTCGTCGAAGAAGGCACTTCTCTTGAGGATGTTTTCTTTACGCTGTTGATGGAGGTTCGATATATGCCAGTTGTCGATAAGGATCGTCATCTGCTAGGGATTATTACGGGATCCAGTCTGGCGAATGTGGTCTATGATTCCATATGGGGCGAAAACAATAGTACAGTGATTGATTTGGAAAGTAAAGAAGAGGCAGCAGTTCAATAACGAGAGGGGGCATTAGGTTGGTTGATTTTCTAAGTAATAACGGAAGTGAATTACTAGTTAAGACTTGGGAACATTTCTACATCTCTCTATTTGCCATCCTGCTCGGCATCATCGTAGCTGTGCCATTAGGGATTGCATTAACGAGAATACCGAGAGTAGCTGGTTTTGTGATCGGCGTCGTTGGAGTTGTCCAAACGTTTCCAAGTCTTGCGATTCTAGCGTTTTTTATACCGATTTTAGGTGTCGGTCAAATTCCGGCTGTAACAGCATTGTTCTTTTATTCTGTCCTGCCCATCCTTCGTAATACGTACACAGGGGTGAAGGATGTAGATAAGGATTTGATAGAGGCAGGACGCGGTATGGGAATGAGCAGCTGGGAGCGAATTAAAGGGATAGAGGTGCCGCTTGCTACGCCTATCATTATGGCTGGTATCAGAGTGTCGACGGTATATTTAATCGGCTGGGCAACGCTCGCATCCTTTACTGGGGCAGGAGGATTAGGAGACTATATCTTTCTTGGCTTAAATTTATATCGACCAGATTATATTATCGCAGGTGCTATTCCTGTAACGATTTTAGCCTTTTTAACCGATTTGCTATTAGGGCGTATTGAGCATAAGTTAGTCCCGAAGGGCATCCAACAATCTGAAAAAGCTGCATAGTAAGGAGGTGGTAGCAGTTGTTTACACGAACAATCCGGTTATTGATTACATACACGTTGCTGTTTACTATACTAAGTGGATGTGCTTTGCCAGGTTTAAGCGGACCTCCAGCAAAGACGATTAAAATAGGAACCTTTGACTTTGCGGAATCCTCTATCATGGGGAGAATGGTCAAACAGATGGTGGAGCGAAATACAGACTTGAGTGTGGAGATGGTAGATGGTTTAGGCTCTGCCATTGTGCAGCATAAAGCTATGAAAAGCGGAGATATTGATATCTCTGCAACAAGATACACAGGATCAGAATTAGCGGGGACACTCGGAATGGAGCTTGTAACTGATCCACAGAAAGCGATGAATATTGTTCAAACTGAATTTAAGGAGCAATTTGATCAAGTATGGTTTGACTCCTATGGATTTGCTAATTCCTATGCTTTCACTGTTACCGAGGAATTAGCTAAAGATAAAGGGCTTGAGACGGTTTCGGATTTAGAGTCTGTTGCTTCCTCCCTGAAGCTTGGAGTGGACAGTGACTGGATGAAAAGGCCGGGAATAGGATATGAAGCCTTCAAAGAAACATATGAGTTCGATTTTCAAAAAGCGTATCCGATGCAAGTTGGTCTCGTTTATCAAGCAGTTGACAACGGTAAGATGGATGTCGTGTTAGCTTATACGACAGATGGACGACTAGAAGCCTTTAACCTTACTCCTCTTGAAGATGACAAGAACTTTTTCCCTCCTTATGATGCATCTCCTGTAGTAAGACAAGAAACAGTTGAAGAACATCCAGAGATAAAGGAAGTGCTGCAGAAGCTGAGTGGACAAATCAGCACAGAGGAGATGAGGAAAATGAATTATCAGGCTGATGTGAACATGAAGGAGCCTTCCGTAGTGGCAAAAGAATTTCTGGAAAAGAACAATTACTTTGAGTAATTGCAACGAGGAGTTGATCGTATCGTAGAGACAATCGAGCAGTTAATCTATTATTATTCCCAAAACGGTGGGTACGTGTTAGAGCAATTTTTCCGCCATTTTCTAATGTCTGCATACGGAGTATTATTTGCTGCTTTATTTGCCATTCCATTAGGGATTATTATTGCTCGCTATCGTAAACTGAGCGGGTGGGTATTCTCTCTTGCGAACGTTATTCAAACCATTCCAGCATTAGCTATGCTAGCGGTTCTCATGCTTGTTATGGGGTTAGGTGCAAACACAGTTGTAGTATCTCTGTTCTTGTATTCCATTTTACCGATATTAAGAAACACGTACACAGGCATTATCAATGTGGACAAAACGTTAATCGAATCAGGGAATGGTATGGGGATGACGAGAAATCAACTATTAAGAATGGTGGAACTTCCGCTCGCTTTATCTGTCATTCTTGCTGGTATTCGGACGGCGATGGTAATTGCAATAGGGATAACTACTATTGGCACGTTCATTGGTGCAGGAGGACTAGGCGATATTATTGTAAGAGGCACCAACGCTGCAAGTGGAGCAGCTATTATATTAGCAGGCGCTATCCCTACAGCCTTAATGGCTATTACTGCAGACATTCTATTAGGAGCATTAGAGAAGCTTCTTTCTCCTTCTAGAAAAAAAGCAGGAGGAGAGATGGAACAGGCTGCATAAATGAACTACATCAGTCCCACATGGCTGCAAATGGAGCCGTGTGGGGCTTTTTTGTGTTCAGCAGTTTTAGTCCTGTGGCGGTTAAATCCCAGTCTGTGTTGAATTAAGTAAATAAGAGGTATGGGCATAGCGTTGTATGTAAGAATGCACTTGACAGGCATCATATAAATAAAAGTTGCATTATTATAACTTTCGGTATAAAATCTAACTAATGGTAGTTAGATTTTATGTTTTCTTGGATTAGCGTAGCGTATTGGAACAAACTATGTATTATATGAAGGGTATTTGTATATAAAGTTACCTTAGAAGGGAGTATTTATATGGCGTGGTTATATCTCATTTTTGGAGGAATAATGGAGATTGGTTGGGCTTTAGGGCTGAAGTATTCAAATGGTTTTACAAATATTGTGGTAGTCATTCCTACACTTATACTAATGACACTAAGTTTTTATGCGTTTTCTAAATCTTTAAAACTTCTGCCTGTATCAACGGCCTATGCTGTATTTACAGGTATCGGATCTTTTGGGACAGCTATTGTCGGCATGATATTTTTAGGCGATTCTGTCAACGTCATAAAAATTGTATTAGTTGTAGTCTTAATTAGCTGTATTATTGGTCTAAAGGTAGTATCCGATCAGCCAAAGAAAGAGGGTGGGGTGTAAAATGAGTTGGTTATTTTTAGTGATAGCTGGATTAATGGAAGTAGGAGGCGTCATTTACTTAAAATTATCAGAAGGCTTTTCAAAATTGAAGCCAACTATCATGTTTATTATATTTATGGGCACTAGCTTTATTCTTCTCTCTATCTCATTAAAAGACATTCCCATTAGTGTAGGCTATGGGGTATGGACTGGTATTGGAGCTGCTGGAAGTGTTTTGTTAGGCATGGTAGTGTTCAAGGAACCTAAAGATGTTAGGAAGTTAGTGCTTGTTGGAGGTATTATTATATGTATAATAGGACTTAAACTAGTATCGTAAGAGTAGCAGATAAAGAGGTGAAGAATAATGAGTAAGGGAGAAGAAACAAGAAATAATATTGTGAGGCATGCTTTATTCTTGTTCTCTACAGAGGGATATGAAGAAACCTCTCTTAAGGATATAGCCATGAAAGTAAATATAAAAGCACCTTCCATTTATGCGTATTTCTCAAGCAAAGAAGAATTATTTAAGAATGTAACGAATGTTGTAATGAATGATTATTTATACTTTGTAAGAAGTCAATCAAGTTTATTACGAAACCTTACCATAGAAGAACAGCTATACACGCTTATGGAAAAGTTAAACAAGTATTTTTATGAACAAGATTTAGGCCTTTTTATTAAAAGATATGGAATGGTACCACCAGAAAAGTTTAAAGATTTTCTACTGCAAAAGTACACGGAGGTTGAAATGGAAATTAGAAGGTTACTCTATGAAATTTTAGAGCCTTCTGATAATCTCATTGATACAGAAACTATAGCGACATCCTTTCTATGTATGTTAGATGGCATGATTTTTTATCTGGTAAATCTTTCTGAGGAAGAGTATAAAAGGAGATTAAGGGAGAGTTGGGATGTGTTTTGGAGGGGGATCACTATATAGAATGCATCTATAAATGGTTTATTTAGGTTTTAAGAAAAAGCTTACATGGTCCAATTCCAACTTTTGTGGAAGTTGAAATGCTTGTGCAATAACACATAGACTGATATTAATTGAAAAAAAGTTAACACTTGTGTATGTGGAAAAGGATGGATGTAATCAATAATAAATGAAGTTGGTTTTTATGAAAAGGGACAGTAAGTGCATCTCTGGGAAACTAATTATTTTCTCTTAAGAGATGCATTTTGAATGTAATACATAACTTCAATAAATACGGTATAATGTAAGGAATCTACTTGTTATAAAAAAAGCACAGTACCCTATATAAATAGCAAAGGTAAGAAAGGAGGAAGTCTCTTATGCCTGGAACAAAGCGAAGTAACATCAAGCCAGGGGTCAAGGTGAAGGTGGTTCAAAAGCAGGACCAGCGCACTGGTAAGCTGACAGAAGGCATTGTATCGAGAATTTTAACCAATTCTCCACAGCACCCTCATGGAATTAAAGTAAAGCTGGAAAGTGGCATAGTTGGAAGAGTAAAGGAAATAGAAGATTAAAATAAAGAGCATCTACCAAGGTAGGTGCTCTTGTTATGTTCTGTTGTTGACCTCATAGGCAGCTCGTATTCCAGATTGGATCGCACCCTCAATCCATCCGTGAAAGTCGGATGCGTGCTCTCCTGCGAAGTGAATTCTTCCCTCTGGTCTTCTGATGATGGCCGGGAATGTAGAGGCGTGGTTTGGCTTAAATAGAGTGAAGGCACCTGCAGAAAATTGGTTTTGACTCCAGCTCAGAGAAGCCCCATTTAAAAACGACTTATAGATACCAGGACCGTGTATTTTAGCTAAGTCCTGCATCGCTTGCCGTATGCGTTCCTGCTTCGGCAGGGCACTCCACAATTTTGCATTGTCCCCCCAGCTATAACTGGCTAAGACGACGCCGGCTGGCTGGGTGGGGTCTGTGGGACTTGGTGTATAGAAAAAACGGTTAGGAAAATCTGTTATTAAATTTGCTCCTTTTAGTCCTTCCTTCTCCCAAAACTTCTCTTTAAATTCGATACCGACTTTGACGGCACCTACGTAATGGAGCTCTCGAATTGCAGTCCACTTCTCAAAGGAAAAGGTGGTGTACGGAACAACATCTATGAATTGAAATACAGAAAATGGGATGGATATAATAACAAAATCAGCTGTGAATTCAGATGTTTCTTCAGTTTTTGTATTACGCGATTCTACGATAACTTCCTTTCCTTTATGGGTTAGACGAGAAACCTTTTCCAGAAACAGTATGTCAGATTCCAGCTGAGGGAGGAACGAGTCGGGTAGCTTGTCATTTCCACCAGTAATTTCATAAAAGACGAGATCCTCATCGAAAACAGTACTGACGATGTCAAATAGCATATTGGAGAAAGACAGCTCTGAAAAGCCTTCTATTCCTAGCATTACTTTAACAAGACGGATAGCTCCATTAGAAAGTGTAGGACCAATCGGGTTAAACCGTAAATAATTTTCTATTGAATACTGATCAAAGCGCTTAATCAGTATTTTTTGCTCTTCTGGAGAACTGTTTTCATATAGAGTCAGAAAGGGTTGAACAGCCTCCTTAAATAACTGAGTAGCTGTTTTTCCTTTTTCAGAAGGAGCTACAGGGAATTGCAGGATATCAGGGTTCTTTTCATATTCCTCCCTTGTGGTTTTTATTCCATTGGCAAATATGACATCCTTCTTCGTCGTGTTAAAAAAGCGATTATACGGCAGGTTAAACTTTCGGATGTATTCAAATATCAGCTCATGGTTCTCGGGAATGCGCATAGCTCCAAGGTCTAGATAATTTCCTGGAGTAAACGGTTTTCTAATCGTATATATTCGACCACCGATACGATTATTAGCTTCCAAAATGGTTACATCATGACCTGCATCCTTTAATAGAGATGCAGATGTCAGTCCAGCCATCCCAGCCCCGATAATAACAACTTTTTTCGGTTTGCCTTGTTTAGGCAATCCATCCTTAATAATAGACAGCATTTCATTAGGATATTGCAGCGGTCCACTAGTTGTCACCCTTTGAACATTCAAGAGCCATCCCCCCTCTTCTTAAATTTATTTACGAGGTGGAGGATTATGTTTAGTTCTATATTAAAAAAGCAAGAGAGTCGCTTGGACTCTCTTGCTTTTATGCATTTTGCATGCCCTCTTTATACTGAGGTTGTTGCTCTTTCCTTTTAATATGACTTAGCTTTTCTCTTGAGCCATCGTCTTTCTTCACGAAGAAGGAAAGAAGGATGGCTACTAGAGTAATTCCAGTAATAACCATGAAGGCCACATTAACCCCGTGAATATCAGGGTGAGCAATCGATGGTGTGTTTTCAGCAGACTGTTGGGATTTCGTCATTATTGTTACGAATATGGCTGTACCAACAGAGCCTGCCATTTGTCTCATCGTATTATTCATAGCAGTTCCATGTGGAATGAGCTTATCTGGAAGCTGGTTTAAGCCTGCAGTGGTGGCTGGCATCATAATCATCGAAAGTCCAAACATCCGCACAGAATAGAGGACTGTAATCGTAATGAACGTTGTTTCAATACTTAGGAACGAAAAGAGCAGCGAAGAACCGGTCACAATAGACAGTCCTACAATGGTTAATAAACGAGCGCCAATTTTATCGAAAATACGTCCCGTAATAGGGGACATCAAACCGGATATAACCGCTCCTGGTAAAAGAGCAAGTCCTGATTCTAACGCTGTAAAGTCTCTCATTTCCTGCATAAATAATGGAATTAACGTCTCAGACCCTATTAATCCAGCAAATCCTACCATCCCTAAAATCGTAGTGATGGTAAAGGTTGGAGAACGAAACACTCGAAATTCCAACATAGGGTTGTCTACCTTCAGCTGGCGAATGATGAAGATAGTCAGTGCTACAACACCAACTAGTAATACACCAATTGTAATTTCACTGTTCCAACCGTAGTTTCCTGCGCTTGTGAAACCATATAACAAGCCGCCAAACCCAATGGAAGACAGCAGGATGGAAAGGGGATCCAATTTCGGATTTTTCACTTCCGTTACGTTTCGCAGAGCAAAGTACCCGAGAGCAATAACTGCTAAGGCAATCGGCAGGATGAATACAAATAGAAATCTCCAGGAATATTCAGATGTGATATATCCTGATAAAGCTGGTCCGATAGCGGGAGCGAATGAGATAACTAGTCCAATATATCCCATCGCCACGCCTCTTTTATTATACGGAAAAATCATCAAGAAGACGGTTTGCATTAACGGCAGCATCACTCCAGCACCACTCGATTGAATGACTCGTGCTCCAATTAGGATAGGATAATTAGGCGCAATGGCACCTAAAATCGTTCCCAGAGTAAACACACTCATTGCGGTTAGGAACAATTGGCGTGTTGTGAATCGTTCAATCAAGAAGGCACTTACTGGTATCATGACGCCGTTCACTAGCATGAATACCGTTGTCAGCCACTGTCCGGTATTTGCTGAAATATCCATTTCCTCCATAATAGGAGGAATAGCCGTAATCATTAATGTTTGGTTTAAAATCGTAATAAAGGAACCAATAATCAACAGGGAAGCCATAAATAAATTATTGTTGTTTTGATCTGACATAGAATGCCTCCTTTATAAATGCAACTATATAAATGCGTAATCTCTTTATCACCAATTATGAAATTATACTCCTTTGGGGGATGGAAGTACAAACATATTGTTTTGGATATTAATGGGGATTTTGTGTAAGGTATGAATTGTAGATTGGGTGTGGGATATAGAGAGATAGCGTGAGAAGGCGAATGGATCAAACGTTTGATTAATATTGTTGTTTCCATTGCGTTTGTTAAGGAATATGTAATAGGAAGACTTGAATACGAGATAAATGTGGAAGGAGTATAGAAACAGTTAAGATGTGTAAAGAATCATGAAAAACCCCTTTTCAGTACTAGGTACCGAAAAGGGGGGGGATAAGTGTTACATAGTTATACTCTTTTACTGGTGAAGAACTCATTTAATATCAAACCGCATGCTCCTATTGCAGAAGCGTCTTCCTGGAGCAGGGAGGGGACGATAGTGGTATTGCGTGCTTCTTCGGTCAATCCTCTTTGCTGAATCGTTTGACGAATTGGCTCTAAGATATGGTCGCCTGCTTTAGCAACACCACCGCCAATAATAATCCGCTTTGGATTTAATGTATGAATCAGGTTCGTTAAACCAATTCCAATATAACGGCCTGTTTGAGTGAGCAGGTCGATGCTGAATGAATCCCCTTGGCGTGCTGCTTCGTGTACTAGCTCTCCTGTCACCTGGTCGAGAACACCATCTGTCATCTTTGTTAACAGAGAGGTCTTACCTGATTTGAGCTCCTTGATGGCGAGCCTGGCGATGGCAGGACCTGCAGCCATCGCCTGTAAACAGCCATAATTACCACAGCTGCACTGCGGACCTGTTAAATCTATTGTCATGTGGCCAATCTCCCCGGCAATGAAATTCTCTCCTTGAAACAACGTCCCATCGTTAATGATGCCAGCGCCAATACCATAACCGATATTCACTCCGACAACATTGCCATCCTCCATTCCGTTTCCAAACCAAAATTCTCCAAGCGTCATGGTTTTTGCATCGTTCTCGACCTTTACCATCATCTGAAATGTATCTTCCAGCCTTTCTCGAATGGCGATATCGTGGGTTTGGAAAGAAGGGGCATATAAGGAGATACCGCGCTCCACATCTACAATTCCATGCATACCAACACCGATGCCGAGGTAATCTCCAGCTGTTGCCTGGCCTTGTTGAATAACAGTATGAATGCCCTCTTCCATCGTATGAAGTATTTGTTCTGCATCAGGTTTGGGGTCAAGAGGGAGTGTAATTCGGTCGACGACTTCGCCGAACAGATTCGTAACGACGAATTTCATATGGAAATGCCCAACGTCAATGCCGATGACAAAGAAGCGATTTCCGTTGATTTCTAGATAGGTAGGCTTGCGTCCGCCTTTTGATTCTCCCTGGTTCGTTTCAATGACGAATTCGGTTGTAATTAGTTCCTTCACAAGATTGCTGACGGTTGGGGGTGTCAGGCTGGTTCGTTTGGCAATCTCTGCGCGTGAGATAGGTCCTTCTTCTCGAATAATATTTAAAATGGTAGAACGGTTAATAGATTTCATTAATTGGAAGCTTCCTGTAACGTATTTCAATGACATATGATCGCTCCTAAAAACTGTGTATTCTTATTCTCTAGTATAACACATTATATGTAAATTAATTTAATTAATAAAGATATTCATGTACTATTTCCATCAAGCGATTTAAAGCGACTTAGTACAATTTTCTAAGGAAATATGTAAAAAAACGCTTTCACAAATGCGAATTGTGTGATAACTTATGGGTAAGTTAATTAATTTATTTTATTAAGTTGTGAGGCAGCTAAACTTATAAGGGGGAATTACTAGTGAAGAAGATGTTTAGTGTGTTGCTTTTCGTTGTGTTGAGTGCAGCGTTAGCTGGTTGCTCAAATGGAGCTGAAGGATCAGGGGGAGATGGAAATACGATTACGTTATTTTCCACCATTTCTGATGAGAATGTAAAAGAGACTATGAAGGAAATTATCTCTGATTTTGAGAAAGAAAATGAAGACATAAAGGTAGAAACGAACTTTCCTGGAGGAGAGTATGAGAATCTATTGAAAGTAAAGATGGCGGCTAATGATATGCCAGATATTTTCGACACCCACGGCTGGGCTAAAATTCGATACGGAGATTTCCTTGCTGACCTTAGTGAGGAACCTTGGGTATCTGATTTATCCGAAACGATTCAACCAGTGTTGACAGATGATGATGGTAAGGTATATGCATTACCGCTAAACGAAGCAAAAGAAGGTATTTCCTATAATAAACAAGTTCTAGAGAAATATAACATAGAAGTTCCTAAGACATTTGATGAGCTAATGGCGGCTTCCAAAAAAATCACGGAAGAAAGCGATGGAGAGGTTTCTCCGTTCTTCTTCGCTGGTTCAGACCCTTGGACTTTGGGGCAATACTTTGACTACTTTGCAACTCCATTATTAATCAGTGACGAACAAAACGATTACAGTGAAGAGCTGTTAAATCGTAACTTTGATTGGTCTAAATGGACATACTTACCTGAGAAATTCAAGGAGATGTATGATAAGGGATATATTAATAAGGATGTTCTAACGGCTAAATATTCTGATGGTCCACGCTTGTTCGCGGAAAATAAAATTGCATTCGCGATGTATCCTCCTTCCTTCGTAACGGAAGCAAAGAAAATAAACGAGGATGTGGAAGCGGGATTAATGCCAATTCCAGCTATACATGAAGGAGACGAGCCGACATTCGTAGGTGGAGAGCGCTACACATTAGGTGTATGGAAGGATAGTAAGATGAAAGAGGAATCTAAGAAACTATTACAATTCTTCGCTCAGCCAGAAAACGCTAAGAAAATGGCGGAAGCTTCTGGACTACCAGCTGGACTTGGGGATGTAGAAGCGGACAGTATGTACCAAGAATATTACGAGAAGTATTCTGATGTTCGAGTCTACCCTTATTTCGACCGAGTGTACCTTCCAAATGGCATGTGGGATGTAATGACTACATTAGGTCAGGAAGTGTTGTCTGGATCTATAACTCCAGAAGAGTATTCTAAGAAAATGGAAGAGGAAGTAGATCGATTAAGCTCTCAGGAAGAGCAGAAGGAGTAAAAAAGGGGCGTGTGCCCTTTTTTACTCTAGCAGTTGAAAGGTGGCTAGAGGATGGCTAAAAACTTAGCAAGCAGCAGACCTAAGTTCCATATTAATTGGCTTTATGTACCGGTCATTATTCTATTATCCGTGTTCATCATCTACCCGTTTTTAAATGGTGTTCGAATCTCCTTTACGAATTGGAATGGGTACTCTCCAACCATGAACTGGATTGGGATTGACAATTACACAAGGATGTTCACCGATCCTAATACGTGGTTAATTGTAAAGAATACACTTATTTACGGAATTGGAAGCACTATTTTACAGAACGGAATTGGGTTATTGTATGCTCTTCTTTTAAATCAAAGCATGAAATTCCGTGCTGTGACACGGACAGTAGTGTATTTACCTGTTATTATCAGTCCGCTGATTATGGGATATATCTGGTATTTTATTTTCCAATATAACGGTGGTGCACTAAATGATGTTATTACCTTATTTGGATTTGAACCTGCTAATTTACTAGGGAACCCTGATGTGAATGTGTGGATTATTACGTTTGTGAATACGTATCAGTTCCTTGGGATTGCAATGATTATATATCTTGCAGGACTACAAGGTATTTCTAAGGATTACTATGAAGCAGCTCGTTTGGACGGAGCATCTGCCTGGCAGCAATTTAAGAAAATAACTCTGCCGCTATTAATGCCTTCCATCACCATTAATATCGTCATCAATTTAATCAATGGATTAAAGCTATTTGACGTTATTATCGCGATGACAAACGGCGGACCAGGGTACGCATCTCAGTCCCTATCTACGATGATGTACCAGCTTTACTTCGCACGGCAGGATGCTGGCTATGCCGCATCTTTAGGGAACCTGATGTTCTTTATTATTGTCATTATTAGTATGACAGCTCTTGTATATCTTCGTCGCAAGGAGGTAGAGGCGTAATGAACAAAAAAACACACATGTGGACGGTGCTTGGTATATCTGTTGCCCTGTTGCACATTATCCCGTTTTATATCCTTTTAACTACTTCGTTTAAAAAGGAAAGTGACAGTAGTTCTAAATGGACTTTCCCAGATTATGTAGACTTTTCTAATTTCAGTGATGCCTGGGTCCAGGCCAATATGGGAACAGCTATTTTCAACAACGTGGTCATTACGGTTATTTCTATAAGCTTGCTTATTGTCCTTGGTTCCCTAGCAGCTTATCCGTTGGCTAGGGTAGCTAGCAAATTGAATCGATTTATGTATATTGCGTTTGTGGCGATTATGATTGTTCCTCCGTTAACCATCCTTGTACCGTTATATAAATTTATAGTAGACATTGGAGGAATGAATACGATTTGGGCGGTAGTGCTCGTGCACATATCCTTCTGGATGCCACTGACTATCTTCTTATATACAGGCTTTATTCGATCTACCATCCCGAAGGAATTGGATGAATCAGCTATGATTGACGGAGCCAATCGCTTTCAAATATTCTTCAGAATCATTTTCCCGCTTCTGAAGCCAGTTACAGCATCCGTCATTATTATTACTGGGATGTTCGTGTGGAATGATTACCAATTCTCCGTGTTCTTCCTACAGGAAACGGAGGCACAGACCATAACGGTAGCCCTGTCTAAGTTCTTCTCTCAATATTCAAATGATGTTGGCTTAGTTGCGGCTGGTTCCCTAATCGGAATGCTTCCAATGGTCGTATTATTCCTATTCTTACAAAAGTACTTTATACAAGGTCTAGCGTCAGGTTCGGTGAAAGGGTAAGAAAGAGTTATTTAGCACGAAAGGAGCGGATTATATGAGTATGATAAAGGTAAATGAACAACTAGGACAATTTCATTTGCAGAATAAGCATATTAGCTACATCTCCCATATATTAAGGAACGGTCATGTCGGTCATCTGTTTTTTGGTAAGAGACTGCATCATCGCGAGGATTTTTCCCATCTTTATCAGGATGGGGAACGAGCAGGTACCTCCTATGTGTATGAAGGAGATTTGAATTTCTCCCTTGATTTAGTTCAGCAGGAGTATCCTGTATATGGAACGACAGATTATCGTTACCCTGCTCTTCATGTGGAACAGGAAAATGGAAGCCGTATCAGCGACTTCACGTATCAATCCTACCGTGTACGTACAGGGAAACCTGAACTAGATGGATTACCTGCCACCTATACGGAGAAGGAAGACGAAGCCGAAACGTTAGAGCTTTATTTACATGATGAAGTAATGAATGCGGACTTAGTGCTGTTTTACACAATTTATCGTGATTATTCCGTTATTACGAGGTCCGCGAAGCTTGTAAATCATAGTGAACAGACTATTCAATTAGAGCGAGCGTTAAGTGCCAGTATAGATTTTCATGATGCTCAATATGAAATGGTGCAATTATCTGGGAGCTGGTCCAGAGAGCGTCATGTGAAAGAGCGATTCCTAGAGAGCGGCGTGCAATCCATTAGCAGTACGAGAGGGACTAGCTCTAGCCAGCAGAATCCTTTTTTTGCATTGAAACGACCAGAGGCGACGGAAACGATAGGGGATGTATATGGCTTTAGTCTAGTGTACAGTGGAAATTTCCTTGCTCAGGTTGAGGTGGATCACTATGATGTTGCTCGTGCTTCCATTGGGATCAACCCGTTTGATTTCTCCTGGAATATACATCCGCAGGAAAGCTTCCAGACCCCGGAAGCAGTGATGGTTTATTCAGATCAAGGTATGAATGGGATGAGTCAAACCTATCATGAGCTTTATCGGAATCGTCTTGCGAAGGGGCAATGGCGAGATCAGGCTAGACCTGTACTGCTAAATAACTGGGAAGCTACCTATTTTGATTTTAATGAAGAGAAGATATTAGACATTGCTTCTGAGGCGAAAGAGCTAGGGGTAGAGCTATTTGTGTTGGACGATGGCTGGTTTGGTAAGCGGGATAACGATAAGACCTCCCTTGGAGATTGGTTTGTTGATGAGCGGAAGCTTCCAAATGGAATAAAAGGGCTCTCAGCGAAAATCAAGGATTTAGGGTTACAATTTGGGTTATGGTTTGAACCTGAAATGGTTTCCAAGGTAAGTGAATTGTATGAAGCACATCCAGACTGGCTTATTTCAGTACCTGATCGGGCGATGTCCCATGGTAGAAACCAATATATATTGGACTTTTCCAGACCAGAAGTAGTGGATTATATTTATCGTCAAATGGCTGTTCTGTTAGAAGAAGCACACATTGATTATGTGAAATGGGATATGAATCGGTATATGACTGAAATCGGTTCCCGCTCCCTTCCAGCTGAGCAGCAGAAAGAGGTATCCCACCGTTACATTCTAGGAGTGTATGAATTATACGATAAATTAACCTCCGCATTTCCTAATGTATTATTTGAATCGTGTGCGAGTGGTGGGGCGCGTTTTGATCCAGGCATGCTCTACTATGCCCCCCAAACGTGGACGAGTGATGATACGGACGCAGTGGAACGGTTGAAAATCCAATATGGAACTTCTGTGGTGTATCCGCTCAGCTCAATGGGCGCCCACGTATCAGAAGTACCAAACCACCAGGTGAAACGAATTACTTCTTTAAAGACAAGAGGAGATGTAGCGTTTTTCGGTATGTTTGGGTACGAACTGGACGTTACGAGGATGAGTGCAGAGGAAAAACGAGCAGTACAGCAGCAAATCAGCTTCTACAAGGAGCATAGAGAGCTAATTCAGAACGGCGATTTTTACCGACTTATTTCTCCTTTTGAGGGGAGTCAAAATGAAACGGCGTGGATGGTCGTTTCTAAGGATCAAACCAAAGCATTAGCGGGTTACTATCAAATTCTAGCACGTCCAAATGACGGTTTTAGACGGTTACCTTTCAAAGGTTTAGACCCATCTAAGTCTTACAGCGTTTTCGAGGCAAGTATCTGGGAGCTGGATTCTGGGATAGCAGCTAATCACTTCGGTGATGAATTGATGCATATTGGGGTAAATATCGGCCTTGATTATGCTGGAACACAACCAGGCGGCATTGAAGAAACAGGAGACTTTGCCTCTAAAGTATGGGTTCTCCATGCTGAATAATACACAAACTGACTTGACAGCCATATAAGTGTACCCATTTATTTGGCTGTCTTTCCATTGAAAAGGGTTAGGTGATAGAAATGAATTTAGCAGAAACATTTCAAGCTATATTTGGAGAAGGCTCCGCTATTCAATATTTCTTTGCTCCTGGTCGAGTGAACTTGATAGGAGAGCATATTGATTACAATGGAGGTCATGTTTTTCCATGTGCTCTAGATGTTGGGACATATGCAGCTGCAAGAAAAAGAACAGATCGAACATTGCGATTGTATTCAACGAATTTCCAATCGTTAGGTGTTGTAGAGGTCAATATGGATAGACTGACCTTTGATTCTAATCATGATTGGGCCAATTACCCAAAAGGGGTAGCCGCGACTTTAATAGAAAGCGGATATAGCCTCGAGAATGGAGCGGATGTAGTATTCTACGGCAATATTCCAAATGGAGCCGGTCTATCCTCTTCCGCATCTATTGAGCTGACAACCTGTGTTCTGTTGAGAGATTTTAATGAACTAGAGCTGAGTATGACGGAGCTTGTGAAAATTGCCCAGCGAGCAGAGAATGAATTTGTCGGAGTCAACTGCGGGATTATGGACCAATTTGCAATTGGAATGGGAAAGCAGGACCATGCCCTATTACTAGATTGCCAGACGTTAGAGTATCAGTATAGTCCCATCCATCTTGAGGACGAAGTACTCGTTATAGCTAATACCAATAAACAACGGGGTCTAGCTGACTCTGCTTATAATACACGTCGAGAAGAGTGTGAGCGTGCATTAGTAGAGCTTCAACAGCATATTGATATTGCCTCCCTTGGAGACTTATCTTCTGAGGAGTTTGAACGGTTAAGTCCACATATCAAGCAGGAGGCAGACCGTAAACGAGCACGTCACGCCGTCTATGAAAATCTTCGCACTATAGAAGCGGTTAATAAGCTGAAAGCTGGTGATATTAAAGGGTTCGGAAATTTAATGAACGCATCTCATCTATCGCTCCGAAATGATTATGAAGTGACGGGGAAGGAATTAGACGCGCTAGTAGAAGCATCGTGGGAAGAGGGAGCTTTAGGTGCCCGGATGACGGGAGCAGGATTTGGCGGATGTACCATTAGTATCGTAAAGAAAAACGATATAGAACGATATATGAAAGCAGTGGGCAGGAAATATTTTAACCAGACTGGTCTTCATGCAGATTTCTACGTCGTAAATGTAAGTGATGGAGCAAAGAAATTAACGGAAGGAGTGACAATATGAGTATTTTAGTATGTGGTGGGGCTGGCTACATTGGCAGCCATGCTGTTGCAGAGCTCATCGATCAAGGGGAAGATGTAATAGTGGTGGATAGTCTAGAAACAGGCCATGAAGAAGCCGTTATCGAAGGAGCTGTTTTCTATCAAGGGGATATGCGGGAAGAAGGCTTTCTCGAGAGAGTGTTTGCAGAAAATGAGATTGATAGTGTTATGCATTTCGCTGCCAATTCACTCGTTGGAGAAAGTGTCGAAAACCCTTTGAAATATTATGATAACAACGTGTACGGAGCTATTACCCTTCTAAAGGTCATGGCCAGGCACGATGTGTTGCAGATTGTCTTCTCCTCAACGGCAGCAACATACGGAGAGCCTAATCAAATTCCGATCCAGGAATCAGATGCAACAGCGCCTACCAACCCATACGGGGAAACCAAGCGTGCCATTGAAAGAATGCTCATGTGGGCAGAACAAGCTCATGGGATTCGCTCCATTGTGTTCCGTTATTTTAATGTAGCAGGAGCGGATCCAAAGGGTAGATTAGGTGAGGACCACCGACCGGAAACACATCTAATTCCAATCATATTGCAGGTAGCTCAGGGGAAACGGGACAAGATTCTCATGTTCGGAGATGATTATCCTACCGCAGATGGGACATGCATCCGAGATTACATTCATGTCACGGATTTAGTAGACGCGCATATTTTGGCTGTTCGAAAGCTCCAAGACGGAGCACAAAGTGCTACCTACAATCTAGGTAACGGTCAGGGCTTTTCGGTTAAAGAAGTAGTAGATGCGGTTCGTAAGGTGACAGGACACGAAATTCCGGCAGAAGTCGCGCCTCGAAGAGCAGGAGACCCTGCGAAATTGGTGGCATCCTCAGAGAAAGCGAAGCGAGAGCTCGGCTGGGTTCCACAGTATGCTCAGGTAGAACAAATGATAGAATCAGCCTGGGATTGGTATCAGAAACATCCAAACGGCTATGCCAATTAAAGGAGGGATGGACATGACCAACATATATCATGATATCGACCTGTTAGTACAGTACGGTATAGAGCAGGAGCTTATTAGTAGGTGGGATATGGACTACGTTCGCAATCAATTATTACATTTGTTTGAGTTACGGGACTATGATCCGGAGTCATCTTCCGCTTCGAACCAACCAATTGAAGACGTCGTACCTATCCTCCATCGTCTATTAGACTATGCCGCGGAGCATGATGTAATAGAGGATAGTTCCATTACAGAAAGGGATTTGTTCGACGCTAAAGTAATGGATAAGCTTATGCCTTATCCCTCCCAGGTTATTAAGAAATTCGAAGAGGTGTATAAAAGGGAGGGGCCTGTAGCAGCGACAGAATATTTCTATCAATTATCCAAATCCTCCTATTATATTAAAACAGACCGAATAGCTAAAAATAAACACTGGTTCAGTGCTACAGAATACGGAAACTTCGAAATCACTATTAATTTATCAAAGCCAGAAAAGGACCCTAAAGCGATAGCTGCGTCTAGAAGCAATCAAGGGCATCAATATCCAGCCTGTTTATTATGCAAGGAAAACGAAGGGTATCCTGGGCGTCTAGATCACCCTGCTCGTGATAACCATAGGGTCATTCCAGTAGAATTAACACAGGAGCAATGGTATATTCAATATTCTCCGTACGTGTATTATAACGAGCATGCCATATTGCTTTCTGAAGAGCACCGGCCGATGAAAATCTCTAAATCAGGATTTGATAGGATATTAGAATTTACCGAGAAGTTTCCTCATTATTTTGTAGGATCCAACGCTGACTTACCTATTGTGGGTGGATCCATCTTAAGCCATGATCATTTTCAAGGGGGGCACCATGAGTTTCCGATGGCGAAAGCCCCAATAGATCAGGCTTTTACGTTTACTGGATATGAGGATATCAAGGCAGGAATAGTACGCTGGCCAATGTCTGTCTTACGCTTAAAGGGGCCAAACCGCGAAAGAGTCAGTGAACTGGCAGCTATTGTATTAAACGTGTGGCGCAGCTATTCAGACGTTTCTGTAGAGGTATATGCGGAAACGAATGGGGAACCTCATAATACGATTACACCAATTGGTCGTAGGCGAGGCGAGGAATATGAGTTAGATCTAGTGCTGCGCAATAATCGGACGAGTGAAGAGCATCCAATGGGCATTTTTCATCCTCATCAGCATGTCCATCACATTAAGAAAGAAAATATCGGTTTAATTGAAGTAATGGGGCTGGCTGTGCTCCCAGGTCGTCTATTAACGGAAATGGAACAAATGGCAGCATATATTAAAGATGGAGAATTGGATGGCGCAGCTCTTCAATCAGAGGAGCTTGCAAAGCACGTTCCGTGGGCGAAGGAAATTTTTAATGACAAAGCTTCGGCAACAGAAGATGTGGAAGAGATCCTCCAAGAGGAAATCGGCCGCCGTTTTTCCGAAGTGCTGGAGCATGCTGGGGTGTTCAAGCGAACGGAAGAAGGACGAGCAGCATTTCATAGATTTCTAAAAACAGTGAGCGAAGAGGTATCCATGCATGATTAGGAATGAGCAATTTAAAGGCATACAAGCGTACGTACTAGAGAACGAATACTTGAGGTGTACGTTTTTACCGGAATATGGAGGGAAGCTTGCGAGCTATTATGATAAGCAGGCTGCATATGAGTGGTTGTTCCAAAGCAAGGGAGAAGCGTTAACTGTGCCTCCATACGGAGCAGCCTTCCCTGAATACGATTCTAGTGGTTTTGATGAAATGTTCCCAGGCATTGATAGAGGGCCACACCCAAATGATTGGAAGGAAATTCCTGATCATGGAGAGGTTTGGACGTTACCTTGGCACGTGGAAACAGTGGGAGAAACACTCTATATGGAAGTATCGAGCCCTGTCTTTCCATATTCACTGCGTAAAAAGGTCAGCTTAGAGGAAAATAGCCTAACGTTTTCCTATGAAGCAGTGAACTTAGGAAAAAAAGCCTTTCCATTCATTTGGACTCCTCATGCCTTACTAAATAGTACAGAGGCTTCTAAAATTCGTGTACCATCCGGAATGGATCAGGTTATGTCAGTAGATGCAGCCTCCTTGCATTTGGGGGAGTGGGGGACGCATCATTCTTACCCTATCACTACATCTTTACAGACAGGGGAAGAGCACGACCTCTCACTCGTAGCACAAAGAGAAGACCAAACGATAGAGAAGTTTTATTTCGTAAATACATTACAGGAGGGATGGTGTGGTGTGGAGCAAACGGATATACAACGTCAGCTCATCTACCGATTCCCTCTAGAAAAGGTGCCTTATCTTGGTGTTTGGAAAACCAATGGAGGATATAGAGGAGATTACAACTTTGCACTAGAGCCTTGCACAGGAGTATATGATGATGTGTATGTAGCAGAGAAAATCAATAAGGTATCCTATATACCAGTAAATGGATCATATACGTGGACATTTTCAATGGAAGTAGGTGGGCTAGCATGAATTATTTTGGCGTAGATTATTATCCAGAGCATTGGCCAGATGCGCAAATGGAAGAGGACTTAACCGGCATTGTCCATATGGGAGCAAACATGATACGTATTGGAGAATTTGCCTGGCACAGAATGGAGCCTAGGGAGGGGGAATTCGATTTTTCCTTCTTTGATTACGTTCTTGAAAGGGCCAAGGCGCACGGGCTTAAGGTGATGTTTGGAACGCCAACGGCTACCTTCCCAGCCTGGCTTGCAAATAAATATCCTTCTATTTTGGCAGAGGACGAATACGGAACTGTTCAAGCATTTGGCGGAAGGCGGCAGTATTGCTTTAATTCAAAGGTGTATAGAGAGTATAGTGCCAGAATCACAAGAGAGCTTGTACAGCATTATGCGAATGATCCCTCCATTGTTGTTTGGCAGGTGGATAACGAGTTTGGCCACGAGGGCAGCGATCAGTGCTATTGCGAGGAATGTCATACTGCTTTTCAAAGCTTTCTACAGCAAAAATATACACAAATAGAAGAGCTGAATGAGCGGTGGGGAACCATTTTTTGGGGACAGACCTACAATGCATTCTCAGAAATCCCAGCACCTACCCCGACTATTACAACTCATAACCCTGGGTTGAAATTAGACTGGGCCCGCTTTCGTTCGTATTCCTTAAATAGCTATGCACATCAAATGACAGCTATCGTGCAGGAAGAAAAGGGAGCACACCAGCAAGTAACCACGAATGTATCGGGTGGATTTTTCGATAAGTGGTTTGACCATGAGGAAAACCTGCGTCCGATGGATTTCGTATCCTATGACAATTATCCGGTGTGGGGAGGATTGGAGAAGCCTATTACTCCAGCAGCTATCGCTATGACCCATGATTTTAACAGAGGTCTGAAGGGACAGCATTTCTGGATTGTGGAAGAGCTAATGGGAGCTCAAGGACATGACGTAATTGGCTATCTCCCTCGTCCTAACCAGGCAGCGCTGTGGTCTTATCAAGCATTTGCTCATGGTTGCTCGAACATGCTGTATTTTCGCTGGAGAGGCATGACAAGAGGGGCTGAGCAATTTTGCTACGGTGTAGTCGATCACGATAATACATATGGTCGCAAATATCGAGAGGTTCAATCCGTATTTGGAACGATGAAAGAAGAAGAATCGTTATTAAATGCTCCCATACAATCACAAATCGCAGTCCTTTATGATTACGACAATATCTGGTCGTGGCGCTCTCAAATTCAAAGCAAAGATTTTGATTTTACCGAAGAGCTTTTACGGCTCTATCAGCCATTTTATGACCTAAATGCCTCTATTGATGTTATTCCAGCTGATCGTGACCTTGCTGATTACAAGGTTGTGCTAGTACCAGTCATGCAAATACTTTCCGAAGAGCTCGCCAGTCGTCTAAAACAGTTTACAAAGGAAGGCGGAACCGTACTTTTCTCCTTCCGAGCAGGGTTAAAAGACAAAGATAATGCGATTTACTTTGGTACCCCTTTGCCTGGGCCTATAGCTGATTTAACTGGAATTCGCGTCGAGGAAATAGAGTCGCTCACTGCTGAGCATTGCTTACCTATCAAAGGTGAGCACGACCTTGCCGAGGTGGAAAGCTATATATCCATCTGGCGAGATATGATTGTACCAGAAGAAGCAGAGGTAGTATATCGATACGAGGATGCTTTCTATGATTCCTATGCAGCCGTCACAAGGAATACATTCGGAGAAGGACATGCCTACTACATTGGTGGGGGGATAGAGGTAGGAGGATTACGAAAAATCGTCCAGCACATCCTCACACAGCATCACATCCCTCACGAGCCTTCACCAGATGGGGTGGAAGTAGTCACAAGAGAGGCAGAAGGAAAGAAATATAGAATGGTCATGAACCATAATGACACCGAACAATCCTTCCAGCACAAAAAGCTAGCACCGTTTGAAAGTATCATTATAAAAGAATGAGGTAAAGCCCAGCTGATATGCTGGGCTTTTGGTTTTATAATGGAATTACAGTGGAGGAGTGTTCGGGCATGGAGGTTAAGGCGTTTATACATTTGAGATATGCACCTAATGACCGTGAAGACGATTCACTTAACTGTATCTAAAGAATAGCTCTACCTCTTATTGCGTATAGTGTATGGAACGGTATCCATCCTGAAGGGGGAGTTTGTATGCCTGAAATAGAATTGCGAGATGGAGCAAAGCTATATTATGAAGAGAGTGGTACGGGGAAGCCAATTCTTTTTGTACACGGTGTGTGGATGAGCAGTCGTTTTTTTCATAAGCAATTACCCTATTTTGCAGAGGATTACCATGCTATAGCCATAGACCTGCGTGGCCATGGTCAATCATCTAAAACAGAAAATGGTCATACCATTGCCCAATACGCGAAGGATTTACACGAGTGTATAGAAAAGCTAGAGCTCACTGACGTTACTCTCGTCGGCTGGTCCATGGGAGCCTTTGTGATTTGGGAATATTTTCATCAGTTTGGAGAAAACAATATTCGAGCATCAGTTGTAGTAGATGAGCTAGCCTCGGATTTTAAATGGAACGACTTTGAAATAGGTGCTTTTGATATAGAAGCTCTAACAGGACTCATGAGAGATATGCAAACCAATCAGCGAGCCTTGTTAGAGGGGTTCTTGCCATTAATGTTTAAGGAAGCACTCCCAGCTGCCGAGCTGAATTGGATGCTGGAGGAAACAACAAAAGTTCCTGCATCTATCGCTAGCGCCATCCTATTCGATCAATCTATCATTGATTGTCGTCCTTATTTACCTCATATCACCGTTCCAACGCTTCTGTGCTTTGGGAAGGAAGAAAAGCTAATCCCCATGGCAGCTGGGGAACACTTATTAGAGCAGCTGCCATATGCCCGACTCCAAATATTTGAAAACAGCTGTCACTGCCCATTTTTAGAGGAAAGTGAAGGCTTTAACCATGTAGTGGATCAGTATTTGCAATCCTTATAAATAAAAAGATGAAATCCTGACGGAAGAGATGCATGCGTCAGGATTTTTTATGGTGCAGTTAAATAGAATGAATTTTCTAAAAGTTATTGACTATTCGTTTGCACGAGAGTAGAGTAATAATTAATATGACGATTTTAAATGTGTTCGTATAATATGTGGTATATGGAGTTCTATTTCATCTTTCGGACAAGATTATTGGAGGGGGAAGGGAGAAGTATGTTGTTGCACAAAAATGAAAGCGCTTCAAAAGAAGAAATGAGAACCATTCAATTAGAGGGGCTACAGAAAACGGTAGCCAAAGTATATGAAAAAGTGCCGTATTATCGAGAAGCCTTTGATGAAGCGAGAGTACAGCCGGGAGATATTCAATCTCTAGAGGATATAACAAAGCTGCCTTTTACCCATAAAAAGGAATTAAGAGAGCACTACCCATTTGGAATGTTTGCAGCTGATCAGAAAGATGTTGTCCGGCTTCACGCTTCGTCTGGTACTAGTGGCAAGCCTACCGTAGTGGGCTATACTAAAAATGATATCAAGATGTGGTCAGAACTGGTAGCCCGTGCGATAAAAATTGCTGGGGGAAACCCTGGGGAAGTGCTGCATAATGCGTACGGGTACGGTTTATTTACTGGCGGGCTTGGACTTCATTATGGCGGAGAAGAACTCGGTATGGTTACTGTGCCTGTGTCAGGCGGAAATACAGACCGGCAAATCATGCTTATTGAGGACTTTAAACCTTCCGTTATTTGTGGAACTCCTTCCTATTTGTTAAATATTGCAGAACGTATGCGAGAATTAGGAAAGAATCCTAGAGAAACTTCAATTCAATACGGAGTACTAGGTGCGGAGCCATGGTCAGAAGAAATGCGGCGTACAATTGAAGAGATATTTGATATGAAGGCTTGTGATATATATGGCTTAAGTGAAGTGATGGGACCAGGTGTGTCCATGGAATGTCATGAAGCACAGGATGGCCTTCATATCGCAGAGGATCATTTCTTTGTGGAGGTATTAGATCCTGAAACGCAACAGCCTGTTCCAGAGGGGGAGGATGGCGAGCTTGTATTTACAAGCCTGACGAAGGAGGCCTTTCCTATTATACGATATCGGTCAGGGGATATAGCGTCTGTTACGACAGAACCATGCCTGTGTGGTCGCACTACCAAACGAATGTCCCGTGTAAAAGGGCGAATAGATGACATGCTTATTATTAGGGGAGTAAATGTGTTCCCTTCAGAAATGGAGCATTATTTGCTAACAGTGGAAGAAATAGTTCCTCATTATCAGCTACATATTGACCGAAAGGGAAGCATGCAAACAGTAGAGCTGCAAGTAGAGGTAGGAGATGCTTTCTATGAACATGTCCATGGTGATATGAAAGCTCCAGCAGTAGCAGAGCTTTCCAGAAAGATCCGGCAATTAATGAAAAGCCGTTGTTTGATCTCAGTAGATGTAACGGTAAAGGAGCCAAAAGGTGTGCCACGCTCTCAGGGGAAAGCCGTTCGTATTGTGGATAAAACAAAAACCGTGATGAATGTGTGATATTGAATGTATCCGGTCCCATTGGTTCTGATTTCTAAAAAAGGTCTGGCTCTAATTAGAGCCAGACCTTTTAGGTATGTTAAATCCACGTATAATCTTTCCCCCAGCTTTCTTTGGCCAGCTGGGTCACGGTGCTTACAATGTCTGATTCGACCGCGTATGCTTCTCCTTGCTCGTAGGGATTGTAATGGAAAGCATATAATCGGGACGTGAACTCGTGGAACAAGAGAGAGCATTCTCCTTCTTGCTCTCCATTTCCTTTCACGGTCGGCTCGATACCCTGTCCCCAGTTTTGGGAGCTATCGTTATTTGGGTTGTAGAAATAGACACGATAGCGGCCAACAGGGTCCTTGTCAATCCGAATAATAGAAACAGCATGGAAGCCGAGCAGCTTTCCGTGTACGTTCGTAATGAAAATACCAACTGGGTTAGGATAGATTAATTCATAATCGTCGTTATATTCCGGGTGATGAGTAGCGTAAAATAACCTTACAAATCCTGGATAATCATGAATGTAATTTGTAATAGGATCAATAACTGTACTAAATCCTTTTTGTACCCAATTTCCATAGAAGGCTGGGTTTACCCATCGATGGCCATCTTCTCCTCTTAAGGCCACTCTAGACATCATTTCACTATACAGTTTATCTAAATGGGGAACGAGCACGAGTGAAACTGGATCGAGTTCCTTATGCAGCTCAGACGCTAATCCTCCTTGTAAGCCTTTCGAGTGAATGGCGGCCCCCTCAAAAGTGAAATCAAGATCTCCATCACGAGCAGCCCTTGGAATAATCTCGAGCAAGAAGCCAGGGGCGTGCTGAGCCCATAAGCTAATTCCTCTTGCAGCCTGACACGTCGGATTAAAACCCTGTCCCACGCCTAATGGCTGCCCGAGCACCATAATCGTTCCAGCTACAAGAATACTATTGGCAGTAACTCCTTCTCCGTTCGAAGTCGTTTCATATAACGCCTTTCGAACATCTGGGCGGATGTCTAATTCAATCAGGCGCCGTAGACCAGGTGCAACAGGGGACGAGGAAAGAACTCCTCTCTCGAGCATGAGCGCCAGTCCGAATACAGACTGCCTTGTTGCTGGGAAGACGGCTACTTTAATGAGCTGGATCACCAATTCATGATTCTCCTCCAGGTTGGCTATGCCTTTGGAATTCAACTGAAGGGCGTACGGCAAAATATTTGGCATTTTCTTGCTTAGAAAACGAACCAATGTAGCGTGATGAGGGGAGACCAACCCAGTTTCCCGCATAGAGGTTGCCAGGGCAACACTTTCTGTAATCAGCTCATTTCTCGTTAAGTCCTTTAGTGCCGCTCGGTAGGTATTCACATTCTTGTGCTCCACCGAAAGGGCTGAAGGTCCTTCTATAGCGTCTATGTAACGCTTTAAATCCTCTTTATGGGATTGTTTCATGTTGGAGCTTAACATTTCTTTTGCCATTTTAATTATAGAAACAATCCGTTTGATCATAATGGGACGTTGTGCAGTCAGGCGGTCTATTTCTGCAATGAGTGTTTTGGTTAATTCCTCTGTAGATAAATATTCTGCAAGAAATTGAAACATCCGGCTGGCAAGCTCATCATTTTCATGCTTTTCCATGCGCGCACTTTCTGTTGCATTTGGAAATAGGAGGTGGAGATTCAAAGCCAGCACCTCATTTAGAAAATCTTCTGCCATATCGGCAGAGACCTTTTCATGCTGAAACGTTTGCTTGGCAATAGATAGCATTCTAAGCTCACTCAATACTTCGATAATCATTGGGATACCTTTAGCTTTTAAAGATCCAGAAACTAGAGGAGCTTGTAGCTTTTCAGCAAGCTCCCATGGGCCATCCTGGAATACACCGCTTTGATCAAAGCGATGGGCATATTGAAATAAGTGTTCAAACCCATTGTTCATATTTATTAAGCGCTGCGCTTCCTGATATACATCTGTTTGGTATTTCGCCTTAGCGAATGGAGGGGCGTCCTCTAATTTATCTAGCGCTCGTTCAAACCGATCCACTATTACATCCGTTGGTAAGGACATATCTACTCTCCTTTATATCGAGACTTAGCGATAAAAATTGTATTCCTCGTACATCTTTAATAAGCGAGTCATTTCTTCACTATCTTCTCCATAGAAAAAGATTGTACCGTAGTGATTACCAAAGCCGATCCGTTCAGCTACCTTTCCTTGCGGCGGGGTGAACATATCGTGCTTTTCAAAATAAGGATGCTGCTCTAATTCCTCTGGAATCGTTAAGTCTTCTACATAATCCTGGTTGGGGTGAACCATTAAACAGCCCGCGAATCCTTCTGCTTCTGAGGAGGGGTCAGGGAAGAAGCTGCTAAGCTCTTCTTCTGTTGTATTTGGATCACTACATAGAATTTGAGCCTCATAAGCACTAAACCCATATGCCCGTTCTATTAATTCAAAAATGTGACCACCCGGCACTCGTGCAGCTACTTCTCCAAAGTGCAGGGAACCATCTTGTGCGATGAAATACTCCGGATGGATTACACCATATTCAATTTCGAAGGCGTCAACTAAATCTTGAATGGCTTTTTCAATGATAGGACGCTTCCGCTCTAAGGAAGGGGATGCTGGAACAAAGTTGGAATACCCTAATCGAATATATTCCGTAATATTCAAGAAGCGTACCTTACCGTTATGCACGAAGGCCTCGCAGGAGAATTCCTGCCCATCTAGATGACTCTCCATAAGGAGTGGGAAATCAACGTCGTGAAGCTGGTCGATATCCTCTAGCTGACTAATAGCAAGATGACCTACAGAGCCAGCCTTGTCTAAAGGCTTTACATGAATAGGATCGAGTAGGTCGCCGTCTATTTTAAGCAATGCTTCATTTACACGTTTCAGGAACCGTTTCACGTCTTCCTTGTCATGTGCTTCTTCAAATACCCCCACTTTAATACCGGATATTTGGGCTTTTCGCTTCATCATGCCTTTGTCCCGTAACAATAACGAACGGTTAAAGACTTTTGGATCCTCTCGAAAACGGGCGTTTAGCGCACCAGCCCACTCTACACATTCTTCATAAAGAGGTACCGCAAGCTCTACTCCCATTGCTTTCAATTGTTTGTATAGCTGGTCTGACCCTTCATTCAATCTGCTGAAATCCCACCCGACAAACTTTATATCGTGCTTTTCAGCGACAGATTCAAAATCAGAAGGACCGACCACAACAAATGGTCGATTTAAACGAGAAGCGGCTTCAATAGCTTGAATACTCCAACCTATCAGTGCCGTTAAGTATGGTTTCGTTTTGTTCTCCTTCTGTACATCGTCGGTTGATGGTGAAAGCTCTAGCTGATCTAGTTCCATACAATCCCTCTCCTTTTCATGGATTAAAGTGAAGTGATACGCAAATGGATTTCTTTACTATTAAACGTAACAGAACTTCGAAGAAACTGTAAGCGATTACTAGCTCATTCGACACTATATGCCAAAACTAGTGATAAACCTACAAAAGCAGAGGTTACGCTTGGTGTATTATTGTTGTTAGAGCTAATTCTCAAAGCATGTTAGAATGCAATAACCTAGCAGGTTATTGCATTCGCAGCTTGTAGAGAAACCAAACCCCCTTGTTTCCTACAAGCTTTTTTCATGTATGCGGGCTGGCAAATACCACTCGCTTTCCGCGGACGAACGCCCGAGCCTCCTCGTGAAACCCACACTCGGGGGTCTCGGATCGCCCGTTTTTCCGCAGGAGTCTCCTGGTATTTGCCAGCCCTTCACCGAAAAAGACTCTCCTTCACCTAACTCACCCTTGATAGGTGAAGGGCAATCTTCTTCATGTTCTGACAGGCAACTGTCAGTAACGCCTGTTCGCGCACATTTTCTTTTCCGCGCAGGCGACAATAACGCAGCCCATGCAGTTCTTTTGAATCTGCGAAGCTACGCTCCACTTTCTCTTTTCTCATTCGATATATCCACTTACCTTCATTAGATAGACGGTTCAACCGAACCTGCTCTTTGGCTCCTTCCCACACATGACGTGTAACGGTTTTTTGGTGTTTTTGATTCTGTGTGCACCGCGCGAGTAAAGGGCAATCCTTACATTTTTCTGGGTTTGATTTATAGTGTCGATACTCGTCTCGTTAGAGAATATATAACTATTATAACAAATTAACGCGGTGAATAATGAAAGTAAAAAGAAGTAAATAAGGCTGTCGAGACTTTCTCGACAGCCTGAGAATGCAATAACCTAGCAGGTTATTGCATTCGTATTTAATCCAGTAATAGAACGGAGGGAAGAGAAGGATTATTTAATCTTAATAAAGTATATAACTGCCCCGTTTTCCCTAGCATAAACCCAACACTGGAATAGTCTCCTCTAATCCCGCTGTGCCAACCTTGTCTAATCATGGATTCCCAAAACTGGTGCACCCATGTTTCTATTGTTTGTTCAATTTCTTCTCTGTGAGCTTTAAGGCTGGGTTTTTGGGATACCTCCAGTAAGATATCAATATTGCCTAAAATCCCATGACATAGGGAGTTTCCTTGCTGGTTGTTATACCCTTGCTTCAGGGTGGTGGAAAGAGCATCTTCAATATGGTTCACTGTGCAAAGATCTCCTATGTTTTCGTGAATTTTTACTCTACCCAATAATATGCCTGCAGCGCCATGGCACCACAGAGGGGCTGAGAAAGCTTTATCATTGCTTCTATTATCCTGCCAATTCTTTTCTTCCGGCTCATATAGCTTGTCTTCATACGCTAGGGTTTTCGTGATGATGTCTGCAATCTCTCTTCGAATTGGATTATCGACAATCGTTGCATATTCTGATAAGGCGTAGCATATCCCCGTTAAGCCGTGGGAAAAACCAGCAAGGACGGTGTTAGGGAAAGAATCGGAGAGCCAATACATCGTCTCATCCTCATTTACTATAATCCTCGCCTTCAATTGACTGTAGACATAATGTGCTGTCTCCACAAGCTCTGGTGTTTGGTGATTCTTACATAGGGTTGTGAGAACTTTCAACGTCCCTGCCAATCCGCCGATAAAATCATTGGTATGGGTATCTATTAGCTGCGACTGTACTGTCTTTATGTACTTGGTGTGATTATTCCTTATTTCCTCCTCTGTCGTCATTCCCATCTCATAGAGCTTTTCCATATAATAGGCATAGGAACTAATTCCATAATAGGCGGAAAGGTTATTTTTCAAAATGCTGTTAGGGAGCATTTGATGCAATGTTTCCGTACATTGCTTTACTGCAGAATGGTATTTGTCTGCTTGATATTGTTTGGAATAAGCAGCTAAATAGTAAGCAATTCCAGCTAGGCCATCATAAAAGCCAAAACTAATGGGACCAGCTACGATATTTCCATTTGGATTGGCGGAAAGAGATAGCCATTGTATCATGTCATTCGCTTCTAATCGCTCCCGCCAGATGGCTTCGGTTTCCTTTTCAATAATATTCTCATAGCTATGGGGGATGGAGTACTTATGATTGGTTTCAAAACTTGTCGATGGTGCATCCGTATTATTAAATGACGACGTTAACGACATGTTGATCAATTGGATTTGGTATCTCAATCCCTCTAAGGATAGAGAATGGATTCTATCCATAACTTCCTGCATCGGACTGTTTTCAATAATATTTTGATTGATGATATCCCCTTGGCTGTTGAAGACCTCGTAGCTTTTGAAATAGGTGTAGAAATAGGGTACATCTTGATTTTGTAGGTCCTCTAGCTCGTGCGGTATCAAGCCTTGAAATGCCTTGAAGGAGGTGTAGGAATCCTTTAAGAAAGATAGGACGCGATCTCTTTCTTGAAATGAAACTTGATATTTTGGATGTCTCAGTGCTTTGAGATAGTTCGTGTACACATAGGTTGGTCTCATTACAAGACGGAGAGGGAAGTTTGGGAAGTCCTCTAAGATGTCAGTGATTTCTTCTTGGTACTGTAGAAAAAAAAGATACACTTCTTCAAAGCCTTCTAGGAAATCTACCTCATAACCGAAGATGTTCTGTACTTCATCTTGGAAAACAGGGAGGTTCGTTCCTTTATCCATCTCTGCTGTTTGAGTTTTTACGCATATCTCATCTGTTCCCTCATGTAGGATTCTCTCCTCAGGGTATTGTTGTCCTTCTACATTGGAAAGACCATAGTAATTGTTCATGTCAGTGTCTTCGGGGGAAGTACTATGGCTTAGAAACAGAGATTTATATACCGTCTCATTAATGCGATCTATGAGATGCTTTGTTTTGGATCCGGTACCTTCTAGGTTCATTGATGGTTGGAAGAGAGTCTCTAAATCTATAATAACGGGAGAGGACTCGTGTGCAATAATATTCTCATAGTGGAAATCGGATCCATGAAACATATAGATAAATGCTAATTGCATGCCTAATCGTTTGTAATAGAGATGTCCATCTTTTTTTGTTTGTAGGTCCAGATGAGGGACATAGGATTGCCAGCCATAGGAACCCTTGTCCAACGTGTTCACGGTTTGGATGCCTACGGTACTCTTCTTGTTGAAGAAGGATGTAATTTCTTCGTATAGTTTATCTGCCTGGAGAGAACGGGGTTTATACATCAGGACAGTATGTTCACATTCCAGTTTTGCTACGGTATTCCCTCCGCAGTGAGTGTCTCCTAAATCCATCGAGATCGAGAGTAGTTTGCCTATTGTATTCTCGTGATTATCTTCCAGTTCCATGTAATCGCTTTGGAATCGTTTAAGGATGGCGAGGCAGTTATGTAAATATTGTCGTTCAATTTGGTTAATATTGGTATGTAACACAGGGTATTTATGAAATAGGGAGTTCATAAAGGATTTATCTTGGAGATCCTTGCTGAAAGCGTCATAATATTTTCGATTATTCTGTGGGTCTAACTCTTCAAAGGTTTCGTGAAATTCAAAAATAATCGTTTTATCGCTTACCTCTTTTATTTTCTTCTTATAGGACTTTAGTATAGACTGCAGAACTGAGTCCTCGTCTATATGGAAAGAAGGTAAGGAATTTATTTCTTCTTTAATCTTATTTTCAAATTTTACTATCACCTGTTCTAGGAAAGGGGTAAAAACGTCATTCTGGTCAAATATGTCACGGGTATAGGAGCTTTCTATCTGGGTTCGATTAAGGGTTGTCATTGAGGATTCCTCCTTTGATAAAGTAATCGGATGTGTAGAGGCTACACATCCGAATAGTAAACCGTTTAGTCGTTACAAGGTTTCACGATAGAAGCACACTTCGTAGTTGGACACATTGCTGCAGATATAGGGATTGTAATGGATGGATGTGTGCCTGGTTGCTCGCCAGCACCACCTGCTAAGTCCTTTAGTTCCTGCTCGGATACCTCTTCAATAGCGTTGATCTTTTTCATATTTCCATCTCCTTTTTAAATAATATTTTGAAATTGTCCTATCTACCTATGTAAATTTAGTCATTACAAGGTTTGACGATAGAAGCACATTTTGTCGTAGGGCACATGGCAGCAGAAATAGGGATTGTGATAGAAGGATGTGTACCTGGTTGCTCGCCAGCACCACCTGCTAAGTCCTTTAGTTCCTGCTCGGATACCTCTTCAATAGCGTTGATCTTTTTCATATTTCCATCTCCTTTTTAAATGTATTTCGTATTTTTCCTACCTACCATGTAAAATTAGTCATTACAAGGTTTGACGATAGAAGCACATTTTGTCGTAGGGCACATGGCAGCAGAAATAGGGATTGTGATAGAAGGATGTGTACCTGGTTGCTCGCCGGCACCACCTGCTAAGTCCTTTAGTTCCTGCTCGGACACCTCTTCAATAGCATTGATCTTTTTCATGTTCTCACCTCCTTTCAAGTGAATAAGTTGATTTAGTTTGTTGCTGCTAAATTGCTAGGGTGTTGTGTTTCTACCAAGTGAAGAGATCCCCCCTTCAATTCGTACACCGATTCATACTCTTTGAAGGACGAGGTTCTGTGAGTTATTGAAATAACGGTCATATCTCGACGTCGGAGGTTGGAGAGAACTTCTTGTTCTGTCTTCTGATCGAGATTGCTTGTTCCTTCATCAATCAGTAACAGGCTAGGTTTTTTGGCTAGTACTCTGGCAATGGAAATCCGTTGGCGTTGCCCTCCAGAGAGGCTGATGCCATTCTCCCCAACAATCGTATGGTAACCCATCGGGAATTGGAGGATATCATCATGGATGCAGGCGTCTTTGGCTGCTTGAATGGCATCCTGATCGGAAACAGATTCATTGAAATACTTAATATTATTAAGAATTGTGTCATTAAATAGGCTCACGTCTTGCACGATATAACCGATGTTATCTCTCAACTGGACTAGGTTCATTTGGTCGAGAGAATGATTTCCAATCCTAATAGAGCCTTGGGTTGGCTTGTAAAGGCCAGCAATCAACTTAAATAAGGTCGATTTACCACTTCCAGTTCTTCCTATTAAGCAAATATGGTCTTTCGGATGTACTGTTAATTGGATACCTTGGAGAATATCTTCCTTACTGTCATATCCAAAGTGAACCTGGTCGAGCTCAATACGATCTCTCGCTGGATCAAACTGAGCGCCATTCTCTTGGTTAAGGATTTCGTCCTCCTCTTCCAAGACAGACTCAATTCGATCCATCATCTCTTCAACCATTTTGATGGACTCTAAGCTCCCAATAATGGAACCGAGTGGCGACATGAATCTACCAGCTATCGTAGAGAAAGCTACCACAGCTCCAATAGTCATCCCCGACTGCATTCCAATAGCCACACCAAAAATAATCACCAATAAAGGTAAAGATAGATTGATAGAATTAGATACACCACCAAGGACAGATGATATTTTCATCTTCTTCGAAAAGTGATCTATCTGATCGTTAAAAACGCCGTTTAGTTCCTGTTCCACGGAATCTGTATTGCCGACCGTTTTGACAAAGGTCATGGATCGGAGGATTTCAACCAATTGGCTCTGAAAACTTGCTTGGCTATTGACCTCCTGCTTCGTAAATACTTCAATTTTAGGTAGTAGGTACATCGTACAAACCACTTGAATTGCAGCTCCAGCAAATACAAGAACAGATAATAATGGTGAATAAAATAACATTACACCGCTGAAGACAACTAATAGACTAATGTCCAAAATGAGCGTTGATGCTAATCTAGATACAATTTCTCGAATAACAGCTATGTTATTGATTCTGGTAGCAATATCACCAGAGGAATTTATTTCAAAAAACTTCATTGGTAAGGAGAAGACTTTCCTAACAAATTGATGCGTCAGTCTTTTATTAATATGGACTTGAAGCTTGATGATCCAGAACATTCTCACAATAGATAATCCAAAAAAAACAATTGTGACGATGCCTGCTAAAAGAGCTAACGTTTTAAGATTCATGTTGCCTTGTTCACTCTGCATGAATGTATCGATTACGTATTGAGTAAAGAAGGGGGCTATTAGGTTCAATCCTTGAAATAGAAAAGACAAGAGTATGATATAAACCAGTAGCTTCTTCTCTTTGGATAAGTATTTTCCCAGCCTGCCTATAGCACTCTTAGATGTGAGGTGGGTGAGACTATATCCCTGCTTATTTTGTTTGCGTAGTGAGACGGCGACACCACTATAATGGGCATAAAACTCTTCGCTGGAGATTTTCCTTCTGCCTTTAGCGGGGTCTATGATAGTGATATGTGTGTCCTGCACCATTTCCACAACAATAAAGTGGTTGTAATCCCAATGCACCATAAGAGGGCTCTGAAGATACCCTTCTAGTACCTGCTCCGGCAGCTTAGGAACCTTATAGGCTTTGAAGGTGTATCCGACACTTTCAGACAGTCCTTTGAGATATTGAAGATCTGTTCCTTCTCGGCCTATATGTTCCTTGGACCCTTTCAGTTTTCTAGTCTCAATTTTTTGCCCCTCTTGTTTACTAATCAGCATCGCAATACATGCGATTCCACATTCGTAATTATTCCTTTGGAGTAAGACCGGCATTTTATTAAGAAAATTCATGGTAGGCATCCTTTTGGGCTACATCCACTCCATGAATGGATAAGCATAAGATATTTGGGATTTGTTCATTAGCCGCATAGAGTGCTCCATAAGCCATACCGGCCAGTCCGACCATAAAATTGGGTGTTTCAACACCTCGTCCAACGCCGCATCTAAAGCCGTTTTGTTTGGCACCTTGGAAACTTTCCAGCATGAGATTTTTTCCGAAATTCTCTACGTCAGGTTGATTGGTTTTTCGACCATAACTTATTAAAATCGCGGCGTTTCCAATGTCTCCATGACAAAGGCTATGTTCTCTTCCAAACCCATCTTGGTACATATTGTGTAAAGCGATTTCAGCATCCTCTTTTGCAGCATTCGCGATGGATTCTTCTCTGGAATCCATTAGACCCAAACGGCTTAACAGGATACCAGGAGAGCCATGGCACCAAGCTGAAGCAGCTGTCTCCTGCTCAAGGTTTCGTTGGTCCATCCATCGGGAGGCAATCATTTGGCGGTTCTCGTAGTGCCTGCCCTTTGTAATATATTCCGATAGCCTATTGCTTCCTTGGATATCATTTAGCATGGAAAGGGCGTAGATGATACCAGCGCTGCCGTGAGAAAAACCGGTTAATGGTTGATCGGCAATACCTGTCCACGCTACTTCCTCTTCGTTAATAGTTATGGCATGGTCCATAATGTGATTGGCACATTTTGTCGCTATGTCGAAGAAAATAGGATCACCGTATTGTTTATAGCAATTAATAAGGACCACGATGGCGCCTGCGGAACCACTCACTATGTCATACTCTTTATCCTGATTCAGGAAATGTGGAATTTTCTTTGTTATGTCAATAGCTAGTTGTCTGTATTTGGTCTCCTCTAAGACAGCATCCATGTTCATAAGGAGGTACACGATAGAGGAAAGACCAGAGAATGCACCGATGGACATCGTTTGTTTCGTCTCATCTTGTATATCTAAATCTTGGAATCTTGTTATTATATCTTCGGTAATGTCCGAGGCAATTCCTAAATAATAGATGTTTCCGGTGACCAGCCAAAGGGATAGATAGGTCATGGCCATACCTGAAAGGCCATCATATAAAGTGTCTCCCATAGGAGAGAGGCGCCATTGAATTTCCTCTACACCGACCGTACTCGTGTTTAACCATGAATAATTGGCTCTATTGTTGTTTTCCCCTACGAATGCTTTGGTGTAAAGGTATTCTGCTAGCTCTTCTGCCTGTTCTATAAGAAAAGCTTCCGATTGAAATGGAGATGTATATTCCGTCGGGTCCTTCGGTGTGAATTGGTTTAATTCTTGCTTTCTCTCATCGGCGGTGGCGAGCATGGATAAATCGATTATTTCTAATTGGAAGTTCATGTCTTCTTGAGAAAACCCTTGAATTCTTTCCTGGACCAAATCCAGTGGTGAGTGTGGGAAGTAATCCGTAATTACCTCTCCTCGAGCATTCAATAAATCATGTGAATCAATATATAGTTTGAAGTAGGGGACATCGTTATTTATCAAGTCCTCATATTCATGCTTAGCTAGAGGTATGAACCGGTCATTGGTCTTCGCATCCTCCCATATCCTGGCTAGATAGACCTCTCTATCGATTGAATTGTGAAGGAATCTAGGGTGAAAACTTAGTTCTAAGAAAGAGGAGTATTGGACGGTAGGCTTAGGAATAAACCTTACGACAATCCCATCCTTTTTAGAATGAATCAATTGCTGTACTTCTGCTTGGTTTTCCATAATAGTCTGGTACACTTTCCGAAAGCCTTTCTTCAGGTCATCCATATAATCTTGTGCTTGGATATAATCCCCGTGTAATTTCGGCTGGTTCGACGTAGCCTCCATATCAACAAAATCGCGCTCTACTTTCATTTGACTGCTTTTTGGGTTCTTAATTTGCGGTACTTTGATGATGGATTGGGACTTTCCTTTATGTCCAATGCCACTGACATCGGTGTTATGTTCTCCGAAGAAGAAGGGCAACAAGCCTATCGCTCTCACTGATTTGGTTAGTTGCTCAAACGCTTTGACATGAGCATTCTCTTGATCCACTCTTACTTGGGAATGAGGGACATGAAACAAGGACTCCAAATCTATCAAGATAGGGGATCTTCCATGTGCAATGATATTCTCGGAATGAAAATCGACTGCATTCAAAGCATAGAGTAGAGCTAATTGACCTCCCATGCGACGATAAAACCATTCCACGTCCTGTTCTGTATCGCACTCCTTGTAAGGAATATATTGGACCCAGCCGTATCCATCTCGATTAACGACTTCGGGTGTTTGTAAGTGATAGGATGACTCTCCCACCTTGTTATTAATATAGTCCGTTAACATCGTATAAAAGAGATCGACGTCCAGACTGCGCGGTTTATAAATCAAGGTGCTCGTTTCCAGTTGAAGCTTCGCTACTTTTCTACCATCTGCATGGGCATCCCCCAGCCCAATTTCTATACTCTCGATACGTTCAGGAGTAGGGAGGGTAAGAATAGTATTGGCAATCTCCTCTTTGTCTTGTTCGTACCTGGAAAGCATTTCGGTTATGTGATTATGATATTTTCGTATTTCATTGGCGATAATCCGCAGCAATGTTGGATAGAGATGGAAGAATTCTCTTATATAACTAGGGTCTTCTAATAACTCGTAATTGTAATAGGTGTATTGTTCTTCCTCTGTCTTCCCCTTGAGTAATGCTTCCTGTTGGTTCTTGTTTAAATCCAAAACCAAGGTCCGATAGGAAATACGTAAGACTTGTTGTTGAAACTGATTAGAGATGTCTTGCAAAAAGGCTTCTTCGTCTTTTAGGTTATGTTTCGTACTTTGATACATTGTATTTTGTTGGAGTGTATCAATCATGTACCCTGATACCTTTAAGGCATAGGAGTGGAACATAATCTGGTCTTGTCGAACCTCTGGATTCACCTCTTGATCTGCTATTAAGTCCACCATCTGAAGAAAGACATTCATTTTGGAAAAACTGTTATGTACTTCTGTTTGATAAAGATTGCGAAGGTGGTCCATTGATTGAATGGATAAAATATTACTGAGGCTCTCTTCTACCAATTCAATTTTGCCCTTGTACAGTATATGGATGTTGCGGTCTAACAGTGTTTCCTTGTCATTTGCGGTATGGGATGTCTGTTTTTCAAATGACCATAATATGTCGGTTAGCCCGTTCATTTTATCCCTCCTTTTTTTATGTAGGGAAGAGAGCCGATGGCCCTCTTCATCAGAATAAATAACATGTACTTCATGTTAAGTATGTTATTGCTTGCTTTAGCACCAGCAAGTATGTGTTGGACAGATGCTGCATTCCCAAGTGATGGTACAGTGTTTCCCGTCGTTATCTTGAGAAATGCCTTGTGGATCTGCTGCAGCTCCTCCAGAAACGGATTTCAAGGAGATTTCCTCTAATTCCATTTCAATATTTCCGGCTGATGCGTATAATTGTTCCTTCATAGTTTCACCCCCTTTCAATCATGTTCTGACAATTGCTTCTGTCTTATCTATTAATCTAACTCACTTGTAAAAAGATGTAAGCGAAAAGGTGCATACGTGATACCACCAATTTGTACAAAAAATACCGAAGCTGTCATTTCGGTAGAAGGGAGAAACACGGGACCTTTCTCTCATTTATAGGTCACAAAAAAACAGCTTCTTTTCCTATATGAAAAAAGCTGTTTCTAATTTGCTTTTGCTATACGGTTGTATATTCCGGGTACTGTTGCAAGGTGATGAGGGAATAATTGTTTGCTTTGGTCCATGCTTCAGCTCGAGATTTTACGTTCAACTTTTTAAAGATTTCGGTAATGGTATATTCCACGGCCCTTTGACTAACTAGGATGCGATCGGCAATTTGCTGATTGGTAAGTCCTTCGGAAATTGACAGCAGGACCATTTGTTCCCTTTCTGTCAAAGTAATATCTCGCATTCCTTCACACGTTTCCAAGAGCGCGGATGCCTCCGTCCTTCGCAGTTGCTTAAACAATTTAGTGGGTATGACCGTCTCTCCTCTCAGAGCACACTCTACTGCATTGACTACCGTCGCAGATGAATCTTCTTTACTGATAAACCCACACACTCCTGTTTCTACCAATACATTGAAATGGAGCGCTATATCCTTTTCCGTGAAAATTAAAATCTTCTTGGAAGGATCATCGTGTAGTATTTGTTTAGATAGTTCAAACCCATTCAAGTAATTCATAAACATGTCTATTAATACAATGTCATACTCCATTTCCTTAGTTCTGGTGAGAACGTATCGGCTGTCTGTAAGGATATCCACTACCATTGAGCTGTTATTTTCTAACACATATTTAATACCTTGAGCAACAACGACATGATTATCAACTAAAAGCATTCTAATCATATGAGTATTCTCCTTTACCCTTTTGCCCTAGTAAACTCACGACACTATTATTTGCTTCATTACTAAATTAAGCCCTATGCACGATTCAGTTGGCAACAAACAAAAAGATACTAAATGTAACGACATATAGTAGAAGAAAGCCACAAGCCCATCGCGTCGATTTGTTCTTGAGGTGTAACACTCCACCCTTTAGTCCATTGGTGAGTAGGTTCCCTATAAATAGAATGAGTGCCAACCCGAGCGAAATAATAGCAATGATAAACATGATTTGTTCCATCCTGAATCCCTCCTTTGTTAGGGTATTAGAAAAAGAGAATGGTCAGACGCTCTACGAATAGTGCTCTGGCCATTCCCTCTAGTTAGTCTTTGGTTGTGTTTCGCGTGGTAGTCAACGTTCATTAATGCTCAGAAGGAAGGTCTACCTCAGGGCCGCTTGTATTATCACCCGTGGCTACTTCCTTTTGAGGTGTAAGTTCTCCTCCTGTGAACAATAGCATTCCGCTGATAGTGATGAATGTAAGAATCTTTTTCATAAAAAAGTCCCCCTTGAATATTTCGTAATACATATTATTGTACGGAATTTTGTAGAAACTACCAATTTTATGAAGAAGAATGTCTCCCATATAAAGAGTAGTAATCGTCTGTTTCTTATAGCAAACATCGTTTATCAGCAATTTACATTATTTTAAGAATACGGTAGCATCTATAATGTGAGAATTATTTACTAGGGAGGAAACCAGTGGATATTTCATTTTCGAATCTGGGTGGGGTTATAAGGGAGATTAGAGAGATATTAGGAATTACGCAGGGAGAACTATGTAATGGTATTTGCACCCAATCTCATATGAGCAAGATCGAGAATGGGGATGTTATTCCCAATGCGGTTACCATGTACATGATTTCATTACGGCTAGGAATAGATACCTCATCTATTTTCAATCTAACAGCTAGCCATAGCATAGATTTTCAAATCAATTTCTTCTACAACATTCGAAAGCTCATCAGGAAAAAAGAGTACGAAAAGGTATTAAGAATGATTAAAAGAGAAGAACACAATCCAGCCTTTAACCATGACACACATCAGCAATTCTTGAAATGGAATAAAGCGATTTGTACCTATCATATAAGTGGGAAACCAAAAGAATCAATCAAGATGCTACAAGAAGCCCTACATTTAACTCTTCAACATAAGAAATTCCACAATAATCAAGAGATCTCTATCCTTAACAGCATTGGGGTAATTTACTTCGAAAACAAAGAATATCGCAATGCAGTAAAGGTCCACGAAGAAACATTAAACAATATAAAAAAGTCACCTTTCAAAAAAAATCTCGTAAAAGAGCAAATAAGAATTTATTATAACCTGGCTAAAGCCAAAACTCATATGAGGGAGTTTGAGGTTTCCGTCCAAACATGTGAGAAAGGTATCCATCTTTGTTTGGATCATGAAATACTTTATTTATTAGGGGAATTGTACTATCAAGTCGGTTACAATTATTATTTAACTACCCAAGTAGAGGAGTGTTGTGCCTATTTCCAAAAGGCCATTCACATTTTTAATATAACCGAACAGCAATCATACATCTCTTACATTGAGAAACTGGTAAAAGAAGTTAAAGAAGATAGTCAACCAACCCATTTTGATACAGAGTAGAAAATAATATATGTAATATATCCCTTAACCTATAGCCAACTAAAACTTTTTGGCTAGTATCAATCCATTTGAAACCTATGAAAAGGGAACTATTACAATCTGGACGTAACACTGATAAAATCTATGATAGATGTAAAAAATTTCATTCTAGTGTTTTGATGAGGGGGAGGTAGCTTGATTAAAAGGAAGAGCACTATATTATACATTGAAGATGATAAGGAAGTTAGTGAATTGGTTATTCAAAACCTGGAAGACAATGATTTCAATGTTATATGGCTCCAATCGGGAAGTCACTTTGATCTGTATTTAGATGACGTGGAATTAGTTGTACTGGATATTATGCTTCCAGGGTTAGATGGTTTTACAGTTGGTCAGCGGATTAAGGAACGGAATCCCCACCTTCCTATATTATTTTTGACAGCTCGAACAGCGATTGAAGATCGGTTGAAGGGGCTGCAGTTTGCAGATGATTATCTTACCAAGCCTTTTCACCCTGACGAGTTGCTGTTACGGATGGATAAGCTGCTGAAAAGGTCAGGGGTTCTTCAGGAGACAAAGCAATCCCTCGGTCACTTGGATATTGATGTAGAAGCCAATCAAATCTTTAACAGGGAGACGGGAGAAGAGGTCATCCTAACAGAGAAACAGTTTAAAATATTCCACTATCTACTGAATCACTCTAACCAGATTTTAACTAAGGAACAAATCTATGCCAGTGTTTGGGGGCAGCCATTCGTAGAGGGGGACAAAACCTTACATGTTCATATTCGTTATCTGAGACAAAAAGTGGAAAAAGATCCACAAAACCCAACGATTATTGAAACAATTCGTGGGCTTGGATATAGGGTGAGACAGTGAATTTGTCCAAAAAGTACGTGCTGATTATTGTATTTTCCATTTTATTATTTCCTATCTCTTATTTAGGGGTTAATTTTATTTATTACATAGTTCTCTCCCAAATTGGTAATTTGTCTTCTGAAGACTTTTACACAAAAGAAGAAGTGGAGAAAAGATGGGAAGGGTTGTCGGAATCTCAATCCGGTAAATCCGACGAAGCAATTCTCTCCCGTTTACAAACGGAAGTTAACCAATACCCAGGATCACGGGTGTTATGGGTTAGCGACGATGGGGAGCGTTTGTTGGTGGTTGGAGATTGGAATGACTTGGAGGGAGGCGATTGGGATGCTAGTCAGACTGTTCGATTTATGGACAGGCAACAAAACGATGCCTACTTCACGACCAATACTTATATTGATGGTTCCAACCATAGTGGTTATGTCTTCTTAGAGGTACCTAGTTCTTCCTTGGGGACCAGCTGGGAAGTGCTGAGAGACAGGTATGCATTTATTTGGTTCTTTGCCCTTGGCTTCATATGGATGTTATTCATCTTCATCTCATGGTTGTTCTTTAAGAAGATTAGTAACCGGTTAACGAATATGCAGAACAGCATGGAGATTAGCAGTAACCAAATGGTCCCCATGAAATTAACGGTCCATAAGGAAGATGAGATTGGACAGTTAGAACATTCCTTCAATGATATGGTGGAAAAATTGAATGAGAGTCGGCAGAAAGAAAAGGATGAAGAAGCCATCCGTAAACAATTAGTTTCCAGTTTATCACATGATTTGCGGACACCATTATCCATTATTAATGGCCATGCCCATAAAATGAGTCAAATTGAATTAAGCGACGAGGTTCGGGATTCTGTTACGGTTATTCAGGATAAGGTAGCTTTTCTAGCAGAACTCATTGATAACCTCTCTTCGTTTACAGTGCTACGAGAGGGGAAGCTTCCCATGCATCCTCAAATGGTAGATATCGTCCAGGCAACTAAATCGTCGTTAATCGCTTATTATCCTATTCTAGAAGAAAAAGGGTTCGATATTGATATTGATTTACAAGGGTCTATTCAGTGGTATATCGATGAAACGTGGTTCAGAAGGATCTTGGATAATCTATTCCAAAACGTGAAGAGACATGCGGGGGAGGGGAAGTATCTTGCCGTCAGCACTACCGAAATGCATGGTAGGGAGGCACTTCGGATAGAAGATCGAGGGCCTGGCATGAGAGCCGTGTCTGACCAAAAAGGAACTGGTATTGGTTTATCCATCGTAGAAATGATGTTAGACCAAATGAACTTGGAAAAGACGGTATATGATGGAGCATCAGGCACGACCATTCTTATCTACCCCAAACCACAAGACTTGTATTAACAGGTGTTGTGGTTTTTTTTGTGGATTAATCTAAATTTAAACTTGTTTCTCCCCTTATTTTAATCATCATTTCTTATACTTCTATTAAATCAAATTAATCTAAAGGAGTGCTGTCATTATGAGTGTCGTAGAGGTAGAGAATCTGAACATTGATATCAAACGAAAGAAGATATTACAAAACGTCAATGTGTCTTTTGAAAAGGGAAAGATTTATGGGCTGCTAGGACCTAACGGGGCTGGAAAAACTACCTTATTAAAGGCCATGCTGGGGGTATTCCGTCCCAATTCGGGTTCCATTTCCTTTAAGGGTCAGGATATTTATCAACACTCTAAGAGGGACTTAATTAGTTCCATTGGAAGCATTATTGAATTTCCAGGTTTCTATGATAACCTTACGCTTCAGGAAAATTTAACGTTACATCTGAAGTATCTGCAAAAAGACACCTCTTCTCAGCATATTAATCGTCTGTTGCAAACAGTGGGTCTATACCAATTTAAAGAAAAACGTTTTTCAGAAACCTCCCTTGGCATGAAACAACGTTTGGGAATTGCTAGAGCTATGTCACATAACCCTGATCTATTGCTATTAGACGAACCGACCAATGGATTAGACCCTCATGGCATCAAAGAAGTGAGGGAAATGTTGATTAGAGAGGTGATTAGTTCCAACAAGACCGTTATTATCTCCAGCCATTTGTTAAATGAGATTGATCTTATGGCTGACGAATTGGTGTTTATGAATAATGGTGAGATCATTTTTGAAACTACGAAGATGAAAGATCATACACATATTTATTTATATAGGCTGCGGATGCCTTCTAGTATGACAAAAACGTTTCCACGCGAAGACTTGTTGGAAGAGTGTCAAGGACATGAGGTGTACACAGGTAAAGATGAGTTGGAATTTGTTTCCCCTCTTTCGCAAAAAGAAATTGAGAATCTTTTGGAACAACATCAAGTTCCAACCATCATGCTGGAAGTATTTGAACTTACGTTAGAGGATTTATATTTAAAACTATTGGAAAAGGGTGAAGAAAATGAAGTTGCTTATTCGTAATGAATTGATGAAAATGAAACGGTTGAAAATGGTCTATGTCATATTAGTATTGAGCTTCCTGCCTTACTTTATCAACACAGGGGGAATGATGCTGATGGCAGGAGGGATGGATGCGGAGAAATATTATTTCTTTGTATTTAATCAGTATGCCATTTTATTCCCTACGTTAGTGTTTATCTTTGCAGGGTTCTTTTTCTATACTGAATTTCAAAATAAAACGACACTGAACTGGATTTCGTATCCTTACCATAATTTCAGTTTGTTGCTATCTAAGGTGCTAGCCTGTTCGATACTGTTAATGGCTACATCATTCTTGAATCATGCTCTTCACACTCTGACGATTGGATCTTTGTTCGACATTGGCTTTGGAGGTCTGATTACGAGGTTTCTAACCTCTATGCTATTTTCCGGCTTAACCATTCTCATTGTGCCGTTGGCAGCTCTGCTTGCGTTTAGTACAAGAAATATTTTGTCCGTGGTGATTGCGGGGGTAGCCTCCATCTTTGTGACCACTATTTTGCTGGGTGCTGATTTCGGCATTGTGTTTCCATTCTCCTTCATTTATCGTTTTAGTATTCAATACTTCGATGCTTCCATGGGATATGAAAACCAAGACCTAGTGTTAGGAGGATGCGCTATTTTGGCAGGCTACCTACTTGTATCATTGTTCGGACTATACAGGTATTCCAAAATGACTCGTATGAGTACTTAATAGCAGAATTATGAAGACAATAGGATTTTTACTTCTGGATAGGTATGATCCGCATGAAATGGTTATAAAAGTCACAGTTCATGAACTGTGACTTTTTGAATGGTAAAGAGACAAAATCCTAAACATCCTCCAGGACTTCAGGGCTTTGCGTGACAGAGAAGTAATCGGTTATTCTGGAAAGGAACAACAAACAAGAAGATTAAGGGGTAGAGCATGAAGGACATATATAGTGACATAATACAATTTCGCGGATCCCATTATGATTTTGGGGTAAGGCAAGGGGAAGAAATGCGGAATTCGTTAACAGTACAAAATCGAGAAAAGCAATGGAAGCTTCGTAAGCCTAGATTTTCAGTAGAGGAAGAGGAAGTAAAAGATGCTATCACCCGTTTCGCTCCTGGTGTTTGGGAGGAGCTAATCGGGATAAGAGATGCGCTAGGATGGAGCATGGAGCGAGTAATGATGGAATTTGGAGGCTATCGACTAGACTATGTGAAATCAGGGTGCTCTATTTTAACTGGGGACGATTACATGGTTCGTAATTACGATTATCAGCCGAAAACATACGAAGGGCGATACGTATTATTTCAGCCAACGGACCAAGGCTATGCTATAATTGGTCCTTCCCAACGGATTACAGGGCGAATGGATGGAATGAACGAGAAGGGGCTTGCGCTTGGATATAATTTTATGCATCGTAAAAAACCTGGAATCGGGTTTATTTGCTGTATGATTGGCCGTTTGATTCTAGAATCGTGTGCGGATGTAGAGGAAGCGATATCAATGCTGAAGGAGATACCTCACCGCCATTCCTTTAGTTATATCGTATTGGACCGTAGCGGAAAAACATATGTGATTGAAACGACACCAAGGGGCGTAAAGGTTAGGGAATCTAATACGTGCACTAACCATTTCGAGCATATGAAGGAAGAAAATCGAAATTATCTCGTCGATTCGTATCGCCGGCTGGAAACAATGGAGGCGGCAAGACAGCATAAACCTTCAGCTTATGAGGCATTTCGCCTGTTGAATGATTCTGACAGAGGTGTATTCTCAGATGAATATCAAAACTGGGCAGGAACCATTCATACAGCTGCTTATTTCCCGAAGGAGGGAAAGGTGTGGTTTGCTCTGGGCGGAGACAAAGAGCCGATAGTATTTGATTTCAAAGCCTGGCTGGAAGGCTTGAATGTTGAAGACAAGTTCATTACTGGCTCAGTGGATACCGATCTTCCATTTCCACATATGGACAAAAATGCAAAGTAGAGGGAGAATGTTTCCATGTATTTAACCATTCAAGAAACAGCAGAATATTTAGAGCTTCCCGAAGAATACGTAGAAAAAATGGTGTTTAAGGGACGTATTCGAGCCCTGCATGACGGAACGCAATATCTTATTTATAAAGACCAGTTTCAGCAGTATTTTGAACAAATCGAACGCTATCGGAAGCAAATACAAGAATACCTTAATGAACCCATTCCTGAGGATATGGACGTTAAGGATGAAGATTAAAAAAGCTTGTAGAACATAACCGGTTGTTCTACAAGCACTTAAAAAGATTTTCAGCTGGCAAAATGTCTTCATTGCAATAATAATTTACGCAACGCACTATTCTTTCACAGCAATAGCTTCTATCTCTACTTTTGCACCTTTTGGTAATGCGCTTACCTCGATAGCTGCTCTAGCAGGGTATGGTTCACTTAAGAAGCTAGCGTACACTTCATTTACTGCTTGGAAATCCTCCATATTTGCTAAATAAATATTGGCTTTTGCGATGTGCTTGTAGTCTAAACCAGCTTCACTTAATATCGCGCCAACATTTTTCATGACTTGCTCTGCTTGCTCTCTCACATCACTTGAAACAAATGCCTGCGTATTAGGATCTAAAGGAATTTGGCCAGAAATGAATAAAAGATTACCAAGATCAACGGCCTGAGAATAAGGTCCGATTGCTGCGGGTGCTTTGTCAGTGGAGATTGTGTTAAACATAAGGGCATTGCTCCTTTTTATCATTATTTGTATAAGATAGTGCTAGGATAACACATTCTAAAGGATTGAGAATGAGTAATATTCGAAAAATAACAAATTTCATGGGGCTGGGTAGATTTATTTTTCTTTTTACTCAGAATGTGATAGTTTATGTGTAATGCCATCCCAAATCGTTTTATACGACTGCGGGAACTTAACCACCTGTCGGGATGGCAGGCTTTATATATGTTTGTTTTAAGCATGCTAATGCAGCTGCATTCATATACTGGAAGAAGTAAGTTAAAATCCTTTACTTCGCTACCAAATGAGTGTATTATATTGATTAACAAAAATATTCATAACGCATAACTTCTTATCCAGAGAGGCGGAGGGACTGGCCCTTTGATGCCCGGCAACCATTCTTTAAGACTATGTGTCTTAACCGAAACGGTGCCAATTCCTGCAAGGTGAGAGCCTTGGGAGATGAGAGGATCGTACAGATAAACTTACGACCCCTTTCTTGGATAAAGAGAGGGGTTTTTTGCATTAAAAAACTCGTCGATCTCTTTGAAACAAGAAGTTTCCGTTATACAGAAAGGAAGAGATGAAGATGGCAACAGCATATTTTGGAGCAGGGTGTTTTTGGGGTGTAGAGGCTTTTTTTGAACGGTTAACCGGAGTTACGGCAACCCGAGTAGGATATTCCGGAGGTACAGTGGAAAACCCATCCTACGAGCTAGTGAAAAGTGGAGTTACCGGACATGCGGAAACTACAAAGGTAGAGTTTGATCCTTCTGTGATCAGCTATGCTTCCCTAGTAGACCAGTTCTTCGAGGTCCACGACCCTACCCAAATTAATCGTCAGGGAGAAGATGTTGGCACGCAATATCGTTCCGTTATTTTCTTCTTGGATGATGAGCAAAGGCAAGTAGCTGAAGAGAAAATTCAGGAATGGTCAGACAAAGGTATATATAAGCTGCCAATAGCAACACAAATTAAAAAAGCTGCGCCATTCTATGACGCAGAAGAATATCATCAGAAATATCTCCAGAAACACGGGTCTGTTTCCTGTGGGATATAATGTGAGGGTCCTCCTCACATTATATTTTAAGCTTTATAATACCAACGGGGGTAAGCGAAAAAGAAGCGTAGCACCATGTAAATTGGTATAATAGGAGCAAATCTAAAGTGCAAGGTGTGGATACGATGCAACATGCCAATTCAATAGAAGAAGTGCGTTCCTTTGTTCAATCTGAAGAGATATCTCTTCTTTATATATCAAGACCTAACTGTTCTGTCTGTCACTCCCTTCTACCGCAAGTAGAAGCATTACTTTTAGAGTATTCTTCCGTACAATCCTTACATGTAGACGCAGAACACATTCCTGACATTGCAGGAGAGTACGAGATTTTCACTGTTCCAGTACTAATCGTTTCCGTTAATGGAAAGGAAATGTTCCGAAAAGCACGCTTCGTTCCAATAGATGAATTAGACCATCAATTAGAGCGGCTTACAAGTGCATTAAACCTTTAACTCAACCCTGACTCTCTTACACGAAGAGTCAGGGTTTTTTTGAGCGTCTGTGAAAGGCACATTATAGAATATCAACGGATTCTAAAGCGATAGGCGCTTCCTTTGGTATTTGTTATAAGTCAAGGAGCAGCATCATAAGGTTTGGAGGAGTTAAAAAAAGGAAAAGAATATAGAAGAAAAAAAGTTCACGGAGGGTCGTTATGCCTTGGGATACAGAGAATTATCCTAGTTCCTTAAAGAATTTGGATTTGCCAGTTCGAAAAAAAACTATTGAAATTGCTAATGCTATGCTGGATGAGGGTTACGAGGAAGGGAGAGCTATTCCTATCGCAACGGAACAAGCGAAGGAATGGTTTGACAACGCTTCTCAAGATGAAATTGAGGAAATGAGACACAAGCCTGACACCTCTTTAAAGCAGAGGGATCCTGAAGATCAGCAGTATGAGAATCGACCAGAGCTGCTCGATAAAGGGGAGCACGTAGTAAGTCACGAAAATGGGTGGGCTGTGCAGGCTGCTGAAGCAAAAAAGCCTGCAGCTACATTTTCCAACAAAGCGGATGCGATAAACAGGGCGAAAGACATTGCGTCCAATAAAGGTACACAAGTCGTTATCCATAAAAAAGATGGAACTATTCAGGAGACTACATCGTATTAAACAACTAGATAGAAGCATTAATAGAAGGGTCCTGTTCACGTACAGGACTTTTTCATTAAGTGTAGAAGATTAGAAGGATAAGCATATAAAGGGGAGAGAAGCATGGGAAATTATTCTATACAGGAATTTATTAATCAGACGAAACAGGATGAATCAGCTAATGACTATTTTCAACTAGAAACACCTCGGATGCTTGAAATCAATTTATCCGATCAAGTTTGGGCTAAGACAGGGTCGATGATTTCATATACTGGAGATATTAAGTTTGAGAGAGAAGGTATAATGGAGCATGGCCTAGGCAGAATGTTCAAAAAGGCTGTATCAGGAGAAGGCAGCTCTTTGATGAAAGCGACGGGTAACGGGAAATTGTATGTAGCAGATCAGGGTAAGAAGATTACTATCCTTGATTTGGATAACGAGAAAATTACGGTAAACGGTAATGATTTGTTAGCCTTTGAGCCAGGTTTAGATTGGGACATCCACTTAATGAAAAAAGTGGCCGGTATGATGTCTGGAGGTTTGTTTAACGTGCAGCTAGAGGGTCGTGGTATGGTTGCAATAACGACACACTATGAACCTGTTACCCTACTGGTTACACCAGATCAGCCTGTTATTACCGACCCTAATGCTACGGTAGCATGGTCTGGACATCTTGAACCAGAATTTAAAACGGATGTTTCCTTTAAAACATTTATTGGACGTGGCAGCGGAGAATCCATTCAAATGAAATTTTCTGGAGAGGGCTTTGTAATCGTCCAGCCGTTTGAAGAGGTTGTTTATTCTCAAAGCAGTTCCTCTTAATCTGCTATTGTTCAATGGATAAGAGGGAAGGAAACTGTGCATACTGCTCCTAAAAGCTACATGGGAGTGGATGAAGTTGATACATCAGTTGAAGTCCATTGAGAAAAGCCAAAACAGAAGAGCGAGCCATACCTTGATTGGCATTAGTTCTACCATTGAGGAAGAATGGTTATGGACAGCCTTTATTAAAGGGGAAAAGGTGTTATGGGTGTTTGCATCTCATCGCTCTAAACACTTAAACGGGAGGGAATTGCAATGGAAGGGCTCCGTGACGATTCCCTCTGAAGCGGAAGTATATATTGAAGGGGTGGCTTCTAAGGTGGGATTATTATTCCGTAGTGTAGAAGTATCCTAGATAAAAACCTGGCGAAGCAGCGCCAGGTTTTTTTGTGCTCCATTTTAAGCTCGAGCTTCATCTTGGAATTGACCTTTATGGGATCCATCACAGAAGGGCTTCTTATCCGATAATCCACATCTGCATAAAGAGCATAATTTTTTAGTTGTAAATGAATGTCCTTCTGCGTCGACCACCTTAAAATCCCCAGAAATAAATAAGGGGCCGTTATCCTTTACTTGTATGGTAGCCATCTCTTTTCCCTCCTTTGTAATGTATATGAATGGATAGGCCGTCTTACTTCTGGTTTTAAGCGTTCCTTCTTGTCTGTTTCTGTTAAATGGAAGCACATTATGGATGTATCGCTCATATACTATAGGTAAAATGCCTAAGGAAAGAAGGAGACTGATATGCATCAAAAGCTATATCCAGCAGCGATGCAAACTGTCACAGGAGAGAAATGGGGATATATTAATGTTAAAGGGTTATTCGTAATTGATCCTCAATTTAATCAGGCACGTGATTTTCAGAAGAATGGGTTAGCTATCGTAGAGGTGGATGGACTTTATGGAGTATTGGATACAACCGGCTCTTTCATCGTAAAGCCACAATATGATTATATTTCATCCTTTAGCGAAGAACGTGCATCTGCTTCTAATTCCAAAGGAACATGGGTGATTAATGAAGAAGGTACCCTCCTTACTTCTACGCCCTATCCATACATTGGCCGGTATGAGAATGGAATGGCTGTGTTTAATAAAGACACAGAAAGTGGAGTTAGGTACGGATATTTAGATAGACAAGGACAGGAAGCCCTCCGTCCGATTTATTTGTCTGCAGATGATTTTCAAGAAAAAAAAGCATTGGTGAAGGTGAGGGAAAATGATTTTGCTTTGATAAACCGGAACGGCAGTGTACTTTATTCTTATCTATATCCCTACGTCGGAGCAAGAGGCGATGGACTTCTAGCTTTCCAGCGTGACTCTGGAGGAAAGTATGGGTACATTAACGAGAAGGGAAGAATAGTAGTAGAGCCTCAGTTTGATGGGGCACAACGCTTTTATGAGCAAAGGGCAATCATTAATAGAATAGACGACTATCTTTATTATTATGGTGTAATTGATCGAAAAGGGAATATGGTTATAGAGCCCGAATTTAACGATATCGTCCCGATGAAAGAGAATAGGTTTGCAGTAGGAAAAGCGAAAAAACCTTCCGAACCGTATCTTGGATCCACATATGCAATTGTTAAAGCAGACGGGGAATATTTAAGCGATTTTCGATATGAGAGTGTGCAGCCATATGAGAAAGGATTTGCCTCAGCTCACGACAGAGAGAATACTTTCTTCTTAAATAAAAAAGGGAAGATCGCTCAGCATATGCCAATATTGCCAGGCCAGGGAGCTATGGTTTTGGAGGGCAGCTTAATCAGAGCCACCATTGATTATCAACTATTCTATGTTAACCGGGAAGGAAAATTAATATGGCGCCCCAATAAAACGATAAGGCTCAATCATCAATATCGAGTGCTCCAATGGAAATATAAGCCTAACCCAGACTATCTGGTTTATTACCCTGTAGTAAGAGGGATGGAGGATACGAAAGCCCAGCAACGGGTAAATGAAACGCTAAGAGAAATATCCCAGGTGAAGCCTATTCCACCAGAGGAACAACTGGATTATAGTTTTTATGGGGATTTTGAAATTGAATTCTTCCAACAGGAGATACTCGTCCTCCAATTAAATGGATCAAAATACTATTTTGGCGCAGCGCACCCCATGCCTACAAGAACCTATACCAACATCCATTTAACAGATGGTACCTTTTTCGAGCTGAAGGATTTATTTAAAGAGAATAGTGACTATGTGAAGGTGTTAAGTGAGCTAGTTGGGAAGGACATTCAACATGACGAGCAGTACGATTATATTTTTCCCGGAAGTTATAAAGGTGTAGCTCCTAATCAACCTTTTTATGTAAATGAAAGGGAGCTGTTTCTATACTATCCTCCCTACGACATTGCACCCTATGCAGCAGGATTTGTTACGTTCTCGATTCCATTTACCGAAATCAACGATATAATTAATCACCAGGGTGCATTTTGGAAATCATTTCATGAATAAGGAAAAAATCTGCCGTTTTATATGAATCGGCAGATTTTTTTGAGCACGGTAGCAGAAAGAAAAGGGAAGCTCACTGAGAAGCAGCGTTGACTTTTACATTGGAATAGTATTACAATTTTATTGAACAGCGGTCAATAAAGGAGAGATAGTATGACACCTAGAAAGTCTGCTTCGGAAGAGTTGACGAACGAGAGAATTATGGAAGCGGCCAGAGAATTATTCGTAGAGGAAGGGTATCAGCTTTTTTCGATGAGAAAGCTAGCAAGAAAGTTAAACTGCAGTCATGGTGCTATTTATCATCATTTTGAAAATAAGGCGGCTTTATTCTATACGTTAGTGGAGGATGGCTTTTCCTCCCTTAAAGCAGTGTTAAATCAAATTGAAAGAAATGTGGAGAAAGGGGAGGAGACTATATATGAAGTGTTAATGGGCTTTATTCGATTTGGGTTGGAGAATAAACGCCATTATGAAATTATGTTTTTGTTTATGGATAAAGAGCTGCAAACGTATGAGGGAGATGCGCCTAACCTTTCTTATCAACATTTTGCAAGAGTTCTCCGCAATTCCAGCAGGAAGATAATTCAAGCAAAAGAGGTGTGGTCGGTCTTTTTAGCACTGCATGGATTTGTTGCCCATTATTGTCGAAGAGAGGAGAGCTTTCTTGACATAGAAGTGTTAGCTGATTCTTATGTGAAAATATTAATGAAGGGGATAAACAGTTAATGTATATCATTAATTGAACGGTGGTTAATAAAAAGGAGGAATCGGTATGAAAAAGGCGTTAGTAATAGGTGCAACTGGAGGGATGGGGTCTGCCTTGGTAAAAGAGTTAGTAGATAGGGGGATTACTGTAGTTGCATTTGCAAGGGATAATAAGAAGTTAAATACATTAGGTGCTTACCATGATTCTATTATTCTCCAGCAAGGAGATGCGTTTCGGTACGCTGATGTAAAAAAAGCAGCTAGCAATGTTGATGTTATCTTTCACGCTGTTAATTTGCCGTACGCTAGCTGGGAGCAAGATCAAGAACGATTAATGGACACAATTCTAAAGGTGGGAAAAGAGTCCTCTTGTAAATTGGCGATGGTTGATAACATTTATGCTTATCACCGCAATAGTATAAACCCTGTAACGGAAGGAGCAGACAAAGAGCCTCATACAAAGAAAGGGAAGATACGTTTGAGGTTAGAAGAGAAGATAAAGCAGTCCACTGTACCGTATCTGATTTGTCATTTTCCAGATTTTTTTGGACCTAATGCTAACAGTAGTCTGTTGCACTATACACTATCTACGATGAAAAAGAACACCACTGCTAGATTCGTTGGCAACCAGGATGTAAACAGAGAATTTATATACACAATAGACGGTGCCAGGGATATGGTGGCTCTTTCTTTGTTAGAGGATACGTACTATCAAAATTGGAATATCAGAGGAAATGGGGTTGTGAGGGGAGAAGAGCTGGTGGAAATCATGAAAGAAGTTACAGGATATACGAATAGGGTGGGAACAGTCCACAAATCGATGGTTCGATTAATTGGGGTTGTTGATAAACAAATGAGAGAATATGTCGAAATGTTTTATCTGAATGAACAACCACTCATATTGTCTGGCGCTAAAGTGGAAGAAAGGCTTGGAAAAAGGGAAAGAGTATCCTATCAGGAAGGAATAGAAGAAATGGCTCGTTGTATGTAAAATATTGTATAAAAATACTGGGCTGGCTTATATAGTATGGTGATGTTAACTTTGGTAAAATAAATGTTAACGATAGGTGTTTACTGGCAATGAACAGAAGGGAAATAACTATGTCGAATAACCGTGAATGTTGTATTATTTCCACGAAGATATACAAATTTTAACTTAATTAGTATAAGATGAATTTAAGGTCTCTGCATAGGCTACTAATAGAAGAGAGGTTATAGTGTGGTTCGTGTCAGTGGAAGGAATAATAACCTATCCATAGAAGAATGTTTTGCCCTATTTAATTCATTAGGGAAATGGGTGTGCATTTATGAAAAAGAGACAGAATTGTTAGAATGCCATCCAGAATTTCAACAGTTGATAGAAGAGCAGCAGGAAAACATGGAAGTGGAGAGATGGTTAACTTACTTCCATGTACAGGATAGGTCTGTACTTCGTTTGATATTAAAGGACCATAATATTAGGGAAACAAACGGGCTGCAAGTCAGAATACTATCTGGGGATATCGTTGTTTGGATTCATCTATCTATCATAGAACTATCATCCAATAAGACCGCCATTATAGGAAATACAATGGATAATTATAAAACGCAGAAACCCTCTCTTGATATAACTCAACCTTACCCATCCAACAATGTAGATCATTTTATGACTTGGCTTTCTCTAATTAATAAGGAAATGATTACAGGGGATGTTCCACTTCTTGAGGAGCATTCTTCTACCAACATACAAGAATCCAGTACAAATAATGCATATAGACGTTTAAAGGAAGTTGTGGAAAAAATACCGCATGGATTCGCTGTTATCAATCAAGAATGGGAAATACTGTATATAAATCCTACATTAGAGAAGATTTTTCACACTTCTCTTCAGGATGTATATAAAACGAGTCTATGGGATCTCTTTCCGATTGACGTGTATCATAATTATTTCGTTCAATACACAAAGGCTATGGAGAAGAAACAAGTGGTGCATTTCCAGGACTATTTGTATGAATTAGGAAAGATAGTGGAAGTAACAGCATATCCAGATGCTACTGAATTGACTTTGTTTGTTCAGGATATTACAGAGGCTAAATCGTATGTGGACGCACTTCAGGAAACGGAGGAGCGTTTTTCGCTGCTTGCGGAAAATGTAAACGAAGCATTTTGGATTGGTACCTCTACCTTTCACGAGTGGGAGTACATAAGTCCAAGCTTTGAGAAGATCTTCGGTTTACCGATTACAAAGCTCATGCAAAACAGTGCAATTTGGCTGAACTATGTTCATGCAGATGACCGAAAGAAAGTGATTGAGAGCTTTAAGCAAATGCGTAAGGAGAAAATAGCTGTCGAATTTCGTTTCCAACATCCATCAGGAGATTGGAAGTGGATTCGGTCGAAGGGCTATCCACTAAAAAAAGTAGACAGGACGACAGTGGTAGGGGTATTGGAAGATATTACGGATGCCAAGGAAATGGATGAGCTTCAGGCTCGTTCTGATCAATATGAGACGGTTGTTCGAGTCGCCGCGGGAATTGCTCACGAAATTCGTAATCCGCTCACCTCCATTAAGGGATTTCTCCAGCTTATGCTATCCAACCAATCTAGTGACAATCAGTATAGTGATATTATCTTCTCTGAGCTTGCTAGAATTGAAACTATTGTAAATGAATTCATGCTGCTGGCTAAGCCGAACTCCGAAGAAGCGTTGATGGAAACCGATGTGGTAGACATCATTCATTATGCAGCTTCTCTATTTGGTAACCAAATGAAACAGCAAAATGTTCAATTAGAGATGGTAATGGACTCTACTATCCCTCTTATAAAGTCAGACCCGAAACGCCTGAAGCAGGTATTCATTAATTTGGTAAAGAACTCACTCGAAGCAATGGATAATGCTGGGGAACTGCTTATTTCGGGAAGATATTTAAGAGGGCAGCGAGAATTGGAATTTAAAGTGGAGGATAGCGGTAAGGGAATCGAGAAGGAACAACTGAAGCGTCTTGGGGAGCCATTCTACACCACGAAAGAGAAAGGTACAGGATTAGGCATTATGGTCACCACTAAGTTTGTGGAGAGTCTTGGCGGCAGGATTCAATATGAAAGCGAAGTAGGTGTAGGTACTACTGTTACTGTAACATTACCAACTAATCCGAAGTGAAGCGAAATCCGATAAGGAGTGGGATTTCGCTTCAATCTTTATAAGGGTGTCTCTAGTTAAGATTGCTGTAAATAAGCAATGCCCTTTGAGGTGATGCTCGTCCCCTTTCTTCCTCTGCCAATGGACACAAATCCCATATCCTTTAAAGAGTTAAGTCTTAGTCGGATTTGCTGCTCTGATAGCTCTTCATCCTTCTCCTTCATGATTTCCATTATTTTATGTCGGCTTGCTCGTTCTCCCCTGTTATGTATTTCGTGAATATAATGCAGAACCGTTAACCATTCTTGCTCATCCATCCAATTTTCCGCCGATTTAGTAACGGGATGTTCTAATTGATTTTCTGCTAGATTGGCTTGGAATGTTGCTTCTGCGGGAAGATCCTCTATAGTAATATAATTCGATTCCCTTACTGCTAACATGTATGAAATGGTATTTTTCAGCTCGCGAATGTTCCCATACCAGCTAGCATGCTGCAGCATATCTACCACCTCAGGGGATAGGTGGATATCCTGCTTTGTTTGTTCCTTGATGAAATGATAAATCAGTAATGGAATATCTTCCTTTCGTTCACGAAGAGGAGGCAGTTGAAGGTATAACACTTTTATCCGATGGTACAAATCCTCCCGGAAGTATCCTTGCTTCATTAAAGAATGCAAATCTTTATTCGTTGCAGCAATGATGCGGACATCGATTGGAATATTTTTATTACCCCCTATTCTTCTAATCTCCATCTCCTGGATGACTCGTAATAATCGAGCTTGAAGCTTGAGGCTAATGTCACCAATTTCATCTAGAAACAGAGTTCCTCCATCTGCTTGTTCGAACACGCCCTTCTTTCCGCCTTTTTGTGCTCCTGTAAAGGCACCTTCTTCATATCCAAACAGTTCACTCTCTAATAACTCCTCTGGTAGAGCGCTGAAATTCATCGCCAGAAATGGTTGATAGTGGCGAGAGGAAACATTATGGATAGAATTTGCATATAATTCTTTGCCAGTCCCGCTCTCCCCATGAATCAATACAGGTAATTCGCTTTTCGCTAACTTTCTGGCAATATTCTCCGTTCGTAGAAGTTGTGGTGTATCTCCGATAATATGCTCAAACGTGTACTTGGCAACGTATCCTTTTTGAACGAGTTCTTTACGAGCTGCCTTCTCCATTGAAATGGTTTCATCTGTGTTCTTGAAAATGAGAATGGTAGTCTCCTCTTGCTGTAGGTGGAACTTATAAACCATCACCTGCTGTTGGTTTATCGTAAGTAACCTGCTTCTGGCTTCTTCATGAAAAATAAAGGAAAGTATCTCTTGATTCTTGACGATATGCTGCACTTGTTTATGGAAAGCGTGGATAGAAAGCACGCCAGTGTAATTCTCCATCATTTGATTGTACACGGATATTTTTCCTTGCTTGTCGATGGCGACAATTCCGTCATTGATACCATCCACTACTTGCTTTAAATGCTCATGGAGCTGAACGGTTTGTTGATTTATTTCCGATATGCGTTTACTAAGTTCAATAATCTTTCGTGTATAGCGATCTGAAATCTCAGCGCCAAGTCGATCCTTTAGGTAGAATTTCTCTAGTATCTCCATGAGGGTCGTAATATCAATGAGTCTAACGCCAATATTAATGACATTCTCTACGTGGTCAGGGACGAGGTGAACTTCGCCAGGTGTAATGGCAGTATCAATATGCTGTACGTTTTCTGAAATAGAAGGGTAATATGGTATGTACTGTAGGTGGTTAATTCCTATTCGCTGAAGAGTTTCAATGGCTTCTTGTGCTGTTTCTTGAAAGTCATTTACATATAGAACCTTTGTCGCCTCTGGTAAATGAAACAATTGGTCGATATATTGGTAGTTGGTTGTTCGTCTGGCAGTTATAATATCGCAGCTAGCATCGACGATATGCTCTACCTCTTGTTCTACTAAATCAGATGAATAGATTACTACTTTATGGCTAAGGAGGGAAGGAAGATAATCCTCCGCAGCATAGCTTTCCATGGCGATGTATTCTCCTAATATTTCTTTTAACTGCTGATGAAGAGCAGATGCGGTTTCTACCGTTCCAGCCAGTATTATTAATTCTCTGCTTGTCGTTTCTTCCATCACTATCATTCCTTTAAAACCATGATTAGGTTTAATTATAACACCCAATTAGAACCAATTCGATCGCAATAACTGGAAAATTCAGAATTTTTTATTGGCATGATTTTTGCATATAGTCAGGATAAGAATATAAAGGGGGATCACTATCATGAGTGAAAACGATGAAAAACGAAATAAGACCGTAAAGGTACCGCATACGTACGTTATTATCTTTTTTGTTGTTCTTCTAGCAGCAGTTCTTACGTATCTTGTTCCTGCTGGAAAATTTGAAACCAAAGAAGTTACCTATGAGAAGGGTGGAACTGAGGAAACGGAAACCGTTTTAGTACCAGAAAGCTTTCAAATAGTGGAGAATGAAAGTGGAGACGCTGTTCGGGAAGGTACATCTCTTTTCGAACCAGGCGGTGGAGCCGGGCTGCTTAACTATATGTTCGAGGGGCTTGTCTCTGGAAGTAAATGGGGCTCTGCAGTTGGAGTTATTGCTTTTATCCTAATTGTCGGCGGAGCGTTTGGAATTATCATACGAACTAGAGCTATTGAAGAGGGACTTCTTTCTGTCATTGATAAAACAAAGGGGAAAGAAGGACTAATAATCCCTACACTATTCTTTTTATTCTCCCTTGGGGGAGCAGTGTTTGGGATGGGGGAAGAAGCGATTGCCTTTGCGATGATATTAGTTCCAATTGTAATTGCTCTTGGTTATGATGCTATAACAGGGGTAATGATTACATATGTCGCAACACAAATTGGATTTGCTACTTCATGGATGAATCCTTTCGGCGTGGCAATAGCACAGGGTATTGCTGGAGTGCCGGTTTTTTCGGGAGCACCATTTAGAATTGTAATGTGGTTATTCTTCACTGTAGTTGGAATTATATTTACGTGGAGATATGCAGCGAAAATCAGGAAAAACCCAAGGGAATCCTTATCGTATGAGTCTGATGAATATTTTCGTAAGGACTTTGAATCCAAGGATTTACATGTGAAATTTACGACAGGCCATACACTCGTTCTGCTTACTGTTGGGGCAGGGATGGTATGGATTATCTGGGGTGTCATTCAACATGCTTATTATATACCGGAAATAGCTAGTCAGTTTTTCACTATGGGACTTGTTGCAGGTATTATTGGAGTAATATTCAAGCTGAATAACATGGGTGTTAATGATTTGGCTGATGCCTTTGCTCAGGGTGCGAAGGATCTTCTGCCGGCTGCTCTAGTAGTCGGAATGGCGCAAGGGATCGTCATTATCCTTGGAGGGGATAATCCCGCAGAGCCTTCTATCTTAAACACCATTCTTCACAGTGCAGGAGAGTTATTTAGTGGTGTAGCTCCGGCTGTTTCTGCCTGGTTTATGTTTGTTTTCCAGACCATCTTTAATTTCTTCGTTGTCTCTGGATCAGGGCAAGCGGCTTTGACGATGCCTCTAATGGCCCCTCTTGCCGATTTAGCAGGTGTGACAAGACAAGTAGCAGTACTTGCATTTCAGCTTGGCGATGGATTTACAAATGTTATTGTGCCTACTTCAGCAGCTTTAATGGGAACACTAGGAGCAGCAAGGTTAGATTGGGGAACATGGTTCCGGTTTGTACTCAAGTTCTTTATTGTACTATTTGTGTGCGGTTCCTTATTCGTCATCAGTGCCTCCCTATTAAGCTTTGTATAAGACATAAAACAACTTAGGAAAGTAGCAACGAAAGGTGTGTAAATATGCTGACCATTATACAAAACGGAGAGTTATATGCTCCAAATTATCTAGGGAAAAAAGATATATTACTAGTAGATCAGCGAATTGCTGCGATAAAAGACAAGTTAGAGGTGCCTGGCGGAGCTTTTGACATAAAGGTAGTGGATGTCCAAGGACAAATGGTTGCGCCGGGTTTTTTAGATTCCCACGTTCACATTACGGGAGGTGGGGGTGAAGGAGGATTTAACAGTCGAACACCGGAATTGCAGCTTACAGATGCTACTCTTAGTGGCGTCACGACGGTAGTCGGTGTACTTGGAACGGACGGTACGACAAGAACAATGGGCAATTTAATTGCGAAAGCGAAGGGCTTAAAAGCAGAGGGGTTAAGTTGTTATATTCATACAGGCTCTTATCAGGTGCCAGTTAAAACTCTAACGGGCAATATCGAAGAGGATATACTCTATGTGGAGGAGATTATTGGAGCTGGAGAGATTGCTATCGCGGATCATCGTTCCTCACAGCCAACTACACAGGAATTTGCGAGGCTTGCCTCTCAAGCGAGAATAGGTGGAATCCTCTCAGGAAAAGCAGGAATTGTCAATGTTCATGTCGGCGATAGTCCTGATAAAGTTTCCTTGCTTGAAGAGGTAGCTGCTTCCACAGATATACCGATTAAACAATTCTATCCTACTCATATGAATCGTACAGAGCAATTGTTTGAAGCTGCCATTCAGTTTGCGAAAAAAGGAGGATGGGTTGACTTTACGACTAGTACAATTCCGAAGTTCCTCGAGGAAGGTGAGCTAAAATGCGGGGTTGCATTAAAGAGAATGCTGAAACAGGGTATCCCGCTAGAACAAATTACCTTTACCTCTGATGGTCAGGCTAGTCTTCCTGATTTTGATGAACAAGGAGAGTACGTCGGAATGAAAATAGGTAAAGTAAGCAGTTTATTTCAGGCTGTCCGAGAGGCAATCCTTGAGGAGGGTTTAGATATGGCGACTGCTTTACAGGTCATTACTGCCAATCCGGCTTCCATCTTAAAGCTGCCTCGCAAAGGGCGGCTTAAGGAAGGGATGGACGCCGATATCGTTGTGTTGGATCAGGATTTAGCTATTCAGCATGTTTTTGCCATGGGGCAGCATATGGTGAATAACGGGGAAGCAATCGTGAAGGGTACCTTTGAATAGAAAAACAAGGCCAATCCGTTCGGTGCTATATCGAGCTGCATTGGTCTTTTTATATGGCGTTGCTCACACTAATAAGCTGTGCTCCCTATGAATACAATTCACTTCAGAATGAAGCTTCTGCGATATTCATTACCATTGCTTTCATGTAAAATGAAGGAAAGATTTGGACAAGGGAGGATTGTGACATGAAAAAGCTCACCGGGGCAATTGTTTTTATACTCTTGGTTGGATGCAGTGCCAATAACACGGACACAGAAGACCAAACAGGAGCTCCCCCATCTAACAGCCAGGTGCAACAGGTTATTGCGAAAGAGTTAGATGTGCCATGGGATATAAACAAGCACGAGAACACTTTTTTCATTAGTCAACGAGGTGGAAGTATCGTGGAGGTAGGAGAAGCTGGAGAGAAAGAAGAGCAGGAGCTTTCTTTATCAAAGGACGTAGTGGAAAAGGGGGAAGGGGGATTACTTGGTTTTCTGCTTCATCCTTCCTTTTCTGAGACGCAGGAGGCTTTTCTATATCATACGTATGAACAGGAAGGGAAGCTGTTAAACAGAGTCATCACGATTAAATTGGAGGAAGGTGTTTGGAAGGAACAAAGCGTATTGTTGGATCAAATACCTGGGGATTCTATTCATAATGGTGGAAGGCTGGAAATGGGACCGGATCAGAAATTATATGTTTCTGTAGGAGATGCTGCTAAACAAAGTAGTGCCCAGGACAAGAATACACTGTCTGGAAGTATCCTTCGAATGAATATGGATGGTACGGTACCTTCTGACAACCCATTTGACCAAAGCTATGTCTATTCGTACGGTCATCGTAATCCACAGGGGATGGCTTGGGATGAAGATGGGACGATGTATGCGGCAGAACATGGTTCCTCCGCTCATGATGAGATCAACATTATTAAGCCTGGTCATAATTATGGATGGCCTGTAATACAAGGCGATGAGGAGCAAGAGGGAATGGAAACGCCTTTGTTTCACTCAGGAGATGAGACATGGGCTCCTTCTGCTCTCGCTTATAATCAAGGAAGGCTGTTTGCGGCAGGTTTAAGAGGAGAGCAGCTTCGAATGTTTGATTTAGAGGAGAAAGCTAGTTCCGTTTATGTACAGGATGTAGGAAGGGTGCGAGATATTTTAATTGCGGAAGCCTCCATGTACATCGTAACGAATAACACAGATGGAAGAGGAACTCCTGGACCTGAAGATGATAAACTCATACAAATTACGACCGAATGAAGAGGTTTTGTAACAAAAGCCTACGTGATGAATACACTATCAACGACTTCTTAATTAAAGGGGAGAGATAAACGTGTATCATCAACAACCACATAACATGCAAATGCCGTACGGTAACATGATGCCTGACCAACACAGCCAGGGACAACAAATGGGTGGCCACCATCAAATGCCAATGCAGCAACACATGCAACAGCCCATGCAGCAGTCGCCTCAGGAAATGAAAGAGTACTGTGAAAAACATATGTATTATTTTGTTATTATTGAAATGCAGGATGGCAGTCGATATGATGGCATTATTGTAAATATCGATGCTGAAAATGTGTATGTCTTAATGCCCGCTGGCGATGAAGATGAAAGCGGCGAATCGTCTGATGAAAGACAGTTTGGTTACGGATATGGAGGATATGGCCCAGGGTATGGGGGATATGGGTACCCTTATCGATTCCGACGATTCCGTCGTTATCGTTTCCCATTTTTCGGTATTCGAAGCTTCTTTTTCCCGTTTTTTATATAATGTATGGGTAATCCCTCTGCTTTGGCAGAGGGATTTACTTGTGATTACATATCCTTTTTGTATGTCTAACATAATTTGTGTATTGCTGAACAGGTGAAAGATGTGCCATAATGATTAGCTGGAATCTATTACGTTACTATACTAAAGGATAGAGGGGAAGGATACGTGACATGAAGGAGATAACTAACTTCTTTCAACTGATAAATTCATTCCTATGGGGACCTGTCATGTTAATCTTACTCCTTGGAACAGGGGTTTGGTTAACATTTCAGTTGCGTTTTATACAAGTAACACATCTGATTGAGGGATTTAAGAGAACCTTTGCGCCATTGTTTAAAAAGCAAGAGAAAGAAGATGGAATCAATTCCTTCAAGGCGCTCGCTACATCTATCTCAGCTCAGGTAGGGACGGGAAATCTAGCTGGTGTTGCCACCGCCATCGCGGCTGGAGGACCAGGTGCGATTTTCTGGATGTGGATAAGCTCTTTCTTCGGTATGGCGACTATTTTCGCGGAGGCCGTGCTAGCTCAAGTGTATCGGGTGAAAAAGGGTGATCAATTTGTGGGCGGTCCTGCCTTCTATATAAGAGATGGGCTGGGCAGTCGCTGGTTAGCGGGATTCTTTGCCATAGCTATTATTATTGCTTTAGGCTTTGTTGGGAATATGGTTCAGTCCAATGCTATTACAGTCGCGTTTAATGAGGTGATAGGAGCGGACAGCCTTTCCTTCCGGCTGATACTTGGTATGGCTATTGCCATTCTCATCGGATTGATACTCTTTGGGGGCATTCAACGAATCTCCTCCTTTGCTGCTAATGTCGTTCCTGTTATGGCTCTATTATATATAGTAGGGAGCTTGGTTATTTTAGTAGTACATGCTGATCAAGTGTTAGACGCCTTCCAACTGATATTCGATTCTGCCTTTACACCGCAATCTGCAGCTGGAGGAGCATTGGGTGCAACGATTAAAGAAGCAATTCGGTATGGAATTGCGAGAGGATTATTTTCTAATGAAGCGGGAATGGGTTCGACGCCACACGCTCACGCAACTGCCCAAGTGAAGCATCCAACGAATCAGGGCTTAGTAGCGATGGTGGGGGTCTTTATTGATACAATGGTAATTTGCACACTGACTGCAATGGTCATATTAGTCACAGATGCCCATCATTCCGGACTAGAGGGGAGTGCCATAACTCAGGAAGGCTTCGCTAGAGGACTCGGATCATTTGGTACCCCATTTATTGCAGTCTGCCTTCTGTTCTTTGCCTTTACTACTATTTTAGGATGGGCTTATTTCGGTGAAGTAAATGTGCGCTTTTTATTTGGACAAAAAGGCATTGGATTATATAGAGGACTAGTCCTAATCTTTATCGTACTAGGTGCCCTGGTTAAGGTTAGCTTTGTATGGGAAATGGCAGACACCTTTAATGCACTGATGGTGCTTCCAAACATTCTGGCATTGCTCGCTATGAGCTTTGTGGTGAAGCGGAAATGGAATGAATATAAAGGATAATAAAGCTGGAATGACTGTAAGCGCCAATAAACAATATTGGCGCTTTTTTACATAATGAATAGGGTTGTCCTTTAGGCAGGATTAGGAGGATTAGGTTGGTTAGAAAATTCACGTGTTATCGTCTATGTGCTAAGGGTTCCTGGAGTTCTACTTCAAAGCTGTAAATTGGTAATAGTAGGTTCATATACGGGTAGAAGGAGGGAATAGATGGAACAACATACTCTTTCCTACGACTCCACATCGTTTAGAGCTGAAGACAAGCGAAATAATATCAGTCCGACCCATCCTTTTCAGCCTGATAATCAGTATGTAAGTTTACAAAAAACCTCCTCTCTCCCTAACTGTAATGATAAGGGAGAGAGGAGGTTTGTCATTTGCTTACCCATATTGGCGTATAGGCTCTTCTTCATTAGGAGTGGATGTGTGGTTTAATTTGGTGATGGTAAAGCCAGTAAAGCCATAAATTAAATTAATAGCTATAACAAGATATGCAAAGAAAATAAATGGAATAAAGCTGTATGGACTGATGCTCAGCATGTCACTTACAAATACAGCGGTAACTCCCCATGGAACTAAGTTAATACCAACTGTTCCTGCCGCTTCTACAGATCTGGAAAGATTTTTAGGATCAATTCCCTTTTCCTCATACGTAGACGCTAACGCGCGAGATGGTAAAATGATCGACATGAACTGCTCCCCGCTTGAGAATGCCACAAGGAGGGTGGAGGCTACAGTTGTGCTGATTAGGGAACCGGTACTATTAATCTTCGCAATTAATCCTTCTAAAAGTGAACGGAAAATGTTCGTTCCTTCCATAACCCCGCCTAATGCTGTAGCAATAATAATTAGTCCGATCGTATTCAGCATGGAAGCTATTCCACCACGAGTCAGAATGGAATTTAGCGCGTCTGAGTTTGAGTCTGCTACATATCCATCGGTCATCACTCTCATGACATCCCCAATGGAATTACCTTGAACTATCATGGCGACAGCTCCACCTAACGCACTCACAATCAGTAGAGTCGGGATTGCCGGGTACTTACGAATGATAAGGATGATAGTAATAACCGGTAACAACAACAATGCTGGATGAACGGTAAACGATTCTGTAAGGCCGGATAATATAGTATTAATATTTTCAGTCTGCACATTGCTCGTGGAAGCATTCCGCCCAAGTAACCAGAATAGAACGATGGAAATAACGAAGGCGGGGATGGTGTCCCATAGCATATGACGAACGTGTTCGAATAAATTGGCACCAACCATTGCTGGCGCTACATTGGTAGTATCAGAAAGAGGAGAGAGCTTGTCTCCGAAAAAGGCTCCTGATACAACTGCTCCAGCTATATGGGCTCCTGGAATACCCATTCCGGTGCCGATAGCCATAAAAGCTATCCCAACGGTAGCGATAGAAGTAAAGGAGCTGCCAAGAGAGATAGCTATCACTCCAGTGGTTAAGGCTACAGTTGGTAAAAATAACTCGGGTTTAATGACTTCTAGTCCGTAATAGATAATGGTTGGAATGGTGCCGCTAAGCATCCATGTGCCAACGATGGTCCCAATGATAATTAAAATGAATACTGCAGGCAATGCTCTAGAAACCCCATCCTTCATAAATGTTTGCAGGTCATCCCAGGAGTATCCGTGCATCACTCCAATGATTGAGGTTACAATAATTCCAATCATTAATGGTAGAAACATAGAGATGTTCCAAACCATGATAGATAGAGCGGCTGCTATGATTAATGCAATAAGAGGTAAGAGTGCTGTGAGAAAAGCAGGCTGCTTTTGCATGATGTACATCCTTTCTAATCTAGTGCTATATAGTTTAATGCTTTTACGCTTTTATGCTTTTACTTACTAAAATATTGTACGGCTGATTTAGGAACACGTCAACCGAAAAGTAGGAGGGTTTATTTGGAAGATATAATAATAAGCCCCTGACTTCGTGTCAGGGGCTTATTAGAATGCTATAGATACTCTTTTACAGTTTCTTCATGACAAAATGCTTGTACTTTAAGTGTTATTTAGCGGCTTTTTGTAGTTTCTGGATCATTTTTAGAGAACGGCCCGTACCAATTGCGACGGATTCTAGTGGATTTGGTGCCAGATGTACAGGTACGAAGATTTCTTTACTTAGCCATTCCTGCATTCCTTTTAGTAATGCACCGCCGCCGGTAAGGACAACACCATGATCGACAATGTCCCCGCTTAGCTCGGGTGGGCAGTCTTCTAATGTAGCGCGTACTGTTTCAAGAATATGATCAAGCGATTCACGTAACGCGCTTTGTACTTCCGTTGAGGATAAGGTAATGGTCTTTGGTAATCCGGACACCATGTCGCGGCCACGAACCTCCATTGATTCCTCTTCATGGTCTGGTTGAGCGTAGCCGATTTCCATTTTAATTTCTTCGGCTGTTTTCTCCCCAATGAGTACGTTGTAGTGCTTTCTGACATAGTGAGTAATTTCTTCATCAAGCTTATCCCCACCAGTTCGGATAGAGCGGCAGGAAACGACGCCACCAAATGAAATGATAGCAACTTCACTTGTACCGCCACCAATATCGAGGATGACGTTAGCAACAGGCTCACTTACAGGTAAGTCAGCACCTATCGCAGCGGCGACAGGCTCTTCAATAAGGTGGACATTTTTTGCGCCATAACTTTTGACAGCGTTATGAATTGCTCGGCGTTCCACTGATGTAGAGCCGGAAGGGGTACAGATGACTACGTTTGGCTTTCTGACGGAGAGTCCCATGCTTTTACTGACTTTCTTCAGCATCTCCTTTAGCATTTGCGCTGTAATATCGTAATCTGCAATTACTCCTTCTCGAAGCGGACGGACAGGCACCACATGTTGCGGCGTTTTACCTACCATGCGCTTAGCTTCGTGTCCAACAGCAAGAACATTTTTCGTATTGGTGTCAATAGCGACAACGGACGGTTCGTTGAAGACAACACCCTTGTTTTTTGAATATATCAGAACATTTGCGGTACCTAGGTCAATTCCAATCTCTGCAGTTGTAAACATATGTGTACTTCCTCCACTAATCGTAGTTCTATCTATAGTCTTTCTAGTTAAGTAGTCGTTTTTTGGGGGTTTATTAGGTGGTAATTCCCCCCTAAAAGTAATTTATAGTAAATTTTTTGTGTGGGAACGAGCGGTCTACCTTTATTAGAATCAGAAAAAAGGGTACAAAAAAAGCAGGAAGCGTTATGCCCCTGCTTTCATTTGTACCTTATTTTTCAGCGCGTGCGAAATATAGGTTTGCAAGAATGTGCTTCTTGTAGCTTTCAAGCTTACGTCCTTCATAACGGCTCATGCCAAGCTTTTTCAGCTCGTTTACATACCAACCTTTGCTTCCGATATGCATCCCTATCATCCTTTCATATATAATTGCTTACATATTAAAGAGCATTAATCGTCGTTAGACATTGTATCATCAAATCCAAGCAAGCGAAAGTCATTGAAGAAAAAATTTTATTTTACCAATAATTTCACGCTTAATTTGAACGGGTGAAGTTCTCTGTTACATGTTACCATATGGGGAGGGAGGGAATCATGTGGCGGATAGTTATTTAACCTATGAAGAGATACTAAAGAAAATTGAATTGATCAATGATCAGTATGAAATAAATGAAGAATACTTCGGTACGATTGTGGACCAGTTGCTATCGAGTAACTTATCTGGAGATGAGATAATTAAGGAAGGCTTCCAACAAATGCTGGAGCAGGTTAACAAGGAAATGGAGAAGATGGAAAGCTTCATGGACGTTAAAGCAACATGTTTCATGGGCTGTGCGTTCTGTTGTTATTTTCCGATTATTATTACTGGCATGGAAGCTAAATCTATTACAAGGATTATAGAAACTTGGCCTGAAGAGCGTAGAGAAAAAATCGTCCAGCATCTAAGAAATTATTTTCAGACGTATGAGAAGGAAGTGGAGCAGGTAACTTCTATAGATAGAGAAAACGATCCGAATTTCAAACAGAAGTATATTGCTGCTCAAGTTCCTTGTCCGTTCTTAAACCTAGAAACGAATACATGTATGGCATATGAGGTTCGTCCTATACCTTGTCGTACCTATGTGAATTATGCAGACCCTGAAGTTTGTGCCACGAATCATATGCCAAAGGAAACCATTAGCTATGAGTTCCTATATGATTTCTATATCGGTGCTTTAAATGAAATTCTCCAGGAGCTGTATGAGGGAGGGGAAGAAACATACGTGGATTACCCTTCAGACTTGTGGAGCTACGATTATTTAGCCAATTGGTTGAAGGATTGGGTGCAGGAAGAGAACACGACTGCATACTAATGATAGAGGATAGTGACACCAAAGGAGTGGAGTGTGGACAATGGGGGAGAAGTACACAATTGTGTCGATGCATGTTGGTGGTCCTAAACAGGTGGTACGTAACGGAGAAGAGCTGTACACGAGCTTTTTAAAAGCTCCCACTACAAAGAGGATTGCCTTAACAGAAACTGGGCTAGTAGGAGATGGGCAGGCTGTTACCGAACATCATGGCGGGGAGGAGAAGGCGGTTTGCGTCTATCCATACAGTCACTATCACTATTGGGAGAAAACGTTAGGTAAAACGATGGATTACCCTTCTTTCGGAGAGAATATAACCGTTAAGGGACTAACCGAGGAAAATGTGTATCTTGGAGATATTTTTCAATGGGGAGACGCCATTGTTCAAGTCAATCAGCCGAGAAAGCCTTGTAACCGTATATCCTTTGTTCATCAGGAGAAGACGTTGACAAAGCAAGTGATGCAAACTGGTTTTACGGGTTTTTATATGCGTGTGATAGAGCCAGGGGAAGTGTCAGCTGGGGATGTATTGGAACGGGTAGAGCAGCATCATGAGCAAGTCTCGATAGCTTTAGTGAACCAAACACTATATTTCGATCGTAAGAATGAAGCAGCACTGCGTTCTATTTTGAAAGTGGACGCCATTGCCTCCACCCTCCAAGAGCAAGTAGAAAAAAGGCTCAAGAGTGTAGTAGACACAATATAACAAAACCATTACAAAGAGGCCCTAATGTTACAACGAAGGGTCTCTTTTTCATGTCGTCAATAGCTATTTATATGAAATATCTATACATAATGGAAAACGGTTCCATTTAGAGAGGGATTGTGAGTATTTTGACAAATCCTGTACTAACAATGGGTGAATGTTCTGAGAACTGTGGGAAAGGGTGACAGGAAGCATTGTTGGAAATTCCTCCCGTAATTGTTACAGCAAAACAGGTGTTACGATGTAGTTGTCCCATTGGAGACACAAAAACAACAAATCGGGAGGAGATTCACCTTGTTAAAGAAAATTACAGTTACAACTGCTTTGGCAGCAACGGTATTAGCAGGAGGAGTAGCACAAACAGAAGCGAGTGCTCAATCCGATTCTCAACAAAAGAATATTAAGATAGTCGCAAACCAATCTCTACAATCTTTCAATAAAGAAGAAATCCAAAACTGGATTAATCAACATCTATCAGACTATCAACTGAAATGGGACAAGCAACAACAAGCTCCAAAACAACAGCAAAAAGAGGAGCAGCCTCAACAAGCTACAACAACACAGCAGCAGCCACAACAGGAGCAAGAAGCAACACAACAACAGCAGCAATCTGAGCAGCAATCTACTGAGCTTAGTCAATATGAACAGAAAGTAGTTGAGCTGACGAACGAAGAACGTAAGGCGCAAGGTCTTGAGCCTTTACAAATAGATAAAGAGTTAAGTAATGTTGCAGAGAAGAAGTCAGAAGATATGGCAGCGAATAACTACTTTTCTCACAACAGTCCTACGTATGGTTCTCCATTCGATATGATGGACCAATTTGGAGTGGACTACCGTACTGCTGGGGAGAACATCGCAAAAGGACAGCGCACTCCACAAGAAGTAGTGGACGGCTGGATGAATAGTGAAGGTCACCGTAAGAACATTATGAACGAAAGCTTTACACACATCGGTGTAGGGTACGTGGAAGATGGTAACATCTGGACACAACAATTTATTGGTAAATAACTTGTAAGTATGCCTTTTTGTCATAGTTTAGAAGGACTAACTCTATTCGTAAGAGTTGGTCCTTTTTTTTATTGACTTCAGCAGGTCAACGCGGCTGATGGAATAGCTCACTGAGCATTTATGGGCGAATTTTAAAATTTATGAGCGGATCTTCAGGAATATAAGCGAATTTTTAAATTTATGGGCGAATATCGAAAAATATAAGCGAATTTCAAAATGTATGAGCGCACCACCCTAATTCTTCTATATATGCTAGGCTCTGAAGACATACATCACAAGAGGTATCTTTACTTTTCAGCAAAATAGGAGCAGTTTTTTCAAACAAAGACACTCATCTACATTATTATTCCGAAATCGGGACTATCATTAGCTATATTTTTCAACCTAAAATCCACATTAGTCTTTAACAAAAGCCATACAAAAAGGCTGTCGAAAATCTCGACAGCCTGCATCAACGGGTTTATATGACACCTATAAGTTTCAATCCAATAAAAACGAAAATCCAGCTATCTAAACGGTCGAATACACCGCCATGACCTGGGAAAATTCTCCCGGAATCCTTGACTCCGTAATGACGCTTTAATCCCGATTCCACTAGATCCCCAACTTGTCCTGCTACGGAGACAACTAGCGTAATAATGAGCGTGTTCATATAACTTTGATACGCTCCAAGTGCTGCTTGAAGAGAAAAACCAATCACTAAGGCAGTGATAATACCGCCAAGTGCCCCTTCAATTGTTTTGTTCGGACTAATGGCCTGAGCGAGCTTGTTCTTGCCGAATTGCTTCCCGATAAAATAAGCTCCAGAATCTGTTGCCCAAATGGTGAGTAAGACAACAAAGGTCCATTCTGCACCTCGATCTAAACGTGCCTCCGCCATGGATTCAAAGCCAAAGCCGATATAAAGTACGCCGATTAACACGGTGCCAGCTTTTTCTATTGAAAATCCTCGATTAAACACGGTCGTGGTAATGAAAAACACGACTAGCGCGAGGAGTACTCTTATTTGTAATTGGGAATTCCAATCGAAAAGTAGCGGGGAAAACATTAAGATAATACCGAATATCCCAACAAAGAATTTCGTCCCAAACAATCGAATTTTAATAATTGTGGAGTATTCATAGAATACCATTAGAGCTAAAGCTAGTGTGAAAAACGTAAAAAAGTATCCTCCAACATAGAATGGAATGAGAAAGAGGACCGCCATTAAAATTCCAAATATTATTCGTTGTTTCATTTGTACACATCCTTGGTTTGCTAATACGAATGTAAATGTTTTGTAAATGTAGCTAGAATAAGATTAACATAACTGAGTTCCTGCGAGAAGTTCTATCTTTAAATGAGAGAGCGAACAGGATGTGTAGTCTTCCATGTAGAGGGGAATCTATTATGAAAAGACGGCTTCAGAAAGGGGAGGTTCGAATGAACATAGAAGTAGTGAAAGGTGATATTACCGCGATTGAGGTAGATGCAATAGTCAATGCTGCGAATCGTCAGCTAGCTGGCGGAGGTGGTGTGGATGGAGCTATTCATCGTGCAGGAGGTCCGGAAATTATGGCAGCATGTCGAGAGATTGGAGAATGCCCTACCGGGGAAGCGGTTATCACGACAGGAGGAAAGCTGCCATCACCCTATGTTATTCATACTGTAGGTCCAGTATGGAAGGATGGCAGCCAGAGGGAGGACGAGCTTTTGGCAAGCTGTTATCGTCAAGCTCTCTCTATCGCTGAGAAGAATTATTGCAAGAAGGTTGCGTTCCCAAATATCAGTACAGGGGTGTATGGATTTCCAAAGCAGCGAGCAGCCCAAATCGCTCTCGACACTGTACGAAATCAGTCCGGTTATGTAAGCGAGGTAGAAGAGGTGATTTTTGTTTGCTTTGATCAAGAAAATAAGGAAATCTATGATTCCCTTCTATGAATGGAGCCTTATATTCATAAAAACCTGATGAAATAGGTAAACTAATCACTCAATGGTTTTATTATAAAGCGAACGGGAAACGGATAACGAGAGAAGAAAGAAGAAATGAGGTAATTTAGATGAATTATGTACAGCATGCACTAGAATTAGCCGCAGAGAATGTGAAGGAGGGAGGAGAACCATTTGGTGCTATCATAGTAAAACAGGATGCTGTAATAGCAGAAGGCGTAAACCAGCTTCACCATCGGTATGACGTTTCGGCACATGCTGAAATGGAGGTGCTTCGGAAGGCTCAGGAAACCTTGCAGACAAATGACCTGAGCGATTGTATTATGTACACGAGTGCGATTCCATGCCCTATGTGCTATGCTGCAATGTACTTTGCAGGGATACAAAAGGTGTATTACGCTCAGAGCTTGCAGGATTCAGAGGAAGCAGGATTAACAACCGCAAAGGCTATTTATATGGACTTAGCTAAGCCGGTCGAACAAAGAGGCATAGATATGATTCATACTCCTTACGAGAAAACAGCAGAGGATCCCATGATGCTTTACAAAGAGCGCCACAATAAGGGTTAACACATTTTCCGTTAACCTGTATATACATCCCTTTGTACGTTACTTGACAAACGGCTGAAACCGATTTACGCTTGAAGTAAATCGATATAAGTAGGATTGTTACTGTAACAGCAGGCAAGACCTAAAACGGATAAGGGATACCACCTGGAGTTTTAGGTCTTTTTTTAATTCCAATATTTAACACATTAATGAATAAAGGATGATCAACATGTTCAAGAAACTATTTGGTAAAAAAGAAGAAGTCAACAAAGAAAACGTATTGGTATCTCCCCTAGATGGTAAAGTGGTTCCTTTAGAAGAAGTTCCAGATCCAGTGTTCTCTCAGAAAATGATGGGAGAAGGCATCGCAGTAGAACCTACTAACGGTGAAGTTGTAAGCCCTGTTGACGGCAAGATTGTACAAGTGTTCCCTACCAAGCACGCAGTTGGTATTGAAACGGACTCTGGCTTAGAAATACTTGTTCATATCGGATTAGAAACTGTAAGTATGAATGGAGAAGGCTTTGAAGGGCATGTAAGCCAAGGGGATAAAGTAAGTGCAGGAGATAAGCTTATTACCTTTGATGTAGATTTAGTCAAAGAAAAAGCGAAGAGTACTGTCACTCCCGTTATCATTACAAACAGTGATTCAGTTGAAAGCATGGATACTTTGAATTCTGGAGACGTAGTGAAGGGGCAGACCGAGCTATTAAAAGTAACAGCAAAATAATCGTCTTATATTGAAATATGTCTTACACTAATATAGGAGAGGATGGATAGATGGAATCCATGTTGCCATATTGTATATGAGGTGGAAGTAACGAATGAAGATAAATAAAATATTAAATAATAATGCAGTAGTCGTAAAAGAAGGCACCGAAGAAAAAATCGTAATGGGTGCGGGGATTGCTTTTCAGAAGCGGAAGAATGATGTCATTAATCAACATAAAATAGAAAAGATTTTTGTCATGTCGGAAGAAAATGAGAAGTTTCAAGAATTGTTAAGATCCTTGCCCGAGGAAGTTATCGATATAGCTGAAGAAATTATAAGTTATGCAGAAGGCTATTTGCAAGTTCCGCTAAGTAATCATATACACATTGGCTTAACGGACCATTTATCGTTTGCCATTAACCGTACAAAATCAGGCTATCCTATAAAAAATAAACTGTTAAATGAGATAAAGACCTTATACGCAAAAGAGTTTCATGTTGGTGAATGGGCTATTAGGTACGTAAAGGAACAAATAGGACTTACCATGCCGGAGGATGAAGCAGGCCATATTGCCCTGCATATCCACACAGCAAAGCTTGATTCCAGTAATATGCAAAGCGCTATTAAACATACCTCTATGATTACGGAATTGCTAGAGCTATTAGAGGAGCGAATCGGGTATCCATTGCAGCGGAATAGTATATCTCACCAACGGATGGTAACCCATTTACACTTTGCGTTAAACCGGTTTGAAATGAACGAGCCTTTTCATGATATAGATCCGGACATGCTTGATTTAATAAAATCGAAGCACGAAGAGGCATATCGGTATGCACAGGCTATGGGAGAATACGTGGAGCAAGAATATAACGTATCCTTCCCGCTCTCAGAAGTTGGCTATATTGCCCTACATATTCAACGCATTATTGATAGGACATAAGCTGGCTTCTGATGAAAGAGATACAAGATCAGGGGACGTCTCTCCTGATCTTTTCTTCTGTATTAGTCCTGCATTTTCTTCCCATAAGCCTTTTGGAATATCCTAAGATTAGAAACAATAAAGGAGGCGTTACACATGAAAAGCGGAATTATAAGTCTTGGTGAAGCGTTAATTGATTTTATCCCTATGAGTGCAGAGAACATTCAGTATCAAAAAAGCCCAGGTGGAGCACCGGCAAATGTTGCTGTGGGAGCTTCGAGACTAGGGTCTCGGGTAACCTTTTTAGGGAAAGTAGGAAATGATTCGTTAGGTGCTTTTTTAAAGGAAACTTTAGCAGGGTACGGGGTACATACAGACGGTATGATTTTATCTAGAGATTATCGAACGAATATTGTAATGGTTACTCTTGGCGAGGACGGAGAACGAAACTTTGAATTCTTTATCCAGCCAAGCGCGGACCAAATGCTAGAGATCAGCGAGATAAATGAATCCTTGTTTGAGAAGCATCACGTTCTTCACTTTGGTTCTATATCAATGATTCAAGAGCCGGTGAAACAAGCAACGGAGCATGCAGTTCGACTGGCTAAACAAAAGGGCATGAAAATATCCTTCGATCCTAACCTTCGTATGAGCCTATGGCCTTCTAAAGAGCAGGCAAAAGAGACGATCATCTCTATGCTCGATCAAGTAGATGTGTTAAAAATTTCAGAAGAAGAATTAGCTTTTATTACTGGAGAACAGGACATTGAAGCTGGTATCCAAGCAATGCGTACGTATGATATTCCGCTCTTGTTCGTTACGCTTGGAGGAGAAGGCAGCTACATCGTAATGGAGGATGAAGTGGGAAGAGTTCCTGCTATGAAAGTAAATGCTGTGGATACTACTGGTGCAGGAGACGCATTTGTATCAGGCGTGCTGCATTCCATTAATCAATATGAAGGGGATTTACGAAACCTTTCTATGGAAGAGGCAAAGGATATGGCGGAATTTGCAAGTGTTTCTGGTGCACTAGCTGCATCTACGAAGGGTGCCATGACAGCACTTCCGACTTCTGAGCAAGTTCAACAATATTTAAGCGAATAAAGGAGCTGTACCAGTATGTCAACTCGGGATGAACAACTGCGAAAGGATGCACAGGAAGCGGTGGAGAAGCACAAAGAGTTAGTGCAGAAAGATCCGTATCGTTTGAATTATCACATTATGCCACCTGTTGGCCTTTTAAATGACCCAAATGGATTTATTCAATGGAAGGGAATCTATCATATGTTTTATCAATGGATGCCGTTCCATACTGGGCACGGGGCTAAATTCTGGGGGCATTATACATCGAATGACCTTGTTCATTGGCAGGAGGAGAGAACGGCTCTCACCCCTTCAGAATGGTATGAGAAGAATGGCTGCTACTCTGGCAGTGCTATAGCTCATAATGATCAATTGTATTTGTTCTACACTGGCAATGTGAAGGATGAGAAGGGTGAGCGGGAATCGTATCAAGTGATGGCTACTTCAAAGGATGGCATTCATTTTGAAAAGCAAGGTGTTGTGGTGCAGCTTCCGGAAGGCTATACTGCTCATTTCCGTGACCCTAAAGTTTGGCAGCAAAATGGAAAATGGTACATGGTAGTCGGCACCCAGAATCATCAGCAGCAAGGAAGAGTTGCTATACTGCAATCGGACAACTTAACCGACTGGAAGCACTTGGGAGATGTTACAGGCGCCCATACAAAGCAATTAGATGCATTCGGCTACATGTGGGAGTGTCCCGATTTATTTCACTTGGACGGTAAAGAAGTACTCGTTGTATCACCCCAAGGTCTCCAAAAGGAAGGGGACAAGTATGAGAACGTCTACCAGTCCGGCTATTTTGTCGGTGATGTAGACTATTCGACTGGCGAAATGCAGCATGGTGCGTTTCACGAGCTTGATCAAGGCTTTGAATTTTACGCCCCACAAACCACAGAGGATGAACATGGACGACGAATCCTAGTAGGCTGGATGGGCGTTCCAGACCAGAATGAAGAGGCTCATCCTACGGTACAATATAAATGGATTCATACTCTAACGCTTCCTCGTGTGCTTACATTAAAGGAAGAAAAGCTATATCAAAACCCGGTAGAAGAGCTATCCTCCCTACGTGGAAAAGAAACAATCCATCAGCAGGTTCGAATACAAACGCAGGAAATAAGCCTTCAGGATGTGGAAGGAGATAGTATGGAGCTTTATGTTCAACTCCATTCTGTTGAGGCGGACGTAGTCGAAATCCAATTCCGTAATCATGCGCGCCTAATCTATCGGCCATCTACTGGTAAGCTGACATTAGAACGAAAGAGCTTTGTGGATTATCAAACGGAATCACGCTCTTGTACACTGCAAAATTTGAGCACGTTACGAATTTTTATGGATACCTCATCACTTGAGATTTTTGTGAATAACGGTGAGGAGGTTTTCACATCAAGGATGTATCCGTATGAGGAGAACAATTCTGTAATATTCGGCACAAATGGTACAGTCCTTATGGATGTGCATAAGTGGGATATGGGAAAAATGTAATACGCTGGTAAGCTGAGTGAGGGCGGAATCCATTGAGGGTTCGCCTTCTTTTTTTTTTGATAAATCTATAATATTACTGTTTGTTGGTCGATTTCCTAAGACTATGTATTTAGGAGATAAGAGGAAATTTCGTACTATATCGGCATGGACTTCCTTCTGCACACAACATAAGCTTAGTGTTGAAAGCCCTTTCAATGTCGCCGGTTTTAATAGGAAAGGAGGCTATGGTACAGGCTAAGGGGAGGGTATATCCTAAATAAGGGGAGTGCAGAAATTTGAATAGAGTTTTTAGAACGATCGTTGTTGGAATGATACTCTTCAGCATGCTTGGCAGCCAATCTATGTTCAGTGCCCCAGTACATAAAGTAGAAGCCTCACCGTCCAACCATTTAGAGGATGTCTTTATTTATCAAAATGTCGTCCCTGACAAAGCAGAACTAAATGATGGAACAATCGTTTTAAAGGGAATGAACATATATAAAAACGGCCATTTTACACTTACAGAAAATATGGAATGGAAATCGTATAACAAGAAGGTGGCTACGGTAAATGAAAATGGGGAAGTAACGGTCACCGGAAACCCAGGAAAGACGTTTATTAAAGGGAAGAGCGGAAAGCATTCTGATAAAATTGCCATCCAAACGAAGAAGAATGGGAAGGCTACTACCGAAATAATCCCTATTAAAAAGGATAGATATCATATTGTAGAAAAAGCATTGGAGAATATGTCTTTAGAAGAGAAGGTAGGGCAGATGCTAATGCCCGATTTCCGAAAGTGGGAAGGAAAAGACGTTACTAAGATGCTTCCGGAAATCGAAGAAATGGTTAAGAGATACCACCTTGGCGGTGTTATTCTGTTTCGGGAAAATGTAGTATCAACAGAACAAACCACACGCTTAGTGGATAGTTACCAGAAGGCCTCCGAGAAATATGGACTGCTTGTCACCATTGATCAGGAAGGAGGAATTGTTACTCGTCTTCAATCTGGAACAGACATGCCAGGCAATATGGCTCTAGGTGCTACCCGTTCTAAAGAATTGACGTATAATGTTGGCCAAGTGATTGGGAAGGAGCTTAAGTCTCTCGGTATCAACATGAACCTGGCACCGGTAATGGACGTAAACAATAATCCAGACAATCCAGTCATTGGCGTACGTTCCTTTGGAGAAGACCCAAAGCTTGTAAGTGAGCTTGGTGTATCTTATATAAAGGGTATTCAAAGCCAGGGAGTTGCTGCAACAGCAAAACACTTCCCGGGCCATGGGGATACTGCACTTGATTCTCATATAGGGCTCCCAGAAGTTCCGTATGATATAGAAAGGTTGGAGCAGGTGGAGCTATATCCATTTCAACAGGCTATGGATGAGGGTGTAGATGCTGTTATGACAGCGCATGTGACGTTCCCTAAAATAGACGACACGAAGGTTATTTCTAAAAAAACAGGAGAGAAAATTAATCTACCAGCAACATTATCCCCTAAAGTATTAACGGGCTTAATGCGAGAGCGCATGGGGTATGAGGGAGTAATCTATACAGACGCCTTAAACATGAATGCCATAGCAGACCATTTTGGTTCTGTAGATGCGGCCATTCGGGCAGTCAAGGCAGGTACAGATATCCTTCTCATGCCGGTTGGTGTGGAAAAGGTGGCTGAAGGGCTTCTAGATGCCGCAGAAAGTGGTGAAATCACCGAAGAAAGATTAAATCAATCGGTGAAAAGAATATTGAAGCTCAAGCTGGATAAAGGAATTATTAAAAAAGAGGAACCAACCCCGGTTCAAGAGAAGATACAAGCAGCAGAGGAAACTGTCGGTGCCAAAAGCCACAAACAGATCGAACAGCAAGCAGCAGATAGGTCAATCACTCTAATTAAGAATGAGGAGGTTCTTCCATTAGAGAAAGAGAAGGAGGAGATTGTGGTTATCGGAAGGTCTTTTCAAAAAGAGCTTTTCGAATCAGTCTCTCAACATCAAAGTAATGTCACCTCCATTTCCCTTGATAGTGACTATGACTTGTCAGAAGAAGAGTGGGACAAAGTGAAGAAGGCAGATGTGATTATAGTAGGAACCTATACTTATAATGTTTCTACTAGAGCAAAGGACAGTAACCAAATGCAAATGGTACGAGAGGTAATGAATAACACGGAAGGACACGTTATTGGGGTTGGCATCCGTAATCCATACGACATTATGGCCTATCCTGAAATAGACGCGTTTGTAGCACAATATGGCTTTAGAAAAGCTAGCTTTGACGCTACTGCCAAGGTTATATTTGGGGAAACATCTCCCTCTGGAGCTTTGCCTGTCACTATTCTGGACGATTCAGGGGAGGTATTGTATCCATATGGACACAGGGTGAATGCAGATAAGGAGGAAGAGGAATTCTTTCAGCTTGGTGTAGAGAAGTTTCTGGAGGAACATAAGGACTTGGTAAAAGGGAAAAAGGTTGGTCTTATTACTAATCCAACGGGGGTTGATCAACAGCTAAGAAGTGTAGTAGACACACTTCATGAGGATGAGGGTGTCCAGTTAACGGCCTTATATGGCCCTGAGCATGGAGTAAGAGGGAGTGCGCAGGCTGGAGATTATGTGGAATCTTATACCGATGAAAAAACAGGGCTGCCGGTTTATAGCCTGTATGGAGAAACTCGTAAGCCTACCAAAGAAATGCTGGAGAATATAGATACTTTACTGTTTGATATTCAAGATGTAGGGACACGCTTTTACACGTATATTTACACAATGGCTCTTGCGATGGAAGCTGCAGGGGAAAATGATATAGAATTTGTCGTATTAGACCGGCCCAACCCTCTAAGCGGTGATAAGGTAGAAGGACCGGTGCTAAACCCTGCATATTCCTCCTTTGTCGGCAAATACCCAATCCCCCTACGCCATGGCATGACAGTTGGAGAATTAGCCCAATTATTTAATGAGGAATATAAGCTTGGTGCAGACTTGAAGGTCATTCAGATGGATCAGTATGACCGTGGGATGTCCTATAAGGATACCGGTTTAGAGTTTGTTATGCCGTCTCCTAATATGCCGACCCTAGATACAGCAATGGTGTACCCTGGAGCAGCTTTAATAGAGGGAACCAATGTGTCAGAGGGGCGAGGCACCACAAGACCATTTGAACTCATTGGAGCGCCGTTTATAGAAAGTACGGCAATTGCTGCTACTTTGAATGAACAACAATTGCCAGGAGTCCGTTTTCGCGCCTCCTCTTTTACTCCATCTTTCTCTAAATATGAAGGGGAACTCGTACATGGAGTACAAATCCATGTTACAAACCCAAACACGTATCAACCAGTTAAAACAGGCTTGCACGTTGTTAAGATAATTCATGATCAATACCCAGAGCAATTTGCCTTTCGGGCAGAGGACAGCCAGGGAGTATCCTTTTTTGATAAATTAATAGGAAATGGCTGGGTAAGACAGGCTATAGAGGATGGGAAATCAGTAGATTATATGGTAGAGAAATGGAAGAAGGAGCTAGATGAATTTAAAGAGCTAAGAGAAGAGTATCTTCTGTATGAATAATAGCTGGGACCGGGAAGTGATTAATTCAAGGTTCTCATATGCTGATCTCTTCAAACGTCAGGGCGAGGATGCTATGGTATAATATAGGAAGTAGATAGATCGTGTAAGGGAGGCAGATGATATGGACTTTGCTTTTCGGATGGCTGAAGAACGAATCAAGGAAGCGGAAAAAAATGGTGCGTTTCAAGACTTGCCCGGCAAAGGGAAACCTCTCGATTTAACAGAAATTAATGCGGTACCAGAAGATTTACGGATGAGCTACACCATATTAAAAAATGCCAATATGATCCCAGAAGAAATGCAATTAAAGAAAGACATGTTGCAAATCGAGGAATTAATGGCACTATGTGAAGATGAAGCCCAAATAGATACCTATCGAAGGCAACTCAATGAGAAGTATATTCGCTTTCAAACATTAATGGAAAAAAGAAAAGTGAAAAGCTCCGCTGCTTATCCTCAATACCGTAACAAGATTGACCGGAAAATGGGGCTGTAATCAAACAAAAAACCTGGCTCAAAGTAGGAGTCAGGCTTTTGTTATGTTAGCGGAGAAATAAAAATAGCTAACAACGTAAATTCAGCGACAAGGAGGCTGACAAACAAGGAAATAGCAGATAATATCGGATAGCGTCTTAACTCAAAAATACTCAAAATAAAGCCCACTAACGGGATAATAGTATACAGAATCAACAGCCAAGCATTCGCGTTCATCTCCATGATTACCCCTACATACACCGTTAACCAAACCATTTCAGCACAGCTCACCGAAATGAGTACAGTTGGAACCTTATTGCTGGAAGGTGTTTTAAACTTATAGCCTGTTAAGAAAGCTCCAATAGGGACAACAAGCAACACAAATACGAATAAAGTAGTCATCGTCAAGAATCCCCTTCTTTCCACTTCTTAACAATTCCATTTTATCGTATTGGTTAAACCTGTAAAAAGTTAAATAAAATGAGTGATTACTCACTATTAAGGAGTGTTTTGTGGTAATATATAAGTGAGTAATCACTCATTAGTAAGTGGTTTATCTACATGGAGGGCTTTCTTAAGCCTGTCGGGGGTGAACAAGGCGCTTACGCATTTCTGTGATCCAGCTCCAGCGCCTACCCCCTCGGGGTCTTAAGAAAAGCCTGTCGGGGGTGAACAAGGCACTTACGCATTTCTATGGTCCAGCTTCAGCGCCTACCCCCTCGGGGTCTTAAGAAAAGCCTCTCTGTGGCAAAAACCTGCCACGCCGAGGCGTTTCTTAAGCCTGTCGGGGGTGAACAAGGCACTTACGCATTTCTGAAAGGGGAGGACAATATGGATGAGATGGTTCATGTGAAAGGGATTGCCCATGCATTTGGGGAGGAAAGAGTGCTGAAAAATATTGATATGGCAATAGCTGAGGGGGAAATATTTGGTCTGCTAGGTCCGTCGGGAGCTGGAAAAACCACATTGGTAAAGATAATGGTTGGGATTCTAGAAGCCGATGAGGGAGAAACGTGGGTGAAGGATGTACAAATGCCTTCGCTGCAACAAATGAAAGTGGTTGGGTACATGGCGCAATCGGATGCGTTATATGATGAGCTTACAGCAGAAGAAAATTTAGATTTTTTTGGTGCTATTTATGGTTTAAAGCGGAAAGAAAGAAAAGAGCGTATGAGGAATGTCATGGAAGTAGTAGGGCTTCAAGATCATTTGAGAAAGCCTGTGAGTCAATATTCTGGAGGAATGAAGAGAAGGCTAAGTCTTGCCATAGCTATGATACACGAACCAGATATACTCATCTTAGATGAACCGACTGTTGGCATTGATCCGATGCTTCGCCAGTCCATATGGCAGGAGCTACAGAGGTGGCAGGAGCGAGGGACAACTATAATTGTCACCACACATGTTATGGATGAGGCAGAAAAGTGTAATCGGCTTGCTATGCTTAGGAATGGTTATGTTATTGCTACGGGCAGTCCAGATGTGTTACGAGCTCACACCAATACGACCACGTTAGAAGAAGCATTTCTAGCTTATGGGGGTGCTACCTCTTGAGAAACGTGAACGCACTAATAATAAGGATTCTTAGACAATTTAAGCAGGATAAACGCTCACTTGGGTTAATGCTTCTCGCGCCTCTGCTTGTTATTACGCTTATGTGGCTTGTTTTTGATGGTGACCGCGTGGAGCCGCATATAGCGGTGGTAGATATGAATGAAACACTGATGCAAGGATTAGAAGATCAAGATGCTGTTATTAGCGATATGGGGAAAGAGGAAGCGGAGGATGCGATTCAAGGCCAAGAGGTGGATGCTATTCTTTCCATGGGCAATGGAAAGCTTGATTTGCTTCTAGAAGGAAGTGATCCTTCTACCAATCAGGCCGTTCAAATGACTTTGCAGCAAGCCATGAAAGCAATGAATCCATCCAATGCACAAATGGACCCGTCTGTTTCTTATTTGCATGGTTCAGAGGATTTAGGGTTATTTGATAATGTGGGACCTGTATTAATTGGATTCTTTGTCTTCTTCTTTGTGTTTATCATTGGTGGAGTATCCTTCTTGCGAGAAAGAACTCAGGGTACACTTGAAAGGCTGTTGTCCACCCCATTGAAAAGGAGTGAAATTGTCACAGGGTATGTACTAGGATTTGGTATTTTCACCTTATTGCAATCTATCATTATTGCAGCATTTGCTATCTATGTTCTGAATATGTGGATGGTAGGCTCTTTTGGCTATGTTTTACTAGTAACCTTTTTATTAGCTATGACAGCTCTAACTTTAGGAACGTTGCTATCTGCTTTTGCTAATAATGAGTTTCAAATGATTCAGTTTATCCCATTAGTCATTGTGCCCCAGGTTTTCTTCTCAGGCATGTTCAGTCTTGAAGCGATGGCTCCTTGGCTGCGATGGTTAGGTAACATTATGCCACTTAGTTATGGTGCGAATGCTCTTCGCGATATTATGATTCGAGGAGAAAGCTTTGCGGCGTTTCAGATGGATATTTATGTGTTACTGGGATTTTCTCTTCTATTTTTCATACTGAACATAGTAGCGCTGAAGAAGCATCGCAAGCTATAATGGGTGGTATGAATATGGAGGAGGCAAGGACATGAGTGACAAGAATTGGATTCAGGAAATACTCCAGGAGGACGGAGAGGGGCAGCTGACACCAAAGCAGGCACAGATATTACAGGCGGCAGTGGAGATGTTTGCTGAGAAAGGGTATGCTTCTACGTCAACTAGTGAAATAGCAAAGCGAGCCGGAGTTGCTGAGGGAACGATTTTTCGTCACTACAAGACGAAGAAAGAGCTGCTCTACTCCATTGTTTCCCCAATGATTGTACAGTTTGCAGCACCATTATTTGCAAGACATTTCATTGATGATGTGTTAGAGCGGGATCATGAAGGGTTTGAAGATTTTCTACGCCATGCGTTTAGAAATAGATATAACTTCGTAAAAGAAAACGCCCCATTCTTGAAAATAATTATTCAGGAAGTCGCATTTCAACCAGAAATGCAGCAGCGTTTTAAAGCACTCTTCGCAGAAAAACTGCTGCCTAGTGTACAGAAGGTCGTGATACATTTCCAGGAAAAAGGGGAACTAGCTGACATCCCTCCGGAAACGGTTATTCGAATATTGCTCACCAATATAGTAGGGATGTTGTTAACTAGATTTTTAATTATGCCGGATCAGGATTGGAATGACGACGAGGAAATAGAACGTACCATCGCTTTTCTTATGAAAGGGTTGCAACCCTCTTCCTCTGAATAGAAAGAAGCTTGAACCTGACACACATGGTGTCAGGTTTTTTTATGAATGAGACTGCACCTCGCCCTTAAAGGAACTTGTGCTAATTATGACTTCGAGGGTATTATTTCCGTAAGGGATGTAACAGCTAGTAGCTTGGAATGAGATAACGGTGCTTTATCTGGTGTTAACCAAATTGCTTTCATTTCATTTTGCAAGGCTGGTGCGATTTCATTCATGAAATTGTCTCCAATAGAGACGGTCTCATCTGGATTCATGTTATTCGTGGTGAGCAGCTGTGAGAAGTGTTCCTTTGTCCTTACCGGTTTCATTGCAGAGGTCACCATACTGTCGAATAGATTCTCTAAACCAAGATAGGCTAACAGTCTTTCTACGTCCGAGCGCTCGCTGTTTGTCATGAGAACAAGCGTCTTCGTTTGCTTTAGCTGGAGAAGCTGCGAAGCAAGCCCTGGGGTTTTCGTAAGCCAGCCTTCGCCACTTGCCATATCTACTTTTGTTTCATCGTAGGAGGCATGGCAATCTGTAATAGCTAATCCGTAATGAATCGCTAGTACATAGGGGGGCCACCAGCCGTCACCAATAGATATCCACCGCTTAAGATCAAAGTCTGCTGCAGAAAAGGACGTGGACTGGTAAGGGTTTTTTTCGGGTACACTCCCGTCCCATAAGAGGGGGTTAGTAAGTGTTTCGGTGAATGGATCCCACTCCCAAATAACATCCTCCTTTGCATCATATACCTTCCCAATAGAGAGAGGATGCTTTCCTGTCTGGACAAGCTGGTAATCCTTTTGAAAATGTGTTTTGGCTGGCTCAGACAGCTTGCTTTGGAGTTTCTTTGCGAATAAATCAAAATGCTTCGTATCCTCATAAAGAGTGCCATCTAGATCAAAAATAAGCATACGGCTGCTATCAATAAATGGATGATTCATGGGCGTACTCCTTTCTGTACTAACAACAACTAGCTCTATTATCTAGAAAAAAATCCATCCATTCAAGTGAAGGATTAGTAAGAGAGTAGGAAGGTAAAGCTAGGGAGAGAAACGAATACGTAGACAAAGGCTCAAAAACATAAGAGGTGATATATATGTGTGGTAGGTATACACTGCTAGCTGATGAACTAGAAATATTAAAGGCGTATGGAATTGAGCATACATTAGATGATTTCGCTCCGCGCTATAATGTTGCTCCTGGTCAGCAGGTGTTGTCGATTATTGATGATGGAAATCACAACCGTGCTGGCTATTTAACCTGGGGACTTGTGCCTTCCTGGTCGAAGGATCCGAAGGTGGGCTATAAAATGATAAATGCCCGATCGGAAACCGCCCATGAAAAGCCTAGCTTTAAAAGACTGCTACAGAGAAAACGCTGCCTAATACTAGCTGACAGCTTCTATGAATGGCAGAGAACCGAGGATGGAAAGCAGCCTATGCGTATATCACAGGAGGGAAAACCTTTCTTTGCATTCGCTGGTCTTTGGGACCGTTGGAGAACAGAAGATAGAGAGCTAGTGACCTGTACTATCTTAACGAAGGAAGCCAATGCGTTTATGGAACCAATACACCATCGTATGCCGATTATTTTGCCAAAGGAAGACGAGGCATGGTGGATGGAACAAGAGGAAAGAGATCCATCTTTAATGTATGACTATCTACAATCAGTAGATGTACCGGATCTTCAATCCTACCCAGTCAGTACACATGTGAACAATCCAAGGCATGAAGACGAACAGTGTATTCAAGCTATTACTACGTAATCTGATGCCGTAAATAGGAGAACGCTCTTACAATCCATAAGTAGCTTATAAAAGTTCGGAGATTGCTCTTACATTTTAATAATAGATTATAAAGCTCAAGTATCCTCTCCTTAAAGTGCCAAGCTGCCAAGAAAAAAGCACTCCTTATACGAAGTTGAATAGGAGTGCTCTTTTCTATAAGGATCTGTTATAGACTTAAGTTTATGTTAGCTAGCCCCTTACAGGGAAAGGCTTGATTTAGAATTAAGTCGCTTGTGTTTTTCTGTTAATTAATAAGATTAAGGAATTGGCGTGTCCGGTTGTTTTGTGGTTCAGTAAATAGTTGAGTCGGTGTGCCTCTTTCTACGATGCGGCCGCCATCCATGAAAATGACTTCGTCGGCTACTTCTTTAGCAAAGTTCATTTCGTGGGTAACGACTACCATGGTCATGCCCTCCTCAGCTAGCTCCTTCATGACCTTCAGCACTTCACCGACCAGCTCTGGGTCTAGTGCGGATGTTGGTTCATCAAATAAGAGTACCTCTGGGTCTATAGCTAGCGCTCTAGCTATTCCTACACGCTGCTGCTGACCCCCTGACAGCTGGTGAGGATAGTAATCAAGCTTATCTCCAAGACCTACTTTCTCCAGCAGCTGTTTTCCTTTTTGCTGAGCGTTTGTTTTGGCCACTTTCTGTACGGTAACTGGTCCTTCGATGACATTTTGTAATGCTGTCATATGAGGAAAGAGGTTATATGTTTGAAATACCATGCCAGTTTGCTTTCGAAGGGTTTGGATATCCTTTTTGGATACTTTTTGAGAGAAATCAAGCTCCATATTGTTCACGGATACCTTCCCTTTTGTCGGTGTTTCCAATACATTCAAGCAGCGTAATAGAGTGGTTTTTCCGGAGCCGGAAGGACCAATGACGACAATCACTTTTCCTTTGTTTACTTGAAGGTCAATGCCGTCTAATACGACCAGCTCATCAAATTGCTTGTGTAAATTTTGAACAGATAACATAGACGTGCTCCTTTTTGTTCTTCTGGCTACTTAGCTTACATACCGATTGAGACGATTTTCGATTTGGTCCTGTACCAAGGAAAGCAGGAAACAAATAACCCAATAGATAAAGGCTGCTTCCGTGTATAAGAGTAAGGGCTCGTACGTATTTGCCACAATTTCCTGTGATTTTCTAAACATCTCTGCAACGAGAATCGTGGAAGCTAGAGATGTATCCTTCACCAAGCTAATAAACGAATTAGAGAGTGGTGGAATAGATACTCTTGTTGCTTGAGGCAAAATGATACGCCTTAATGCTTGGCCAAAGGACATGCCGATGGATTGAGCAGCTTCCCATTGCCCTTTTTGAATGGAAACAATCGCTGCTCTTATGATTTCAGAGGCATAGGCTCCTGTGTTTAGGGAAAAACCGATGATAGCAGCAGGGAATGGATCCAGCTCTATTCCAACAGATGTAAGACCGTAGAATATAATAAATAATTGCACTAATAACGGTGTACCTCGAATAATGGAAATGTACACTCTTGCTATGCTACTTAACAATGTATTGCCTGAAATACGAAACAGCGCAGTAGTGATGGCCAGAATCATTCCAATGACAAATGCAATAAGGGTCATGGGAATGGAATAGAAGAGAGCTCCCTTCACTAAAGGAAGAAAGGAACTCTGTGCAATGTCGATATAGTATGAAACGTCAAACTGAGCGGTTAATAAACTATTACTTTGTAGAAACATCTTCGCCAAACCATTTCTCAGAAATTTGTTTTAAAGTGCCATCTTCTTTCATTTCTTTGAGTGCGCCATTTACTGCTTCTACGAGCTCCTCATTTCCTTTTCGGAACATTAACGCACTCTCAGAAGCTTCTTCTTCTCGGTCTACAATTTCAACCTGAGCATTATCGCCTTTTTTCTGAATAAAGTCCAATACGGATAAACGGTCATTCACAGTAGCATCTGCTCGACCGGAAGTGATGAGCTGCATAGCAGGGTTAAAGCCTTCTACTCCAGTGATTTCAGCACCATACTCTTTGGCGATGTCTTTGTAATTACTCGTTAACGATTGGGCAGCAGTTGCTCCTTGCAGGTCTTCAAAGCTGTTAATGCTGTCATTTCCTTCTTTCGCAACTAGCACTGCTGTAGAAACAGTGTAGGGAGTAGAGAAGTCATATTTTTTCTCGCGCTCGGGCTTAATACCAACCTGGTTAGCGATCATGTCAAAACGTTCAGAGTTTAAACCAGCAAACATGGAATCCCATTTTGTTTCCATAAATTCAACCTCAAGGTCTAGTCGTTTACCTACTTCACGTGCTACCTCTACGTCATACCCAGTTAGCTTATCCTCATCGTCATGGAAAGTGTAGGGAGCATAGGTGCCTTCTGTGCCGACTTTAATAACTCCCTCTTCCTTAATTTGGTCATAAAGACTTTGATCTGTATTTCCTTCTGCTGAAGTATTGTCTTCCTCCCCGCTTGTACCGCAGGCTGCAATTACTAGAGATAGTAATGCAAAGGAGATGATAGATAGAAATTTTTTCATTATATGTTCCTCCCAATTGTATAATACCAAGTATTCTTATAAGAATTTTAATAATCGATACATATCATACCTTGAAGCTCTTGCCGTGTCAATCTACTGGCTTACATTTCTGGTTAGACTTAGTCTGTGCAGTTGAATCGTTTTCTATTTAGCCTCTCTATCTTCTCAAAAACATGTTTGAACCGTTGATAAAAATTCCTATATAGAAATAACAACAGTACAGAACAGATCGAATTTAAAAAAATTTTTAAAAAAATGTAGTGTTTTTCCAATTTGATTCGTCTATAAAGTGAAAAGAGCGAAAGGGGGGGAGTGTTATTCAGGATGATGTGTTAGTGGAAAAAATGAAGCAAGGAAACGAGCAGGCGTTGCGTTTAATCATAGAACGGTATAAATCTCTTGTTTACCAAATTATCGTCAACGTTGTCCGAGATGAAAAAGAAGCTGAGGATCTTGCGCAGGAAACGTTTCTAAAAATGATGGATGCACTTCCTTCCTATCAATCTAAGGGATTCAAAACATGGCTAGGGAGAATTGCTATGCACAAAGCCATTGATGCGAGAAGAAAAAGGCAACGTCGGCAAGAGATGCTAGAGCAGGATGGCATTTCCTTCAATGATACTTTAGGTGCCAAGAGTGCGGAGGAAGAATGGTTGAACAGGGAAAAGTCAGCTGCAGTAGCCTCTTCGATTCAACAGCTACCCGCATCCTACCAGGAGGTAGTGCAGGCTTATTACATAGAAGGAAAAACCTACGCGGAGATTGCCACAGAACATGATTTGGAAGCGAAGACGGTTGAAGTAAGACTCTACAGAGCAAGGAAGTGGATGAAGCAACATTGGAAAAAGGAGGAGTTCTCATGACAGCTTGTAACAAAGAAAGACTAAAAGATTATGCCGAGCAAAATGTAGCGGAATGGGAGCAAATGGAAATAGAACATCACCTGTTAGATTGCACACATTGCTTGGAAGAATATTTAGCTATGTTGAATGACACAGCTCCTCCCGGTTTATCATCCTCTTTTACAACCCAAACAATAGAAAGGGTTGAAAAGCAGTATCCTGCACTTCAACGAAAGGGGAGGAGGAAGAATCGCTCCCTTCTCCATTACATGATGGCAGCAGGTTTAACACTTGTACTAATGATGTCCGGCGTGTTTGATCGCATCATGGATTCTATTGAGCCGGCATCGTCTCATAATCGCTCCTCCGTCTCAGAACAGATGGTGGAACGAACGAGTAGTTGGATTGATCACTTAATAACTAAGGGGGAAGGGAATCATGAATAATAAATCTTCTGTATTGGCCTTATTGTTATCGTTAATACCAGGGCTTGGACATATGTACCTCCACAAAAGGATAAAAGGCTTTGTTTATGGATTGCTTTTTTTTGGACCACTAACACTGGCATTTATGATCGCGATAGCCAACTATATGTATGAAGAGGTCATTTTAATCCTGTTGGCTATAAGCTTTGGAGTATTTATCATTACGATGGTAGACATGATTGTGACGCTATTAATTCTAGAAAGAGAACAACGAGCTGGATTCATAAACGAGGAGGGGCACAAAACGAAGGATAATGAGCGCTTTTTTACAATACTATTGTCCTTTGTACCCGGGGTTGGACATTTTCATCTAGGGTTAAATCAACGAGGGTTAACGCTCGTAACAGCGTTTATTGGGTTAGCTATTATGGTAGTGTTTATTACGTTCTTGACTAGTACATCAGGATTCATTATTTTTCTGCTCGCACTGCCAGTGATATGGATTTATAGCTTGTTTGATGTAATCCAATTGATGAATCAAAGAGCACGAGGAGAAATGTTAGAGGATCGCACGATTTTGGAGGATTTTGATCGCCATAGACAAGCTGATAAAAAAAGCAAAGTACTAGCGACCATACTAGGTTTCTTCCCTGGAGCAGGTCATATGTATCTAGGACTCCAGCGCAGAGGATTACAGCTTATGATAGGTTTCTTATTGTCCATTTACGTGCTGGATACACTACGCTTATCCTTCTTTTTATTCCTCATTCCCGTAATTTGGTTTTACAGCTTTTTTGACGCACTACAGCATGCAGCAAAGGCGGAGGATGAAGTGTTGGAGGATATTCCGTTAGTGAAGCAATTTTTAAATCATCAGCGCTGGTTTGGTATAGCCTTGATTACAATTGGCAGCTTCTTTATCTTGGATCGGATACTCGTTCCTATTCTGGATGATCAACTGTCGCAAATAATGAATATTAATGTTCGCTTTTATTATAGTGAATATTTTCAGCTCATTATCGTTTCCTTTTTATTTATATGGGGTGGTATTAAGCTGCTTGCTGGTACAAAGGAAGCATCATCAAAAAGAAAGGAGGAGGACCTGCTATAGGTCCTCCTCCTCTTAGTGTGCCTGGCATGGGTGCATGCTTTAGGGTTAAAGTCCCGAACGGTGAAGGTCGTTGTAGCCGTTAGCCAAAGGCAAGGGTGTCTGGGGTGACCTAGAATCTGAAGGAAGCCGGAGGCAA
>NZ_JBHLTP010000004.1:0-282801 GCF_042434395.1 Pontibacillus salicampi | reverse complement strand
TCTTGGCCTGTAAACATTCTTTTACTCAACAAGACCATCCCCCATATATTTAGTTAATTCTAAGTATACATAAAAGTACCCTATAGAGAGACTTTTTTTAAGTGTCTACTCTATAGGGTACATTTTAAACACTTGTCCAGAGCAGATGCTTTTTCTTTACTTATCTTTCTTCCGGTTTGACTTCTTTATCGAAATCCGCTTACCTGGGGCTTGCTTTTTCACCCATTTAAGGTACTTCTCCATAGTTGGGTGTTCAGACAGTCGCTCTATGGTGTTATAAAACCCAGCTAATTCTTCATTAGTAAAGGTGGCGTGGATTTGCTTGTGGCATGCTATACATAACTGTACCGTGGGACCATCAGCCCCGCCATATTGCTTTGGTATCAAATGGTGTATGGTCGTCTCTACAGAAGCTCTTCCGCATAACTCACATATTGTTTCCTCCACAATCCTCACCTCACTTAACGCGAATGGTCGCTGGTCCATTAAAGAAGTACAAATAGGTTTGGTGGACAGGCTGTTTCCAGATGCGTTCGAGTGCTTCCGCATACAAAGTGATTTGTGTATTGTAACGCTCTTTTAGCTGTTCTTTCACCTTATCTGTTACTTCGCCCGCTATCTGATCTGTTTTATAATCGACAAGAAGACACCCATCATTCGTTTGTACAATACAATCGATTACACCTTGAATAAATACCTTCTCCTCAGATTCTTCTGTCCAATCCGCATACACTTCATGAGCAGGAAGCGTAAGAGTAAATGGTACTTCCCTGTGAATATGCTCCGCTTCTATGAACAGCTCCCCAATTTCGCTTTCGTAGAACGCCTCAATCGCACTGATATCAATGGCGTCTGCTTCCTCTCTGGAAATGATTTCGCTCTCTACATAACGTTCCACATATTCCTCAATCTCATCCTTCGATAGTTTTCTTTCAAATGGAAGATGTTGCAGCACCGCGTGCATGGCTGTACCTTTTTCTGTTGCAGTCAGCTCTTTATTTTGCTGCATGAAACGCGGTCGCTGGACAATCGGACGTTTGATTGGCTTCATTAATGTATCAGCACTATATTCATCCTTTGCTTCTCGCTGCCTTTTCAGCTCTGTAACTGATTGCTTGGCGCGATGAGAGATGGCATGTTGGTGTGGATAAGTATAGGATAAACGCCTCTCCACCTCATCATTTATTTTCTCATTGGATTGAATAGGCTGCCATTTTGTGACTGCTTGCTTAAGCGTCTCGTAATCTTGCTCCTCTACCGTTTCAGTGTGTGCGAAATCACTCGCATGATGAATCGATATGCGCCAATTAGATGCATCGTTGTATATGTCCTCAGGTATCCGATGGACAGATGCTTCTCCCCTTAGAGCCTCATTCTGTTCATGACGAATGAGAGCAGGAGCAACCCAATCTATATAGGTCTTTGATTCCAATCGATATTGAGCTGGCAGCACCCAATTAGGGTGGTCTATCCATTCTTGCCACTTCTGGTATTTCTTCTCAAGGGAAGCAACTGTCCCCACCATGACAAGCTTTTCTTTAGCACGAGTTAAGGCGACATAGAGCACCCTCATCTCTTCGGCCAGAAGTTCGCGTTGCTTCTCTTTCTTTATCGCATGGTACGCTAGGGTTGGATACATAATTCGTTTTACAGGATCGATATATTTCGTTGCAAAACCTAAATCCTTATGCAATAAATAACGTGCCATAAGATCACGCTGGTTGAATTGCTTATCCATCCCTCCGAGCAGCACAGCTGGGAACTCAAGCCCCTTACTTTTATGAATGGTCATAATTCGAACAACATCTTCCTGCTCACCAAGTGCACGAGCAGCGCCAAGATCTTCTCCTCGTTCCTCAATTCGTTCAATAAAACGAAGAAAGCGGAATAACCCACGGAACGAGGTAGACTCATACGTTCGCGCTCTGTCATATAAAGCACGCAGGTTAGCTTGGCGCTGTCTTCCACCTGGTATGCCACCGACAAAATCGTAGTAGCCTGTTTCCCGATATATTTGCCACACAAGCTCAGACAAGGAGCCTTGTCGTGCACGAATACGCCATGCTTCCAGGCGGTACAGGAAGAGCTCCACTCGTTCGATTAATTTCTGATTCTCTCCAACACGACGATATTGCTTCAATGCATCGTAATAGTTCCCCTTTTGGTCCGCTAAACGAATGTTGGTCAACTGATCTTCATTGAGTCCGACAATTGGGGAACGGAGAACCGAGGCGAGCGGTATATCCTGTCTTGGGTTATCAACCACCTTCAATAAGCTGAGCATAATTTGGATTTCTATTGCTTCAAAGTAACCTGTAGACAACTCCGCATAGACCGGAATTCCTTGCTGCTTCAATTCCTCTACAATTGTTGGAGCCCACGTCATAGAGCGCTGCAATATCACAATATCGCGATATTGAATACTCCTCTTTGCACCTGTCCCCTTATCGACAACTTGCAGAGCTTCCTTGTCACCATGCCCGAGCCATTCCTTGATTTTCTTCGCATAGGCTCTTGCTTCTATTTGAGCCTTTTCCATATCCTGAAGGCCCTCCTGATTCCCTTCCTCCTTCTCATCAGAGGTCTCCCTGTCCACTATCATAAGCTCGGCTTCAGCATTATTTGATGTTAATTCATCGTAAATCGTATTACTGTAAATCAGCTCGGCATCCTTATCATAAGCCATATCTCCAACCTCTTCATCGAGTATTTGTCGGAAGATATAGTTGGTACCTGTTAGCACTTCAGCACGACTTCGGAAATTACGGGCAAGATCTATTCGCTCGGCAGGATGCTCTTTTGCAGCAAATTGTTTATATTTCGCAATAAACAACGAAGGCTCTGCATGGCGGAACCGATAAATACTTTGCTTTACATCTCCCACCATAAATAAGTTACCTGCATGCTCCCCAAACGATATAAGCTGTAAGATGGTCTCTTGGACAAGGTTTGTATCCTGGTACTCATCAATTAATAATTCAGAGAATTGGTTTTGATAATTCCTCGCTACCTCTGAAGGGACAATATGCTCTGGGGTAGAGCTTTCATCCATTAGTACTTGAAGACAGAAATGTTCTAGATCTGCGAAGTCAACTAATGCCTGATCCTTTTTCTTTTGCTGATACCTTGCGTGAAAATCTTTCACCAGTACCATCAGCTGCTCCACGACTGGTGCTAAGGCTTGCATATCCTGAAGATACGCTGGTAAGGAGCGAGAAAACCATTCCTGACTCATGGATTGCCATCGTTTTTTATAGCGGTCTCGTAAGGATTTCACTTGTTCCTTTTTGTCTGGATCACAATCTACCTTTTTCCCTGATAGCTTTTTGAAGCTCCCAGTCTGTTCCATAAAGGCTTGAAGGTCTTGCCAGGATAGCTCCAATAGCCCCAATGCCTCCTGCATTCTTGCTTTATCATCATCAATAGCATCCGCATAATGATAAGGACCGTCACTCTCTCTAGTCACATCAAGGGCTTGCTCAGCATCAGCCATCATAGCATGTAGCTGATTACGAACCTCCTTCTTCAAAATGTTCAGCCAATCAAGGTCCCCCTCCTTTGTATCAGGTGTTACCTGATACATCGCAACAACATCCTCCATCCATTTGTCTGGATAAGGGTTCTGCATGGCAAACTGATATACATTCATCATCAGCTGCTCTACCTCTACATCACTTCGATCGCTGGAGAAGCGATCGACAACTTCAAAAAAATGCTCCCGTTCTTCTCCTTCCTTCCCGTACCATTCCTCAAATAAATCCTCTACAATTTCCTGACGGATTAAATCTGCTTCAATATCATCGGCAATACGAAATTGCGGATCAAGATCAAGCAAATACGCATAATGCCGAACTACTTCCATACAAAAGGAGTGTAAGGTGGAAATAGAAGCTCGCTGCAGCAAGGAAAGCTGTTTTTGTAGATGGAGTGATTCTGGGTTTTGCTCCAAGGCTCCCTCTAATGCTTCTCCAACTCGATTACGCATTTCCTGTGCGGCAGCATTAGTAAAGGTTACAACCAGTAAGGAATCAATATCTGTAGGCTCTTCCTTGTTCAGCAGCTTTTGGATAATCCTTTCTACCAGTACAGCTGTTTTACCGGACCCTGCAGCAGCTGCTACTAGGACATCCTTGCCGCTTGTATATATAGCCCGTTCTTGTTCTGGAGTCCATGTAGGCATTAGTTTTCCTCCTCCCGTTTTGTGATTTCTGCCATAATATCTTCCTCTTTCTTCGCTTTAAGAGAGCGGTAGCTGTTCTCTTTCAAGGAAGCATCAAATTGACAGACGGACCGAAATTCACAGAAATCACATGCTGTCTGCTGATCTTTTTGAAACGGATTTAAATGCACTTTCCCCTCCGTAATGGATTGTCCGGCCTCTGTCATTAACTCTCGAATATATTGCTGTAAATGCTGGAATGAAGCTTCTTCCGCCGTTTTAGAACCGCTGCGGAACTCTCCATTCTTCTTTAAACCTGCAGGAATAATATCACTTGAACCCGTATCCAGAGTGGTATCCATCATTTTGACAATTTCTTCATCTTCAAGCAGCAGCCCTTGCATCTTGAATTTCTTAAACAATTCCTTTTCAATATCCAAATCGCTCAATAGCTTATTATCAGATATCATTGGATTATGGACATGGAAGTACAATACACCAGCAGGAGTAGCCTGAGCACCAAGCCACTGTTCAGCATTGGTTAATACGACATCCAAATAGGCAAGCATTTGTAACGCCAGGCCATAATACACCTCCATGAGATCAAGACCCTTGGCACTGGATTTATAGTCAATAATGCGCAATAACAAGCCATTATCCCCCATCGCCCGGTCTACCCGGTCAATACGTCCACGCAGCATCATCTCAAAGCCATTTTGTAAATCAAGCTTCATTGCTGGAATTTTTTCATTTGGGCCAAATCCTAGCTCTAAGCCAACAGGAGAAAACTGACTGCGCTTGGCTTGCTCTGATAACATATACGCAGCTCGCGCAACTACATCTTGAAGCTTCTGCTGAATGTACTGATAGCGATTAGAGCTGTGTAGAATTTGGTGCTGCAATACTGGTGACAGCTCGTGTACAGCCCGCTGCGCGTACTGAGAGGTATCTTGCTTGGAGATTGTCTGCCAATCCCGCCCTTCTGATTGAATCCATTCCGTAATTTGCTTGAGCGCTTCATGGAAAAGCGTCCCTATATCCGGAGCATCCAACTTATAAACGGATCGTTCCTTTAAGCCGAGCTCATACTTGGCAAAATGCTGATAGGAACAACGATAATACGTTTCCAGCCGCGAGACGCTTGCGTTCACCTGTTTAGGAAACAACTCCCTTGCAGTACTCTCTTGAAGATTGGAAGGAGTATTTTCATAGAATAGGCTCTCTAAAACCCGCTTCGTATCTAAATGGTTTCGATCGCGCTGAATGAACCAATCGAGCACATCCCACCAAACGTCCTTTACTGGATAGCCACGGAGATAACGAGAAAGCTGAGCTGTCAGGACGGACCTTGTTTTCTCAGGTGTCGTGATGAAGCGCTCTGTGTCCTCATGGTCGTCATCCTCTTGCAATAGCAGCTTCTCCTCGGCATGAGGAAACAATTCCTGTACTCGTTTAATCATGGAGGATGGTGTCTTGGACTTTCCTTCCTCATTACTTAATGGATAACTCACCCATAAGTAGTCTGATGGAGCGGTGAAGGCTAAGTACACATAGAAGTAATCATCTAGCAATTGACGCTTCGAGCTTTCTGCAAGCTTCATGCCATGGGTGGACAGAAGCTCTCGCTCCGTTTCGGAAAGCATTCCTTCTGCTGGAGGCTTCATTGGCCATAATCCTTCATTAACGCCTAACAGGAAGGCACACTTTATCCCTGTTATTCGGGAACGATCCACGCTTCCGACAATGACGTGATCCATACTTGGTGGAACGTGGGCGAAATGCAGCGACTCAAAACCAGTTTCTAACGTAGTACGGTACAGCTGCAAAGATAATGTGTCTTCTCCAATCATTTCTACCATTTCCTCAAAAAGCTGTATTACTGCATCCCAAACCTGTTCCTGCTCTCGGCCCTTTTCCGTTAACCCTTGATCATCATACTCGTCTCGCCAACTGTTCAGCGTTTCTGGTACACCAAGCTGTTCTAACCAGCTAAACAGAGCCTGACAACGTTCTTGGACTGTTTTCGCTTCCCGCATAGCTTCATCAAATGGAAGGAGGGCATTCGTTACCTGATGACGAAGTCTGTTCAAACGTTCCTCCTTCTCTTTCTCTTGATCCGTCTGAGACCCTTGTTCGAACCCACGAAAACGCTGATAGCGCCATCGATACTCACTGGTCCATCGTTTCTTCGTACGAATACCGTATTCTAAACAGTAGTTTTCCAGCTCATCAATTGCCTCTTGATTCAGCGGATGCTCTTGATCTGTTGCTGGTATGAAGTCTGTTTTTAGTAACCGAAACATAGCGTCATAGCGCCAATTCCCTTCTACTACATCCATAGCTGAGCGCAGAAATTCGATTAATGGATGATTCATCATGGTTCGCTTCTCATCGACAAACACCGGAATCTGGTAATCTTCAAACACCGTCATAATAATGTCATGATACACTTCTGGCTCCCGAATCAACAATGCCATATCCTTATACCGATATCCTTTATCCCGGACAAGCTCCATAATTTCCTGAGCTACCCCTTCGACCTCAGCCCTAGGGTGTACTGCCTGCGCTACAGTTATGGGCGCTTCTTCCGTGTAGGCAGGGGCAGGACGTGTGTGAAAATAGTGTTCCATGTGTTCAAATGCATGCCGCTCTTTAAAACGACCTACCTCTCCATATAAATGCTTAATTTCCGTCACAGGAACCTGTACTTCGTTGGCAATAGATTCAATGTCCTGGAAGGTGTGCGCTGTCTGATGAAAAATATCCAGTTCATCAATCTCCCCGTAGCGGGGTTCATCTAAAGTCAGAGCAATCGTGACACGACTAGCTTTTGTCATTAAAGCTTGCAGCACAAGCAATTCCTGAGGGGTGAAGCGGTGAAAACCATCCAGATAGATTTCTGCCCCCTCCAGAAAATCCGCCTTCTCTATTTTGTTTGCAAGCAGCTGTAGCTGATCCTCACTATCAATATACTGATCTCTTAATGCATATAACAGCTCTTCATATATGTAGGATAAATCCTCAAGCTTATGCTTCAGTGTTTCTTCCCCAGGCATTTTATGAACAAAGCGGTCCATATCTTGCATTTGCTGTGTTAACGTTTGCGGGGTCACTCGATATCGCTTAAATTCTGTAATCATCGTTTCCAGCTGTTCAATAAACCCTTGCTTCTCTATTGCTTTTTGGAAGACATTCCAATCCGATTTACGCTGCTCGGTAATCTTCCGAAGCATCATCTGCACTCCAGTAGAGGTGAGGAATTTTTTCGTACCGCCACCTGTTTCCTGAAGCACTCTCCAGGCTAATCTAGAAAAGCTAAAGACCTGCGCGCGAATACTCCCTTCTATCCCCTCTTGATTCAGCAATGCGTATTCCTGCTGGAAGGTCATTTGCTCTGGTACCATATATATAATAGGCGGACCGTCTGGAGAATCCTGCAATAAATCTCTCATTTCTGTTAAACATCTAGTACTTTTACCAGAACCAGCCCGACCAAGTAAAAATCGAATACTCATCTTCTTCCCCCAATCTTGGAACCATTTTATTCATTTGGCATAGGGTAACCCAAACGCATTCAAGGAGTGATTCCATGCAGCGGCACTTTTGGATGGGTATATCCCTTGTCCTAACCGGCATCTTCATTGCCAGCAATTTATATACGATGCTTCCCCTACAAAAGGAGCTTTCCGAAACATTTCATGTGTCAATAGCACAGGCATCCCTCGCCAGCACTTTTTTTATACTTCCTTATGCAATCGGACTTTTCTGCTTTGGATTACTGGCAGACCGCTTTTCCCACAAGCGTTTGTTACTTACAGGAATGGCCTGTCTCACCATTGTAACGCTGCTAGTCGGCATGGCACCATACTACTGGTTGTTCCTTCTCCTTCGAGGTTTTCAAGGTGTCCTGGCAGCAAGCTTTGCCCCTACCGCCTTTGCTTATACCTTTCAGCATTTCCAAGGAAAACAACAGGCCTTTGTCATTGCTATGATTAATACGGGCTTTTTGTTTGCAGGGATTTTTGGACAGATGATTGCTGTTTACCTGACAGGAGCGGGAGACTCGTACCAGACTGTGTACGTTGGATTTTTCTTCTTTTACCTACTATGCTTATGCAGTATGGCAGTAACACTCATCCAGTCTAACAAACCGATTAAGAAAACAAGGATTTCTATCTCTCCTATTTTATCATTTTTTCGGTTTCCACCCTTACTAAAACTCTATGGTATTTCCTTCTTTTTACTTATGGCCGTAATGATGTTCTATGGAAGCTTTGAAGTGTACATGACTACCGATCACATTTCCTTTCCATTTTCCTTGCAAACCTTTCGTCTCATTGGATTAATTGGTATCCTTCCTGCCTTTTTTGCAGGCCCGCTCCAGCAATTATATGGGGCAAGGAGTGTACTCGCAGCCTTCTTATTATGTATGACCGCTGGTATTCTTTTACCTCTTTGGACATTTGGGACCATCACACTTGTCATTGCATCCATTTTTATGATTGCTTCCACCTCGATTACAATTCCAATGGTCATCTTATTAATTGGAACCTTTGCAAAGGAGTCTCGAGCCAGTGCCGTGTCCATCTACTCCTTCACCCTTCTGACAGGAGCTAGTATTGGAAGTATTCTAGCAGCTATTATGCCGTTTCATTTTGTGCTAGCATGCATCGGACTTACCTTTGCTTCCTTATCCTTATTAAGCTTGACCATTGAAAAACCTCCCTTCCTATCGCAACAAACTAAACAATCGGAGCAAACCACCTTTTCCAAATAAAGAAGCCCTGCCACATACTAGCGCGGACAGGACTTCCCTTTTTATTTATGGTTTTAAAACGTTAATGCCAACTGGGATATCGGCCAGTAGCGTACATCGACTTTGCCGACAATGGTTTCGATAGGAACAAAACCAAAGTATCTGCTATCCAACGATTCTCTTCGGTTATCTCCCATGACAAACACATGCCCTTCCGGAACCTCCGTCATCTCTGTAACTTCCTCTAATCGGAAAGATTGTGTAAGTGGCTTTCCATCCTGTTTACGATACGGGTTTAAATAGTCTTCCTCCACTGCCTTCCCATTTAAATAAAGCGTATCGCTTTCATAACGAATGCGATCTCCTGGTAATCCAATAACCCGTTTCACATAATCTTCTTCCTGATTGGCATGAAACACAACCACATCAGAGTGATCGACATCTGTCCAATCATACACGACCTTATTCACCATTAACAAATTACCATCATAAAGCGTCGGCTGCATCGATTTTCCATCAACGATATAGCTTGCAAAAAGAAATGTACGAAAGGCCATTGCTAGAACAACTGCAATTAGAATCGTGCGAATCCATCTTCCAATGGTTTTTATATTCATGTTTTGTTTGCCTCCAGGTAGTACTAACAACATCTTACCCGGATTCCATAAGTCCTAATCGTGCGCCTGTACTTTTTCCTGTTCCTTCTGCTGCAGACGCTTCTCAATATATTTACCTATCAGCCAAAAAATCGCGATACACACACCGACGACAATAGTCTTCACTGGATTTTGGGCAAATTCCGTAATACTGTGCCCTACATACGCAATCGTAAAAATCATAACTGCCTTCCCTAGTACAACTGCAAGGACAAACTGCTGAAAGCTAATTTTAGACAGCGCCCCCACCACATTAATAATGGCAGAAGGAGAAAATGGAAAACACATAAGCAGAAACAACGGGCCAAAACCGTGCCGCTCCAGCCAGCTCATCACCTTCTGCACCTGTTTATGACGCCTCACAAAATGAAAAAATCGCTGCTGACCCAATCGCCGAATTACCCGAAAAACAACGATTGCCCCGAGAGACGCTCCAATCCAGGAATAGAAAAACCCCTTAAGCAGCCCGTAAGCTATGGAATTTCCAATTACAAATACGAATAACGGCAAAAATGGGAGAATAGCCTCCAAAAACGGTAGCACAATACCAGGTAACGGGCCAAGTTGTTCGTATTGATCTAATAGCTGCATAATAAAGTCATCAAATGTATCATCTTCCACCATTTGCTTTAACGATTCGAGGTCTAATTCTTGTAACCTTTTCATATGTATGCTCCTTACCGCTCCATTAGGATTATATCAACGTCTCCTGACCCATTACTGCTGTTTACATCAAGTATGGCACTATTATTGTAAATCAAAACGTACCTCTCTGCCTACTTCCTCTATTTTATTTCGTTAAAACCACATTCAATGTACTTGATGGAAGACCCATTTCGGCTACAGCAAATAGGACTATTTTCATAGAAGGAACGAAATTCCAGCATATATAGGTTTATTTTCTCATATATATCGGGTATAATAGAACATGCGTTCGGTTATGCAGGAGGGAAAACAATGCGTTACTTAAACGAAGAAGACCGTGAGCTTGCTTCTCGGTTTCTGTTCCTTTCCATGGCTCTTGTTGTAATGGCTCAGGACATACGTACCATCGAGAACGGGCCCCATAAGATAAAAGAACCGTATCTAGAGCTGTTACGGAAAATGGAACACAAAGGAAAGTCAGAGCGCAGCTATTTACGCCAAATAATGCAGCAAAAAAAAATACATGTCATCTTTTTAAATAAGAACGAGTCCTTTTCTTCCTACTTGTTTACTGCAGATGGCTATGAAGAAAAACGAAATTACTTCAATCCTGCCATTCGTAAAAACGTAGAGACAATTCTATTCGAGCTGATGCGAAAAGCTCTCCTTCCCGCCCAGGACCAGCGAGCTTCATCCTATATAGGTGACGCTCGTTAAAGAGAACGACTATAGAAGACCGAGCTTCTTGACACTTCTTTACCGATAATTTCAGAACTCCATCCTCAAGTAGATAAGTCGCAATCGACCTCAATTGCGACTTGCTTGCAGGAGCTAACTAATGGCAAAGCTGTTGTACCGCCAATTGCAATTTCTACAATCGGTACAACGGAGTCACAGATAACGATTGTTATCTGTGCCAACGAATAAATCAAGCTGTCATATCCATCGGCTGAGCTCATAAAAAAAGCTGTCAAATAAACGACAGCATGGAAGTTATGTTTTATTTTTCTCCTTCGACGTAATTTGACCTATACCTAGTTCTTTTCCTTCTTTATAAATTGCTTTAACAAAGCTGAACACCATTAGCAACATAATGATAGAAAAGGGTAGAGCAGCGATAATCATCGTGTTTTGCAGAGCTTGAAGACCTCCGGTATATAGCAAGGCTAGTGCCGTTGCAGATAAAAGGCCTCCCCAAGTTAATTTAATAGATGTACCTGGAGTCTCCGATCCTCCCGTCGTCATCATCCCTAGCACAAAGGTGCCTGAATCAGCAGAGGTTATAAAGAACGTTGCGATTAAACACATTGCGACAATAGAAGCAATCCACCCGAGAGGGATGTTTGAGAATACCCCAAACAATGACTCCTCTGTTGCCAATTTTGAAATGGTATCCACACCTGTATGCTCGAGATGGATAGCTGTACCGCCAAAGGTCGAAAACCACAAGAAGCCAATGACTGATGGGACAATTAAAACAGTAAAGACAAACTCTCTAATGCTTCTCCCTCTTGATACCCTTGCTATAAACACACCGACAAATGGTGACCAAGCAATCCACCAAGCCCAATAGAAAATAGTCCAGGAATTAATCCATTCCCTCGTCTCCTGATCTAAAGGAGCAATTCGAAAACTCATCTGCGGAAGGTGCTGTATATAGCTTCCGATAGAATTTGTAAACAAATTTAATATAAGCATCGTAGGTCCGACGATGAAAACAAGCAAAAATAGAACACTTGCTAGGGCCATATTCGCATTGCTCAATATTTTAATCCCTTTTCCAAGACCACTCCAGGCTGAAATCATAAAAAGAACTGTAACTATTGCTACTATAATAAATTGAACCAGGATACCTGTTGGTACACCGAACAGATAGGACAGCCCTCCGTTAATTTGAACCGCACCAAAACCAAGCGTGGTAGCCACCCCAATCACCGTTGCTATGACAGCAAGGATATCAATGACTTTTCCAAAAAGACCATTAGCTGATTTTTCCCCGATTAACGGCTTTAGCGTTGCACTAATTAAACCTGGTTGACCGTGGCGAAAGTTAAAATAGGCTAAAATAAGCGCAACAATTCCATATATAGCCCAAGCATGGATGCCCCAATGGAAATAAGTATATCTTAATGCATCTTTAATAGCTTGATCAGTACCCGTTTCTCCTGTTGGAGAGCTAATTGCATAATGACTTATTGGTTCGGCCGTCCCCCAGAAGACAATACCAATCCCCATTCCAGCACTAAAGAGCATCGCAATCCACGTAGGTCTTGAAAATTCTGGTTCATCTCCTTTTTTACCCAACTTGATTCTCCCAAGTGGCGTAAACAGAAAAGCCAGACACACTATAACAAACAATGTAACGCCAATTAAATAATACCAGCCTAGCTTATTTGCGATAAAAGACTTTATGGTGGTTGTCATTCCTTCCAGGCCATCTGGCCAAACAACACCGATAATAACAAGCACTAGCATGACGGCTGCTGAAATCTTAAATACCGTTGTATATTTACTTAACACCAATTCAAGCTCCTTTCTGAACATAGACATATCTTTAGTATTGATTACAAAGCTGTTCTTATGCGGAGCCTGTTCGTACTGCTCATATTGGTATTCCCCAATGCTAAAGTTGCTTGTATGGCGCTAATGCACAAAAATTCCCCCTTTAGAAAAAGGGGGAAGCAATAGAATATTGACTGGTCATAAATATTTTTAGTTACTTAAAAAAACAGAAATATATTTCTTTTCCAGCTACAGGAACGGTATGTCCTATCCTATATATATTAGTAATAATAACATGCCCATTATTAGTGAAATAAATAGGCTAACAAACAATTGTAACTTACCATATAAAGAATGTTTATTATACTTACCAAAACTGACAAATATACATATCAGAGAAAATACAAACAAGATTATGGTGGTAACCATTCTCACATCATATTGACCACACTTTAAAGACATAAAGCGAGAGCTTAATAGGTTCATTTGTATAATACCTAACCACAATAATACCCATGCTACATTAGGTTTGTTCGTTGAATACATAAATTTCATCCAAGCGTAATCAAATCCACGACGTTCTAACATTTTCACCAACTGATAACCTAAACCTAAAGAAATTACATACATTATCATTACAGTCAGTATGGATAACCAAAGATTTTGTGCTTGGAACACAATACCCGGAGAGTCATCATAAGGATTAAATCTAAAGAATATGTACTGCTTATTAGAATAAAAAGTGGTAATGGTATATGCTTCCACCCGGTAAAAGGGAAAGGGATATCCAAAACGGACTACTTCCCCTTTAATAGGAGAAGGAAAAAAGAAAGCTGAATAAAACACAAAAAAACATATCAATAGAGGAATAAACAACAATAACGTTCATTTTATTCTACTCATAATCTCCCCCCCCAAAACATGCATTGACTAAACTTTCTAATAAAGTGTAAGGTAAAACAATATATCCATCAACTAGATTCATCCCAATGCTTACAATGTAAAAAGACCCTCCTTCTAAACTAGGAGGATCTTATATATACATAATGAGCTATCCTGGTAAGAATGATTTCTCTCACCCAAAAGGCTCTGCTACCTGCTCATGGCTTCCGTGTCTTGGACTATACTGAAGTCGTTCATTGAGTTTATAGCGAAATTGAGCTGTTCGTTGTATCTGGTTACCGATAGAGCCCTGTGACACCACTAGTGCAACTGCTTTCTGGTTGGTAAACGCAATTATTGTCCTTAGGTTATCATCACTACGCTTAATGTAATCGATATGGGAATGCGCAATCCACGAGCACAGTTTATTCTGCGGGGAGGTCGTGGGGAAGAAATACATTCCACTAGCAGGGTCAATGGCAATAGGTGCTTTGTGTGTAATACCGCAAACGTCTTTAGTACCGTCCTGTCGTCCCCTTAAACTGCTTCCAAAAAACTTGCATGCTTGGTCAATAATCTTTTTAGGACTTTCCTTTACATAAAAGCTCTCGTTTTTCTCCACGATGAAGGAAATAAGATCCCCCTCGTCTGTTTCTTCTGCAAGAATGGCTAGTGTATAAGGTGATACTTCAAATTCCGTTTTCCATTGTTCCATATCATTCATCCTCTCCTATTTCCATTTACAGTTAAAAAGTAGCATACTATTACAGGTAATAGGAGATTTTAGGTAAAAAAATGCAGTTTTTTAATTTCTGCAAAGGCTATCTCACTTAAAAAATGGTCTCCCGGCCTCCTGCATCATTTGTTACACTAAGAGAAGGAAGCGGTTTCCTGTTTTAGTGGAGCCATGCCAGGTTGGTCTTTGGCATGCATAATCTCCCCTTCATCATTCATCCCAAAATCAGGATTTAAGATAGTGTATTTTTCGAGCTCTGCTTCCATCTTTTCTATTTGTTCCATGGTGTATGCCTCCTGTATGAACGCTTTTCCTTCTAGGGTGTGCGAAACAGCCAGAATTTAAACGCAGCACAGGATGCGATTGAGGAGAAAAAAAAGGAGGATATTTTATGTGGGGAAGAAAAAAGAAAAAGGAAACTAAGGATCATTCCCGTGATAAAAAACAGGATTTACCGATGAGAGATATTTCGTTATACGAGCTTCGCCAGGCTATTCAATCGTTCACAGCTAACCTTCCAGAGGGTATTGAGCTGCAAACGATTATTAATACGGATAATACGATTGACTATCATTTTCTAGCTCCTTATTTGAAGGCTATCCCTCATCAAACCTATTACATGTCTCGAGAAACGTACGATGTGTTTGAAGATAAGGACCGTCAGATCGCGATTGATTTAGACCGCATTCAGCAGGCGGTGGATAAGTATGTGCAGCAAAATAGTGAGCTGCCTATCATTGAGGGAGACCCCTATCGAAAGGTGAACTTTTTTAAATTAGAAAGAGCAGGTCTTCTTACGGAACGTCCCGACCGTGCTTATTACATCACAAAGGACGAATACATGATTACGTATCAGCAGCCTGGAAGCGAATAAGGCTGTTGTTTTTCGTCTATATCCTATTAGTTGTCTTGTAATGAGCTTCGACAAAAAAAGGACCAATGCTACAAGAGCATTGGTCAAAAAGAGACGACTGGTTAACTTTTGAGTGAGGGAATTACTCGTGAATAAGTGTTCTCATATCGAAAAGACCTATTCACCAATTGCGCTTATGACCCGTAGTCTAAGCACATAAGACGTATAAGCTCCAGCATATTCGAATTTCAGAGACAGGAAATCCGTAATATCTGTTGACTTATTTGCCTTAAGTTTATTTTAATATAATCTTGTACAAAAGTAACCGAAAAAGATTTGCGGGATACCGCAACCAATTGCGTTAATGTAACAAATTGTCAATGTTGTTAGAACAAGTTGATTGCCCATATTCTTGAAAAAGTCTGTCAATTCTTGTCGGAATTTCTTCCAATTTGATGTTATATTTGTATAACTTTATTCTTGTCGCTACTACTGGTCCTCCTTTTCCTTAGCCTCCCTAATCCTTTCTAGCCTCTCTTCAATCGGCGGGTGGGTGTAGCGCAGCCATTTAATCCATGAAGCGGGCTGCACATCACTGTGGGATTGTTTGGCGAGTGCTCGGTATCCCTTTAAAGCTGGTTCTAAATTGTCTGTTTGTTCTATCGCATATTGATCCGCTGCGATTTCCATCTCTCTTGAAACCCATAACGACAATGGCTGTGTCGCAAATAACAGAATAGAGGTTACTAGAAGTAATAGTGGTATGTGGGTTAAATGTGATTGCGGTATGCTGCTTCTTTTACGAGTGTTACGGACTACGACTGGAAATAGACGAGATAACACAAATAACAGCAGGAGACTAAACAGTAAATACCCTGCTATCCCAAGATACACATGATTCATGACGTAATGAGCAATTTCATGAGCCAGAATAAATAGTACTTCATCAGGCTCCATCCCCTGTAGGGTAGTATCCCATAACACGATTCGCTTCTGTGGTCCAATCCCTGTCACATATGCGTTAAAGGTGGTAACTTTCTCGCTCATGTTAACTTGATAGATTTGCGTCTCCGAAATTCCCGCTTCACTTGCAATGTCAATAATATCTTGTTTTATTTCGGAATCCTGCAGTGGTTGAAAATCTTCAAATAGGGGATCAATCCAAATTGGCTGCACATACATTAGAAAAACTACCACCGGCAATGAAATAATCCATACGGCTACCCACCAAAAACGTTGGTATCTCTTCATACACCATCTTGCTATGCAAATTACAGTGCTTATTGTCAGGACAAAAAATAGGGATTGTAACCCCCATTCACCTAACCAGTCCAACAATGACTGCTCTCGAACCCCAGCCAGTGTTGATAATCCATACCCTGCCAAATCAAGTGGTAAGGCAATAATTACATAGCTACCTGCAAGCATTGCTCCGAATAATACGGATCTTAGCCACTCCCTCCTGCATGCTCCCAGCAGCCAATTCCGCCATACCTCGGGATATTCGGAGGTGGACAATAGCCATAGGAATAGCCAGGGAAATGTTGTCTGTGTGAAGGAATAGGCATGCCAATATGCACCAAAACGTGAGTCAGCATACGTCTCTAATGGATACAAAAAAGCGAAATAACTCCATAGTATTAATAGAAAAAAACTGTACAGCCAAACACTCCGTCTCATGCTATCTCTCCTCTCCTCTACCTCTATTATAATTAGCCTCCTGTCCCTTATACAAAAAATAGCCACACTTTTGTCATCACTTGTTCATCATTTAGCACGAGAAAAGAACGTTTCCTGCTGTAATATGAAAGTAACAACTGGAAATATTTATTGAACCGGAGGGGAAGGACTCATGCATAAAAAATGGTATGTTCTCTTTATTTCTATTTTAGTGACTGGAATTGTCAGTGGTATAACGTATTTGGAATTCTTCCGCGATGCAGGGGTTAAGCTCCCAACAGATGTGAATATGACCACTGCTAGTGGAGAGGCGTATGACTTAGCTCAAATGGATAAGAAGGTTAGAATTGTTGAGTTCATGTACACAGCCTGCCCAGATGTTTGTCCGCTCACTTCCCAGCGCATGATGCATTTAAAAGAACAATTTAAGGAAGCTGGGGTATATGGAGAGCAGGTGGAATTTTTATCCATTACCATCGACCCGGAAAATGATACCCAAGAACGTCTACACAAATACATGGAGGTTTACGATGCCCACGATGATGAATCCTGGACATTTATAAGGGGTTCCCTAGAGGATACGAAGCAATTAGCCGAACCATTCCGATTTTTATTTAAGGATAATGGTACTGATTATTTGGTTCACACCTCCTACACATATGTATTGGATGAAAGGAATAGCCTTGTTGCCAAATTCCCTATGGGGGAAGGATTTGAGAAGGAGCGTGTGTACGCTCAGGTTATGAACCTTGTTCAATAGGCGAGAAAGCTCCTAATCCTCACAGCAGGATTAGGAGCTTTCTATGTGGGTGTGCTCATATTCAAAGGATCAGCCCATCGTTCATAGGAATCTCCTATACACTGAATGAGATTTCCATAGGCTTTCCTACTGATTTCGGAATGGTTGACGGTTATTAGTACACGCACGTTCTCTGAAAGAAAGCAGCATGTAGAAAACATTTTACTTCATATTGCTTTAGGTGATAGATACTAGGATTGTTGAACCGTTTCGCGCAGACTCTTACGCAATATCTTACCTGTTGTATTCTTCGGCAATTCCTCCAGAAATTGAATAGATGCCGGAAGTTTATACTTAGCTAGGTGGCCGGTGCAATAATCATATAACGCCTGCTCTGTTACGTTTGGATCATCTACTACGACAAACGCTTGAACTGCTTCTCCTAGATTCGGATCAGGAGCACCAATGACTGCAACTTCTGTAACATTCTCATGACGATAGAGTACCTCTTCTACCTCACGAGGATAGACGTTATATCCTCCGACAAGGATCATGTCTTTCTTCCGATCGACAATGTAAATGTATCCTTCCTCATCCATTCTAGCCATATCCCCTGTATAAAGCCAGCCATCTCGCAATGCAACAGCTGTTTCCTCAGGCATTTTATAATACCCTTTCATTACATTAGGGCCACGCACGACAAGCTCGCCAACTTCCCCAGCAGGAAGCTCCTCGCCAAGTTCATCTACTATTATATTTTCTACATTCCATATGTTTGTTCCAATCGACCCAGGCTTTCTAGGGCGATCAAGTGGGTTGAAGCTCGTTACTGGAGATGCTTCTGACAATCCATACCCTTCGGAAATAATAACGTTAAAGGTTTCTTCAAACTGCTGTAATAAAGCAACCGGCATGGAAGCGCCGCCGGAAATACAAAGTCGTAAGCTTTGTAAGGAGGCTTTATGTTCTACTCCACCTTGCAGCAAATAATTGTACATGGTGGGAACTCCTGCGAACACGGACGCTTGGAATTTTTCTGTTACTCGGAAAACTTCCTGTGGAGAGAACTTTGGCATGACTAATACCGTCCCACCATTCATTAATGGAGCATTTAACGAGACTGTAAGACAGAAGACGTGGAACATAGGGAGAGCTGCTATTACTGTGTCGTCATTATTCATTTGCAGGTAATCCGCTACATCCTTCGCATTGGAAAAAATATTTCTATGCGTCAGCATTGCCCCTTTAGGAGACCCTGTTGTACCAGAGGTGTACAGGATAACACCTATGTCTTCTGCATCGAGTTTTGGGCTGATAAAATCCAGACTGCCTTCACTGATCACCTTTGTAAACGATTTCATTTTACCAGATAGCGACCTTTTCTCCCATGGAATGCTAGAGTCTGTTTCTGCCACAATAATATGCTCGACCTTCGCTATAGAGCTCGACATTTTTTCGAACGTTTCTAAAAACAAATCCATTGAGATAACTGCCTTCACATCACCATTTTCCAGCATGTACCCCATTTCTTCAGCTGTATATGTAGGATTAACTGGAATTACAGTTAAACCAAGCCGAAGTGCACCGTATAGACCGATAATAAAATATGGACTATTCCCTGTCACCAGAGCAATATGGTCCCCTTTTTGAAGACCCATTTGTTCTAAGCCTGAAGCAAATTTGGTCACCGATCCTTCCAGTTCTTGATAGCTTGTTTCCTGATCCTGAAAAATATAGGCTGTCTTTGTTGGTATTTCTCTCGCTGTGATCGCCAATTGATCACTAATGTTCATGAATACCTTCCCCCTTACCAGTGAATGAATAGTCATTCATTTTATGGCAGCATTTCCATCTATATTATAAAATATTAAAAACTTTCTGACAAGCAATACTCTCATTAAGTCGAATTGCTGGAACAGAAAAAAGCCTACAGACTTCTCCTGTAGACTCTTCTTGCAGTATCCTTAATTTATTAACGCTTGTAAAGGAGCTGGAATACGTCCGCCCCGATTAATAAACGCTTCAGAGCTAAAGCCATTTACGCCCATGACTGGTGCTCTTCCTAATAATCCGCCAAATTCCACCATCGTTCCCTCTTCTTTATCCGGTACTGGAATAACCCTTACAGCAGTGGTTTTCTTATTGATCATGCCGATAGCTGCTTCATCTGCAATGATTCCAGATAGCGTTGCAGCAGTAGCTTTACCGGAAAGAGCAATCATATCAAGGCCAACTGAACAAACACAGGTCATAGCCTCGAGCTTTGGAAGAGTTAAGGATCCATCGTTCACACCTTGTATCATCCCATTATCCTCGCTGACTGGAATAAAGGCTCCGCTCAATCCACCTACGTATGAGCTTGCCATCGCTCCGCCTTTTTTCACTGCATCATTCATTAGCGCAAGAGCAGCAATGGTGCCATGGGTACCTACGCGCTCTAAACCAATTTCCTCTAGTATTTCTGCAACACTATCATTCATAGCATTGGTAGGTGCAAGAGAAAGGTCTAAGATTCCAAACGGAACACTGAGACGATCGGCAACTGTTCTGCCTATTAGTTCTCCAGCTCTTGTTATTTTAAATACCGTCTTTTTAATGATTTGCGACACCTCACCTAAATCTGCTTCAGGGTGGCGTTTCAATGCACTCAATACAACACCGGGTCCACTTACTCCAACATTTAGGACGGCTTCCCCTTCTCCGGTACCGTGGAAGGCTCCTGCCATAAAGGGATTATCCTCTACCGGATTGGAAAAGACAACCAGCTTCGCACAGGCAATACCGTCCTGGTCTCTAGTGCGTTCAGCGGCTTCTTTAATAATGGCCCCCATTTGTTTAACCACGTCCATATTTATTCCTGTCCTAGTAGTAGCAACCGAAACAGAAGCACAGACTCGTTCTGTGACAGATAAAGCTTCTGCAAGGGAGTCCAATAATGTCTGATCTCCTTTGGTAACCCCTTTATGGACAAGTGCGGAGTAGCCTCCTATGAAGTCAACCCCAGTATCTCTAGCTGCCTTATCCAGCGTTTTAGCTACCTCAATGGCTTCTTCTCTCGTCGCGCCACCAAGAATTTCTGCTATTGGTGTTACAGAAATGCGTTTGTTAATAATGGGAACTCCATACTCTTTTTCTACCTGTTCGGCATAGGGCTTCAAATCCTTGGCATAGCTGACGATTTTATCATAAATGCGTTCTTTCATCTTCTCCACATCGCTATCAGCGCAATCTCTGAGATCGATTCCAATAGTAACCGTTCGTATGTCTAGGTTCTCCATCTGTACCATGCGAATGGTTTCAGTAATTTCATTCAGTTCAATATTCATTGCTTATCCTCCTATACACGATGCATTGCCTGGAATACTTCTTCCAGCTGTAAATGGATTTGGACACCCACTTCGTTTCCTATAGTGTCTAAACTTTTTCTAACTCCATCTAAATCCTGTGCTGCCCCAACATCGACTACCATCATCATGGTAAAAAACTCTTCCACAATCGTCTGGCTTATATCCAACACATTAATATTCTTATCTGCTAGTACAGTAGTTACTTTCGCAATGATACCTACTTGATCTTTCCCTATTACACTTACTACTGCTCGACGTCTCTCCATCTTGTTTGTCACCTCGGTCGTGTTATTGTATATCTAATTAAATTTTGCTGGTCTTTTCTTCTAAAGAAAGCCAATTAAAAAAAGATTGGAAGCAGCTCCAATCTCTTATGAATCACTAATGAACACACATAATGCATGAGTTGTTGTGTTCTCTCGCGATTCTGTCCATTTGCCTGAGATTGTGAACCCTTCGGCGCCACTACTAAAGTGGTCTCTCCAGAATGTGCTCCTGCTATAGTGTTACCCACAGCAATCGTAGCCACTATTATTTTAATGTACTAAAGTCATCATACCAACCAAATAGTTGTCGGTCAACGGCTAAACAAGCTTATCTTTTGCCTAATTCATGAATGGTTAGTTCACTTCGGACAAGAAAGCGGATATTCAAATTCGATTGCCCTATCCCTTTGGAAATGTAGAAATGTCCTTTATCGTGAGGATGTTTACCCTGGTATTTACCAGAACGCGCTACACTTCCCATATTTACCAACTTAAAAAAATATGGGATATTTACTTGTTTTCCATGGAGGTGGCCAGCAACAAGCATCGTAAAAGGACGATCCAATTCTGTCATGATTTCAGGATCATGGGTTAAAACGATAACATCTTTTTGTTCAGGGTTAGAGAAGGAAAAGCTTGTTTCCATATCGTGCTGCCCCTCCCCAAAATCATCAATGCCGACTAGAAAGACATCTTCTTTTTCCACCCATTCGTTTTTTAACAACGTAATCTGATGGGAGCGTAACAAATGCTCTAAGTCATCCAACGATTGGAGATAACGGTCATGATTTCCCAGCACAGCATATGTTTCCACGCCAGTGGTTGCAATCATTTCGAGGAAGGAATCAAGCTTCAATAGTTCAGCTTCGTTTTCATCAATAAAATCCCCAGTTAGAAAGATGTAATCTGGCTGTTCGCTTTCAATGACCCCTTTAATAGTGGATAGAGGAACTCGAAGATGCTTCATATGAATATCGCTGATTTGTACAATTTTTTTCGTGACCTTTGTTTCCCAGCCTATACGTTCTACTTTTAACCAGCGCGTTGGAACAATAAATAACAGAAAGAAACTGCCCATTAAAGAGGCTACACCAATAATACTCCATAACAACTGCTTCATGCTTGTTCACCTACTATTTAGATTTCCTTTATAACATAATCTACCAGAAATGAAGGAAGATAGATATCATTGTTTTTGGAAAAAAGTAAAAAGAGCGAGCCTCTTGGTAGGTTCGCTCCTGTAATGGGTTTAATAAATGAGAGACAAGAAGTCTTCACGAGAAATACGTCCAAGATAGTGAGAGATATCTAAATCTTCAATAGCTTCATCAATAGATGCTCGTTCATAACGGGCACCAATGAGTCGGTCCTCAATCTCACTCACATCTCCAACACCAAAGAAATCACCATAAATCTTGGCATTCTCAATGATTCCCTTTTTCACGTCTAGACGAACATCCACCGTACCTCCATCGAATCGATGGGAGTGTTGAATATTTGCTGCAGGAGATTTTCCATAATTCCATTCCCACTGTTGATAGCGTTCGTTTGAAAGTTCATGAATCTTCTTCCAATCGTCCTCAGTCAATGTATATTGTGGTACATCTTCTACTGATTCCACATCAAAAATGTAGCGAAGGATTAATTGTTTGAATTCGTTCATAGACATCGATTCATCCATTAGTTCAGAAACATTAGCTACACGGCTGCGAATAGATTTGATTCCTTTAGAGCGAATTTTTTCGGACTTTACGCGAAGTGCTTGTACAACATTTTCAATTTCTGAATTAAACATTAATGTTCCATGACTGAACATACGGCCTTTGGTAGAGAATTGGGCGTTACCGGATATCTTTCGTCCGTCCTCTAATTGGATATCATTACGACCAGACATTTCAGCCTTAACTCCAAGCTTCTGGAGCGCATCTGTTACAGGCTGTGTGAACTTCTTGAAATCATTAAAGCTATTACCATCATCCTTCGTCAAGAAACTGAAATTCAAGTTTCCTAAGTCATGGTACACAGCTCCCCCTCCGGACAGCCTGCGAACTACCTTAATACCATTTTCATCTACATAATCGGTATTAATCTCTTCTATTGTATTTTGATTTTTACCGATAATAATGGATGGCTCATTAATGTAAAACAGTAAGTACGATGTATCATTATCAATTTCTAGGTTCTTTAACACATATTCCTCGATAGCGAGGTTAATTTGCGGATCTGTAATTCCCTCATTGTCTACAAATAACAACATTGCGTTATTCCTCCTTCAGTTTTCCAGCGACTCTTCTATATTTTAATGGAAAGTGAGGGCTTGTTCAATTGTTATGGGTTATCTGTCCTATGACGATTTACTTTCCCACATTAAGCCGTCTCCTGCTAAACGTATTGGCCCCTGGTAATGCTGCTGTGCCTGCTGCTGCAACTGTGATAACTCTCCGAAATGAGGAAGATGACTAAGCCACAGCTCTTTCACATTTGCAGCAGTTGCAATATGAGCACATTCAGAACTCGTCATATGACCAGGCTTCGACCCATCCATCCCTTCATAGAAATTGCTATCCGTTATTAATAGATCAGCATCTTGGCTAAAAGGAATAAATTCCTCTTTAAAGCTCGAGTCAGCAGTGTAGACTACACTTGCCTCATCATCAGAAATTTTCATTGCATAACATGGTACTGGATGATTCGTTTGCAGAAATTCTATACGAAATGGACCAATGGTTACACCCTGATCGGGATGATATTCCATACCTTTTGTATATTCATGTGTGAGAGCGGCAAACCCTGACTTATCCTTTTTATGACCATAGATGGGAAGTGTACGATTCGTATTGTGAAGGATATTCTGCACTTTCCACGCATATTGCATCACTCCAATATCTGCAACATGGTCAAAGTGATAGTGAGATATAATGACAGAATCCAGTTCCATCACATTCATTTTGGACTGAAGCTTTGACAGTGCCCCACTGCCAAGATCCACCAGCAAGTCAAAGCCATTTGAAGATATAAGATAGCTGGATGTTGCTCCTTCTGCGGCAGGGTATCCTCCCCAAAATCCGTTAACCGTTACTTTCATGTTTACTCCTCCTTCTGTTGTGGTACAGATATTCATTTCATAAAGCTACAAAGGTTGATGTAATGCGATTTGAAAAAAAGTACAAGTTGTTATAATACAAAAGGTTGTATTTTTCACCCTGTTGTAATACAATAAATGTAACAATTAATTGGAGGGATTTTCAAATGTTGAACGCTCTTGAATTCTTCAAAAACCTACCGGACAAAAAATGCTCTAAATGCGGAAACACCATCCAGGAACAAGCAGATTGCTACGGTAATCTTTGCGAAGAATGCGACGATCCAGCTCGTTAAAAAACCAACTGTCCTTCATATTGCCCCAACTAATTTTCTCTAAACACCCTACTCGACACATCAACAAGATTCGGTACTCTATGCCTACACTGTACGACTTCAGTAAGGAAAATGAAAGAAAAACTATTACTCTACTATAAATAAAACAGATAGCCTTATGCTATCTGTTTTATTTATAGTATAACAGTTTGAGTGGTGTGTTTTGCATTTTGTTGGCGATTCGTTTCTTTCTACAAAAAAGCAGCCTTCCTTTGGAGGGCTGCTTTTTCATTACATTGGCACAGCTATATTTCTCATCGTCGAGTTCCTTTGCTGTAATGTATGGTCAAACACATATTCTTCTCTCTTTTGACGAAGGTGTTGTTCAATGTGCTGAATTAATACTTCCACTGATTTATTGGCCATATCCACAATTGGCTGCTCCACTGTAGAAATGGATGGGTTCATCAGCATGGAGATGGTTTGATTATCAAATCCCACCACCGCCAAATCCTCAGGAATTGATATTCCTCGTTGTATGGCTTCATAGATAATGCCGGCAGCTACTTCATCAGATCCTGTGAATATTCCATCAATCTCCGGATCCTCCTCTTGTATTATGGAAAGGATTTCACGGCCATTATCCACATCCATCGCTTCTTGAAAGGAATCATGCTCCACAAATGCTACCCCTCTATTATGAAGCGCTTTCATAAAACCGCTTCGACGTGCCCTTGTGATGGAGCTTTCTGTATTGCCACATAGAAACGCCAGCTTTTTACATCCTTGTTCCACTAAATGCATCGTTGCATCGTATGCCGCTTGCTTTTGGTCTATGTGAATGATGGCTGTATTAGCTTCTTCCATATTTTCATTACACAACACAATTGGACCAGAAGCTAAGTATTCTTCAATCTTCGTCCAATCATTATGAACCGATGTCATTATTAGCCCGTCTACTTGCTTTTTACGCAGCAGTTCTAAATAATCTATTTCTTTATCGGCAGAATAGTGGGTTTGGCATACAATAACCTGATATCCCCATTCAGAAGCTTTCTTCTCCATTGCCTCCATCATATGGCTGAAGAACGGATTTGTTATTCTTGGAAGTAGGACAGCAATAGTCTCTGTCTTTTTATTTCGTAATCTTCGAGCCGAAGAATTTGGGACATATCCAAGATCACCCATGGAGCTTAATACTCGTTGCCTTTTTTCTTCACATACGTAAGGTTGATTATTAATAACTCTTGATACGGTTGTTCTCGAAAGTCCGGCATGCCTCGCTACATCTTCAATAGTTGGCATTCTAACTCCCCCTGCTATCTATATTTAACAAATTGAAACCGTTTTCATATAAAAGTTTACTAGTCTTTGGAAAATAACGCAAGATGAAATCGCTAATTCATAGTTGATGAACAGTCGCTGCATAATAAAAAAACTCTGGCCCATCACCAGAGTTCTCTTAAACAGATATTAGGTTGTCTGCAAAAATTGCTTCCGTTTTATAAACAGCAGGACGCTTAATACCAATATGCTGAGTACAGTTAAGAAAGAGCCGAGTCGTAATCCTGTCATAAAAAGAGTTTCAACTGTTCCATAGGAATAAATCGTCCAGCCCAACACTGCACATGCCCCTAACACCACATTCAAGGTTGCAGCTACAAACGAATGCGCCATCATCTGTCCAGTTTTCTTAATCATAAAGAAAGCGTACTGATACGTTAAAAGAAAGATAAGAACAAAACCACCAACATACAATACATAACTGACATCCGGGTTCATCGCATCGTCTCCTCTTTTTAAATTGGGCAACGCAAGACTTTCTCTATATATAAAAATAGTTCTTCCTCTAGTATCAATACCCTTCTACAGAATGAAAAATAGGCTAATGGAACTACTCGTTCTTCTCCAAGTCCCTAATCAGATTCATCAGCATGAAATAGCTCTCATTCACACATAACTAATACAACAAACTTTTGTAGTGGGGAAGGGACTGATGTGTTATGGTTTTAAGCTTTATTGGGTTAATTGGTGGACTAGCACTACTCGTATATTTAACATTAAAGGGGTTAAACCTGCTCGTTGTCGCCCCTCTTTGCGCATTGCTGGTAGCCGTATTGAGCAACATTCCTATTTTCCCACAGCTTACAGATGGGGATGGGGCAACGTTTTTACAAAATTATATGAACAGCTTTGCCAATTTTGTAGCAGACTGGTTTCCTATGTTTTTACTTGGTGCTATTTTCGGTAAGGTGATGGGAGATAGTGGAGCAGCTCAAAGCGTTTCTAAGTGGGTGATTGGGAAATTAGGGATAAAGCGGGCTGTACTAGCCATTGTTCTTGCCTGTGCTGTATTAACCTATGGAGGGGTCAGTTTATTTGTGGTAGCCTTCTCGGTGTATCCCATGGCAGTCAGTCTTTTTAAGCAAGCTAATCTTCCGAGACGATTTATCCCTGCCACTTTGGCATTTGGGTCGGTTACATTTACGATGACGTCCGCAGGGTCCCCAGAAATTCAAAACTGGATTCCCATTGAGTACCTTGGAACCAGCCCCTATGCAGGCTGGGAGGTTAGTATAATTGTGGCCATCTTCCTTGCCCTGACTGGTTATTGGTGGCTTCAGACGTTAATCTCTAAAGCACAAGCAAATGGAGAAGCATTTGAAGAAAGAGAGGAGGACCCGGCTACATCTAACCGCGAACTACCTAATCCTCTGTTTAGTATTATCCCACTTGTTATTGTGCTTATTTTATCTTTCACTTTACACGATGCTTTAGAGAAATCAGCCCTCATTGTTGCATTGTTAGGCGGAGTACTGTCTCTTTATATATTAAATAGAAAGTATTTTCAGGATTTCTCAACAGCATTGTCTGAAGGGACTACTGGAGCTCTCGTTGCCATAGGCAATACAGCTGCTGTGGTTGGCTTTGGAGGGGTAGCGAAGGCCTCCAAAGCATTTGAGCAATCAGTGGAGGCAATGACCAGCATTCCTGGCAGTCCTTTAGTAGGGGGAGCTATTGCTGTTAGTGTTATAGCTGGGCTTACTGGATCGGCTAGTGGCGGGCAGGTTATTGCCTTGCCTATATTGGCACCTCACTATTTGGATATGGGAGTAAACCCTGAAGCATTACACAGGACCATTACCATTTCCTCTGGGGCACTCGACTCCCTTCCTCACAATGGATATGTAGTAACTACCATTCGAGCTATTTGTGATGAAACTCATCAACGCGCTTATTGGGCAATGGGAGCATTGACGGTAATTTTGCCGCTCATTGGAGCAGCCATAGCAATTCTTCTTTTTTCCTTAGGCCTAGGTATATAAAAACCGCCTAATGTGGTTGATTAGGCGGTATAGTATTAATCTGTAAATATGGAGCTGATTGTATTCATTTCCTCTGTCTTTAGATTCACATCCAAAGCGGTGAGATTATCCACCACTTGCTCGCTTCGTTTCGCTCCAGGGATAACCGCATTAATGGATGGACGCGTAAGATACCATGCTAACACTACGTGTGGTACACTTACTCCTTGATGCTCAGCAATATTTTGAAGCTGTTCTACCTTAGCAAGATTTTTCTTGAACATTTTCCCTTGAAACATTGGACTATTGGCGCGAATATCATCCTCTGGAAAGGTTGTATTTTCATCATATTTACCAGCTAATATTCCTGAAGCAAAAGGAAAATAAGGAATGAATGAAATATTGTGTTCAGCCGTGTATGGGAGCATTTCCTTCTCCGCTTCCCTATGCAGAAGATTATAATGAGACTGGATAACGTCAACGTACCCATCTTTGTTCGCTTCCTTTAACTGGTCTAGAGAGAAATTCGAGACTCCAATGGAGCGAAGCTTTCCTTCATCCATTAATTCCTTGAGAGCCCCGACAGCTTCATCCTTTGGAGTAGAATCATCCGGGAAATGAATGTAGAACAAGTCAATGTACTCCGTACCAAGGCGCTTTAAGCTCGCATGTACAGCTTCCTTTAAAAAGGCTGGAGAATTATTATATACAACATTTTCTCCTGTCAGCTCATGGGCACCTTTTGTAGCCAGTACAACATCGTCACGATTAAACTCCTTTACGACCTGGCCTACTAGCTCCTCAGAACGCTCTGGCCCATAGATAAAGGCTGTATCAAGGAAATTCATTCCGTTCCGTAATGCTGTTCGCACCACATCCTTACCTGCTTCTTCATCTAGGTTAGGATAGATATTATGTCCGCCTACCGCATTTGTACCTAACCCTATCGGATTCACAAATAAATCAGATGCACCTAGTTGAACTTTACGCATTGCATTCACCTCTTTCTCTATTAAGAAAACACTCTAAAAATGTAATACCACATTTAGCAAGGGGAGAAACAACTAAAGGATGTATGTTCGTTTGTCTATACGAAAACCGTACTTTATATTACAATAAACTCATCATCAATAAGGAGGAATAAATATGGCACAAGGAACATTTGCTACTGCTATCAATTGCATGGACGGGAGAGTTCAAGACCCTGTCACAGAATGGATGCGAAGCCAGTATGCTGTGGATTATGTAGACATGATTACAGAGGCTGGTCCGACGAAATATATGCTAGAGGCAGATGGGGAAGCCCTGGAAGCCCTTCAGGCAAAAGTACGCATTTCTGCTCACAACCATGGTTCAGAGGTCATCGCGATTGTCGCCCATCATGACTGTGCCGGGAACCCTGTCTCTAAAGAGGAGCAATACATACAGGTACGCGATGTTGTTGAGATGATTCAGGCGTGGGACATGAACCTGAAGGTTATCGGACTGTTTGTGAATGAGAATTGGACGGTCGAAACCATCACAGAAGTATAATAGAGTACCATTTCCTAAAGATATAGAATTTCGATAGCATATGCAGCATATTAGTCACGATACTAAATGTAACCATATAGTTAGCACATACTAAAGCTTGAGATCTTGTCTCAAGCTTTTTTCCATTACTGTATTCCTTTGTCTCAGGACAAGCCTCCTAATTGTTAATGTTCTTATTTGTAAAAATGAAGTGATACAATATCCTCTTCAACGTGTTTTATTAATCAAGTCAATATATTGTGAATCTCCGTAGCCTACAGATGGAAACAACGTCATAAGCTTGTTGACTAAAGCTGTAGTTGACAACTCCTTATTCCTTTTAATATACGTTACAATCACATTGTCTTCTTTTAGCATATCTAAGTAAATATCTATCGCTCGATTCATAACCGGAAGCAATACATAAGAAGGTTTTTCATGACTTACCAATACTTCTTTATACACAGATTCATAATGACCTAGCTTAACTTCAGTTTGTTTCACCTTAAACTCTTCCTCTTTGAAGCTATGTACATACACAGTTCCTTTATAGCTTGATTGTTCTAGATAGGAAAGTATAGTAAGTAGGTTCATTTGGCAAAACATGTCTTCCCCAAACCATAAAACGAGACAGCTATACTCTTTATTAAAAAGACGAGCTAAAGGTTTAATCACCTTTTCCTTATATCCTTCTACAGAATCCCGATGTCCTGACGCTCTTGTGGTTATAAATTTTGGACCAAAAACGTGCTCTGTAGTCGCGTTCACACACATCGCTTCATTAAAAGGAGCATAATTAGAATCAGAAAGCAGGTTGTTAGCTTTCCATTCCTCGTACATACACTGACCATTCAAAATGTGAAGTACATCTTTGGTAAACAACTCACTCTTCTCCTGTTGTACTGTTTCCATCTCCTCTTTTCTAGAAACAATCATGTTTTCCATCCCCCACATTAGTGTAAGCTACGTACATAAACGGTCTTTCCATAGCACCCTCATTACAACGATGAGGTATCTTTATTATCATCAGTTGATTTGGGGGTGCTATTAGCTTGGAGAAAGTTCAGGGTTCACTAGACAAACGGAACCTATCAAGAACAAGCTAGACCTTTTTACTAGAAGATTTTCCTGATGTACTGTTCAAGGAATTAATCCAGCTCCATTTCCTTCCTTTGTTGGAGGAAGGCGGTTAATTCTGCATAAAGGTCAGGATCTAATTCCCTTGCCTTATATACTAGTTCCAACTGATCTGTTGCAACAGCTATTTCATAGGTTGCTAAATTTCGCCACAATTGCAGAATGGACTGTGTTCGTAGTATCGACTGTAGCCCCGGCCAAGGTATGACGACAATTTCCCTTTCTAATAATCTGCTTGACGTCACCATTTTTCCATCCACTGTTTGAATACCATTATCCCTATAGCGGAGCTCTGATAAGTAGGCTAGTAATGGAGTGACTAGAAGGAGCCACCATATCGGATTCCATAGAAACCCTGCACCCATACATAAAATGGTTGGAGCAATTACTCCACGAAAGTAGAAACGAATTCTTGCTCGTTTCGGGGAATGAACAAATCGCGGCTGCACATAGTATTCCGGTACAAGCCGCTCAATGAGACTCCATGTTCGCTGTTTTCTTACTAACGGGAGTAGCAAGGCTTTTTGAGTGTACTCATCTCCATCATAGCCAATACTATCAAATTCTACAGAATGAAATCCGAGCCAGCCTCGTAAAACACCTTCTCGAATGCGAATGGCTTGAATGCGATTGACCTCAAGCGCTACATTCTTCGTGCTCCACAAGCCATAGGCTATATGAAGTGTGTCCTGATCCCGGATTACACGGTAGTTAGCATAGCGCAGCGCTGTTATGATGGTTCCAGTCACCCACGAGATAAGAGCAGCAATACCAATCCAGGAAATAAACAGCAGTGGCTTCGTTACTATTATTTCACCAAGGTCTAGCTTATTCACTCCTGCAAATAGAGGAAATTGAATAAGGAATTCTCCAAAGGTATCCATGACTTGAGAGATAGACGAGGTTATTACCGTTAAAACAACGAACATCATCCTAGATGTTGCACTCATTACAAATAAATAACCCCATGGCAGCTTAAAATCAGGCTCTTCCTTCCTTGGTTTATCTTCTTCAGATACTTCGGCATTACCTTGTTTCTTTGCATAATAAACAATATTTTCTTCTATTACTTTAGCGTCTGATTCTTTCAGGAAAAGCTTGGCACTAGAGTCCTCTGACTTGCCTGCTGTTTCAATGGCAATGGTAGTAAGCCCTAGTAATTCCAGAATGCGATTAGAGCTATAGTTTACACCTGAGATTTTAATATGGGGATACGTTTCATACTTTTTAGCAAATACACCTTGATAGATATAAAATTGTTCCTCATCCATATCATATTGGAGAAAGTACCATCGTACCCAGCCAATAATCATACCTAGTACAATTAACCCTAGAATAAATAGAATGGGATACAGGTATTCTCCATTTCGAAAATCATTAAAAGATAGAATAATAAATAAAAAAATCGTACCTCTGATGAATTGAAATCCATAATGGATGAAGGCGAAGGGATGTTGTCTTTTCAATATTCCTCCCTCTCCTTTGCAAGATCGATGACTCGATCACGTATATCCTCTGCCTTATCCTCTTCCACAGCTGGTATATCATAAGAGCTTCCAGCAGTAAAAAAGGTTGTGTTGGCTAACGCATACATTCGTAACAGTGGTCCTCGTTTAACCGTAACGTGTTGAACACGAAACATCGGAATCGTCACATGGTGCTTTTCCCACACTCCTTTATGTATAACAAGTCTATCCTCATAAAGCTGGTACCATGTGTTTTGTCTTCTTCTCTCTGCGTACCATAACAAACGATAGCAGCCCCATATTATAATTAATGCATATAACCCATAGGCTACCGACGGCACCCAGTCGATTTGTCTAAAAATGAACCAGCCAAATGATACAGCTACTGCACTTATGACAATTTCTAACAAATATGTTATTCGAAAGTAAGTCGCGGCACGCTTTGGCAGCGAGACATAATCTAATTGCTCCATTCGTTATCCCCTTCCATACAAAACTATTGCTTTCTCCATTGTATCAATTGATTACAAGATTTGGTATGCATGAAACAAATACATATTAAAGAAAAATCCCTACTACAGCTAAAAGGGATAGTTATATGAAAAGCCTCAAATGTGTTAAACACATCTGAGGCTAAACAACTTCTATGCAATTAACTGTAAGACATATCCACCTGCAACACCAAGAATAACAATGAGCCATGCGGGAACCTTCCATATGTTCAAGAGACCAAATAAAATGATAGCTAAAGCGAAATCCGTCGCGTCCATAATCGAGCTTTTGATTACAGGATCATAAAATGCTGCTAGTAGAATTCCTACAACACTTGCATTTACCCCCATTAACACGCCCTGGAACGATTTCCTTTGTCTAAGCTCATTTAAGAAAGGAAGTGCAGCTATCAGAAGAAGAAAGGATGGTAAAAAGATGCCAGCTGTAGCAACAATTGCTCCTCCAACCCCTTCTATCATCGTCCCTAGATAACTTGAGAACGTAAATAAGGGTCCAGGTACAGCCTGCGCCATTCCATACCCTGCAAGAAATTCATTTGAGGTGAGCCAGCCTTGTGGTACAATTTCTCTCTCAATCATGGGAAGTACAACATGCCCCCCGCCAAATACAAGCGAGCCAACACGGAAGAATACATCAAATAGCTTTAAGAGAATCAGGTTAGAGGCGCTAGCAATAATCGGTAAAATGGCTAACAATACTACAAGTACACTTAAGGAGGCCACCCCTGCTTTTTTAGAGATACCTATAGCGAGAGGCTGCACCTTGGTGTCTGCTTTTTCTTTAAAGAGATACAACCCTATTGCTCCTGCTGTAATAATAATAGCAATTTGCATCCAAGCTGATGGGATAAGAAGCATAATGGTTGCCGCCCCGAGAGCCATCCCAATGCGAGTTTTATCCGGAGTTAACTTTTTGCCTAACCCAATTAGGGCATGCAGAACTACTGCAGCAGCAACTACTTTCAAGCTATGGATAAAGATGGCATCTTCTAATGAGAAAGTTTGATACAGCATAGCAAATAACACTAAGACAATAATAGATGGTACCGTAAATCCGAACCAGGACACTAATCCTCCTAATACTCCACCACGAAGCATACCGATTGATATGCCAACCTGACTTGAAGCAGGTCCGGGCAAGAACTGGCATAAAGCAATAATATCTGCATATGTTTTTTCATCTAGCCATTTACGTCGGTCAATATACTCCTCTTTAAAATAAGCAAGGTGCGCCACGGGACCACCGAATGAGGTTAGACCAAGTTTAGTAGAGGCTAATAATATAGTTAGTAATGTCTTAAAGTAATGTTCTTGTTTCATTCCGCTATCCCCTTTACTTAATTTCTTTAAATAGCTCATATGCCTTAGCTCGAGCTTCTGTTAGTACATCCTCCCCCTTAAGAGTAATGCTGTAATATTTACGAATCTTTCCTTCTACTTTTCGCTCCTCCATCCTTAAAAGCTCATCCTTTTCCATATTGTGCAAAATAGGATAAAGCGTACCCGGACTAATATCATACCCATGCTCCTGTAATTCCTCGAGCATCCAGGTTCCATAAATGTGTTCCTCTTTGGCATGATGAAGAATATGTATTTGAATAAACCCAAGGAACAATTTGCGTAATACTTTATTGTCCACCATCTTCCCCCCTTACCTTAATATCGAAATCCGTTATCGATTTTCGATATTAAGTGTATAAGAATCGTAAAGTGAATTCAATCCCTTGTTTGTTAAAAATGTGTAAAGGTTTTTCGATAGAGATTTCCTCTTTCGATTTTTTCCAGTATGTTGAAAAAAGATTCCATAAACGAGAGCGTTTTTCAGCAAAAAATAACAACAAGAATTAACAAACTCTTATATCAGAAATTGCACTTTCTTTAAAAAATGTTAGTGTTTCAATCATTTCAAGATTGAGTCCATTTTGATTTATGAAACAGTGTGCTAATCAGAGTGAAAAGCCAACGTAAAAAAGGACGAAATCATCTCTGATTTCGTCCGTGATTGGGATAAGTGAAGCTACTAAATATGTTGGCAAGTAACTCAATAATATAATCGTTCCATAAAGCTAGTTCACTGCGATGTGTGGTTCGGCATGCTGAAGGTATTCCAGCACCTGCTCCACAGCGGTTTCCCCTTGATCTATACAGTCGGGTACACCTAGTCCGTTGTAGGAAGCTCCTGCAAGAAAGACACCTGGCAGCTGTTCTCTCAAATGATGAGTGATGTGCTCCATCCGCTCTTTGTGTCCTACTGTATATTGAGCACGGGAGTTCCTCCATCGAGTAACGACGGAAAACTCCGGCTTATGATTAAGCTTCATTATTTTATTTAAGTCGTTCCAGACTATATCTACAATTTCTTCATCGGTTTTAGATACGACGTCCTGATCATCAGGCTTACCAACATAAGCTCGCATTAAGGCCTTGCCTTCTGGAGTTGTGTGCGGCCATTTTTTATGAGTCCAGGTACACGCGGTAATACGATAATCACTATTTCGAGAAACAAGAAAGCCTGATCCGTCAATGTCCTTTTCAATCGCTGATTGATCAAAGGCCAGTGCTACATTAGCAACAGAAGTGGCAGGCATGTCCCTCAATGGATTCAGGAAGTCATATTGAGACAGCATCCGCTGAGCTCGATAATGCGGGGTCGTCACAACTAAACTATCAGCCTTTAAAACTTCTCCATTATCTAATAACAAATGGTAGCCATCATCTTTTTTCTCAATATGATCTACCGCTGTATTCAGCCTAACTGTTCCATCTTCTAATTGTTCCTCTACTGCATGAACAAGAGAGCTGAGTCCACTACGGAGCGTTTTAAATACACTAGGTTTCTTATCTGATTTCTTACGCTTTGGAACTGTTTTCTTTAATCCTTTTACAATGCTGCCATGCTCTTGCTCTAATCGATAAAAGTTTGGAAAGGTAGCCATAAGGCTTAAATTGTCAATATCTCCAGAATAGATACCAGAAAGAAGCGGTTCAATTAAATTTTCTACCACTTCATCCCCTAAACGGTAACGGAAAAACTCTCCTAACGATTGATCATCTTTCGAAGTGCTTTTCTTCTTCATGAAATCTCCTGCTGCTTTGAGTTTCCCTGCTGGGGAAAACAGACTTGAGAAGAGAAAAGGGCTGACTTGTGTAGGAATTCCCATATAGGATCCATGAGGAATTTCATGAAGCTTCTCCCTAGCATGGACGTACGATTTACCAGTTGATACGGATACAAGCTCCTCCTCAAGACCAACGTCCTGAATTAGGCGAAAAACGCTCTCTTTCCGGGCAAGTAATGAGTCAGGTCCCCTTTCGATTGTGAACCCGTTCTTTTGTTCTGTGTGAATCATGCCTCCAAGACGATAACTTGCTTCAACTAATCGAACTGTGTACGGGAGTTTGTGTGCTTGTATTTGTTTTTGTAAGTAGTAGGCGGTGGATAGTCCAGTAATTCCGCCGCCTATAATGACAATCTGCTTGTAATCTTCCATGTTTATCCCCTACTTTTCAGCTTTTTTCATCACTACGTTGGCAAGGGTTTGAATGAACAGTGGGTGAACATTAGGCATTTCCGGACGATAATAGCTTGCGCCTACCTCATCACATACCACTTTACACTCATAATCATTGTCATACAGTACTTCTAAATGATCTGATACGAAGCCTACTGGTGCATATACGAAAGTGGTGTACCCTTTTTCGTTATACAAATCCCTCGTTAAATCCTGAACATCCGGACCTATCCAAGGATCTGGCGTATTTCCTTCACTCTGCCATCCAATTTCATAGTGTTGAATTTGCAGTTGATCGGCAATAAGCTTCGCTGTTGTTTTTAATTGTTCTGGGTATGGATCGCCATTTTGTAAAATTTTCAAAGGCAGACTATGCGCAGAAACAATTAGTACTGCGTTGTCTTTTTCCTTCTTTGTCATTTGATCATATACCTTCTGAATTTCATCAGACCAGTATTGAATAAAGCCAGGCTCGTCATACCAGCTTTCTACGGAATAGATAGTCGTTACCCCATGCTTCTCTGCTTCCTCCTGGGCACGACCGTTATAGGATTTAACACTAAATGTGGAGTAGTGTGGAGCGAGCACGATAGAGACAGCTTCTTCAATTCCATCCTGGGCCAATTGTTCCACAGCTTCTTCAATAAACGGTTCAATATGCTTCAGACCGATATACAATTTGAATTCAATGTCATCCTGCATCTCGTTTAGCTTATGCTGTAACGCTTCTGCCTGTTGGTCTGTGATACGAGCAAGCGGTGATATACCGCCAATTGCATTATATCGATCGCGCAGCTCCTCCAGTGCCTCAGTGGAAGGCTTTCGGCCTCTGCGTATATGTGTGTAATAAGGCTCTAAGTCTTCTTCTTTGTAAGGAGTTCCGTATGCCATTACTAGCAATCCCATTGTTTTCTTTGCCATTTGAAAAACACCTCTTTAGTAGATCATTTTAGATTAGTTTCGGCTGGAATATTCGTGCACTAATGAAGTTAGACGCTTTAAAGTTTCCGGTTTAATTTCAGGAAACACACCGTGGCCTAGATTGAATACGTAGCCTGGTTGTTTCATCCCTTGATCCAGAATCGCTTTGGCTTTAGTTTCTATCGTATCCCAATCAGCAAGCAGCACAGATGGATCCAAATTACCTTGAAGTGTTTTCTGGATACCTAATTGACGGGCTTCTTCAACAGAAGTACGCCAATCCAGTCCAATAACATCTATCGGGAGATCGTCCCATTCTTTTAAGAGGTGACCCGCTCCTACACCAAATGTAATTAATGGGACATCTTCCTTTCGTAACTCTGAAAAGATGTATTCCATTGTAGGCTTAATAAAGGTGCGGTAGTCCTCCACGTTCAATGCACCTACCCACGAATCAAAAATTTGTATCGCCCTTGCACCGGCCTGTATTTGAGAGCGGACATAGCGAATCGTCATATCTGCGAGTTTATCCATTAGAAGAAACCATGCTTTTGGCTCACTATACATCATGGCTTTTGTTTTCGTATAATTCTTGGAAGGTCCGCCTTCAATCATATAGCTTGCTAGTGTAAATGGTGCTCCACTAAAGCCAATCAATGGAACATTCAGCTGTTCTTCTGTTAACAACCGAATCGTATCCAATACATACGGTACGTCGCTCTCTGGGTCAATTTGTCCGAGCTTCTCTACGTCGTGGACAGAGCGAATTGGATTGTCAATAACCGGCCCTACCCCTTTTTGAATCTCTACATCTACACCGATAGATGGTAGTGGGGACATAATATCTTTATACAAAATTGCAGCGTCCACATTGTAATTCTCTACCGGTAAACGAGTTACATAAGCACATAATTCCGGTTGATGGGTAATTTCAAATAGAGAATATTTCTCCTTTAAAGCACGATATTCTGGTTGGGAACGCCCCGCCTGTCTCATAAACCATGCTGGAACGTGCTTTGTTTGTTCTCCCTTGAAAGCTTTTAAGATAGTGTCATTAAAATTAGTCATTCTGTCTCACCTTTCACATCGATCCAATAATTACTCTTTTTACAATATAACTGTTTCCGCTTGCAATGTATAGTGACGCAGGCATATTGTCATGAATTCGCCCAATTTATAATTCTTTTCTAATTAGAATAATTATTAATTACAAATTCTATTGTACACTTTTTGTATATAAAATCAATCACTTAATATGTTCCGATCTAGAAATGAAAAAAGCCACCCCTAGGTGAGGTGACTATCTCCATTTCACTTCTACTTCATTAGAAGGATTTCCTTCTATTTTAGTCAAAGAATTATACGGTACAACATAATAAGAGGCTTCACTGAAAAGCCCTACACCTTCAATAGCATACTCTCCTTGTCCCGTTACTTCTCCTACCAATTCATCCTCCGAAGACCCATTCTTATAAATACGATACACCACCCGATCATCTGGTGATGGAGTCCAGGTTAATTTCGCTCTCACCGAAAACACTCGAATATCTAATTCACCTTCTAAATCAGTAATAACTGGAAGCTCTATTGGACTTTGCAGTTCGTCCACGTCATCTGGCTTCACAAATTCAGATTGCAGCTCCTCAGACTGATTCATTCTCGTCAATATATCTTTCATTAAACGTGTAGGCTCAGAGCTTCCTTTCGTTAAATAATGATCTTTGTCAATTTGATCATACCCCATCCATACCGCTCCTACATATTGGGGGGTATAGCCTACAAACCATGCATCATTCGTCTTCCCTTCAGCATAAGGATGCTGCGTAGAACCTGTCTTACCAGCAAGAGCCTTGTTATAGCTGCCAGCTGTTCCCGTCCCTTTTTCCACTACTGCCTCAAGCATACGTGTCATATTCCATGCAGTCTGCTTAGTAAATACTTGCTGAGCTTTTGTGGAAGAATGCGAAACAAGCTCGTCTTCATCATTGTACACCTGTAATATGGTATGTGGTTCCACCACTTCCCCCTTATGAGCGAATGAACGGTAGCCTTTTACAAGGTCGATTGGAGTCAGCCCTTCCTCAAGCCCTCCTAATGCGAGGCTAAGTCCATTATCAGCAATGGATAATCCCATTTTCGATAAGTACTCTTTGGAGTAGCTGACCCCCATCTCATTCATCAGCCATACTGCTGATGCATTTTTAGACAGCATTAACGATTCATACATAGAAATCGATCCTGCATACTGGCCATCATAGTTAGCTGGTCGATATTCACCGTAGGATAGCTGTTGGTCGACTAACATGGAATAGGGCTCATACTGGTCTAATTCCAATGCAGGACCATAAACAGCAAGAGGCTTCATCGTAGAACCTGGTTGCTGTTTTTCATATAAGCGGTTCAAATTACCCTTTTGGAAATCCCGCCCTCCATGGGCTGCGACAATTACACCTGTTTTCTCATCCATAAGCACAAAAGTACCTTCTACACCGTTGGTAGAACCGTTAAAGTATTGATCATCCTGCAAGGCTTGATAGGAAAGCTGCTGTACGCCTTCATCAACACCGACGACAATTTGGTATCCACCCTCATACAGTTCATCATTGCTCAGTCCATACTCTTCCTTCGCTTCCTTTACCACCATATCCAGGTAGCTTGCTAAATAAGGCTTCTTATCTGGATTACCGAGGTTAAGGTTAATCCCTTTCCTTTTTAGCTTCACAGCGTCCTCAGCAGAAATCATGCCCGTGTCATGCATCCGATTGAGAACAATGTTACGCCTTTCCTTGGCACGTTCCGGATGATCGGAGGGATCGTAATAGTTAGGACCTTTTGGTAAAGCAGCAAGTAACGCTCCTTCCTCAACGGACAATTGACTAACTGGTTTATCAAAGAAATATTGAGAGGCTGTTTCAATTCCATATAACCCATTTCCAAAATATATAGTGTTTAAATAGAACTGCAATATTCGATCTTTGCTCACATTGCGCTCCAGATATATGGATGCCATAACCTCTTTCGCTTTTCTCGCCCATGTCTTATCATTGGTAAGAAATAAATTCTTCGCAAGCTGCTGTGTGATTGTGCTTCCACCTTCTACCTTTTCCATGGCTATTAAATCGCGATAGATAGCTCGCATAGTGGATTTAAAGTCAACTCCAGCATGCTCATAAAACCTACTATCTTCAATGGCGATAAATGCATCCTGAACATGAGAGGGTATTGCATCAATGGAAACAACGGTCCGATTTTCCCTGTACAGCTTTCCAAGCTCTTCCCCCTCTTCATTGACGATGGTAGTAGCTTCCTCCAGTACAAACAGTCGCTCATCTACTATCCGCTTTCCCCCATATAGCAACCCCATATAAGCTGCTATTGATAACATCCCAATAACTGCTATAGCAATAATCGGCCATTTCCAATTCGTTTGCTTCCACCAGTTAAATATCGTTTCTTTATTCCACTCCATGCTGTTCACCTCAAAGGAGTTATTTTTCGTTTGATACTCGCTCTATAATGATTATCCTCTTATTATACGATACAACACTATATCCGAGAAACCAGCATCTTCTAGCTTGCTTTTTATTTCTAGGAGTTGCTACACTATGGAATAAGTAAACCGCGTTCATTCACAAGAGGAGAGGAGCTAAAATAAATGAGTGTTTATATGACAAGTGGTACATATGATTATTTGGCAGCACTAAAAGAAAAACACCCTGAACAGTCTGTTTATCTACTTCAAGGCGAAGATAATACAATTGCTTATACAGAAGGTAAGAATATCTTCGATGAAGCCCGGGCATATGAAATCGTAGATCAGGAAGGGACGTTACAGAATGAAGGATATGTGGTCATGAACAATATCCCAGTAACAGATGAAGGCCGTCCCCTTTTTGAAGATCGGTTTAAACAGCGCGCAGGAGCTATTGAGGATTCACCAGGATTTCAATCCATCCGAATCCTCCGCCCTGTACAAGGTAATACGTATATTGTGTTAACCCTGTGGCAAAATGTACAAAGCTTTGAAGACTGGAAGAATTCCCAAGCCTTTCAAAAGGCCCACCAAAATAACGGTCCGCAAAGCAAAGAGAAACCCTCCTATGTTGCTGGACCAGCCTACTTAACAAAATATCATATGACCGAATAGGCGTTATTAGAACGAAACAAAGAGCGATACCCTTTAGTTAGGATATCGCTCTTTCTTTATGACTATTTACCAGCTCTTAACACTTGAACATGGAGAAGGAAAATAATCGTAAACGCCGTAAAGGACAATAACGGTATCGTAATAAAGCCCAGGAGATTTATGTATTCTCCAGAACAAGAAACAGGTCCACACCCACCACCAAAAGCAGGCTGTAAGGCGGGTAATTTCTGTAATCCATAATGGTATGCCGCAAGCAAGAATCCTATGCCGCTCATAATAAGTCCGGCACCTGCGTATCGACTATCCTTCTTTACTAAAGCCAAGCCATATAATAAAACGAGTGGATACATTAAGATCCGCTGATACCAGCATTTTTCACACGGGATAAACTCTAATACCTCTGAAAATATTAAACTGCCAATCATCGCAATAAATGCTTGGAGCCATGCAAAAAATAATAACCTCTCTACTTTTTTCGTCATAAACCAACACCCAGTTCCAGTTTATTATGCTAACAGTATAAATCAATTTTCTCGTTTTCTCTAGTAAATAGAGAAATCGAGACCTCTTACCAAAAAATTCTCGATAAGTTCAATGACAAACTTTTGTGGAAGACTTGCATTGGAGCTGTAAAGGGGCCGTTGCTTTAGTGTGAGGAAGTATAATTTGGAAGACGCTCACTTTCCTAAGGATGAGTGGATATGGCTACTATTATACCTCTCCATATTGCGTGTCTATATCATCATGATGAAACTACTAAGAAACATAAGGATACTAGCGTTTATAACGGATACATACTGTTCGCATGACAAAAGATTCATTTGGCTTAAAGTTGTATAATGCTAGAGCGTTCGCTTATACGTTGATTGTACTGAGCGCATTCAACTCTTCCTACTTTTCTCCACACTATCTCGAAAACATGCCTTCCACTGTCTCTACATGATATGTGACGTACCATATCAGGAGCATTTTCAATACCAAAGGAAAAACGGCTGCTTAATAGCGATTTTTGAATAAACCATTTTTGTGGGCGTACACGGCCGCTTGTGTGCGGTCCTGTACCCCTAGTTTACTTAAGATATTACTAACGTGGGTTTTAACTGTTTTAATACCGATATACAATTTATCGCTGATTTCCTGGTTAGTGAGGCCATCGCCAATACACATCAGCACCTCTAACTCACGGGTAGTTAGCTCTTCGTGAGCTAATTTCTCCATAGTACGGAATCTGGTCATCATCTTATTAGCTACTTTTTGCTCAATATACGGCTCCCCTTTTACAGCTTTCTTAATGGCAGCTGCGATTTGGTCTGCTGAAGATGTTTTTAACATGTAGCTGAAAGCCCCAGCCTCAAGGGCCGGAAATACTTTCTCATCATCATAATAACTAGTTAAGATGATTACCTTACACGATGGATGGGATGCAAGAATTTCTTCCGTCCCTTCTATTCCATTACCATTTTCCATCATTAAATCCATGAGCACCACGTCCACTTGTTCCTTAATTGCAAATGCTGCCCCTTCTTTTCCGCTAGACGCTTCTCCAACTACCTCTAACCCTGGCTCAGTCATTAGATAGGCTATTATTCCTTTTCGCACGACATCATGATCATCCACTACAATTACTCGAATCACTGATTCACTCACGATCATCACTCTCCTGCACTGGTATTCGAATATCAATATACGTACCTTCATGAGGTTTAGACCTAATAGTAAAAGTACCACCGATTTCTTCAGTCCGTTCCTGCATCGTCTTTAATCCGTAGGAAGTTTTCTTATCTTGATCTAGTTCAAATCCCTTGCCATTATCTCCTATGTGTACAAACAATTCTGTTCTTTCCTGTTTTAGTCTTACATCCACTTCTGTTGCTTCAGCATGTCGGAGAATGTTTGATAATGCCTCCTGTACAATCCTAAACAGATGATCCTCTGCGCTTTCTGGTATGTTTTCCATATCATCCATATGCACGTCAAAACGAATTTGGCATTTATCCTGCAATTCGCTTATTAGGTTATGGATACCTTGTTTAAGAGGTTCGCCAGATAAATGGACAGGGCGTAAATGTAACAATAAGGCTCTCATCTCCGTTTGAGCCTGCAGGGCCATTGAGGTTATTTCCTCCAGCTGCTTTTTCGCTAGTTCAGGCTGCTGGTCAAATGATCGCTGTGCAGCCTGTGCCATCATAGTAAGTGCAAATAACTGCTGACTGACTGCATCGTGTAAATCTCTTGCCAAACGCTGTCTTTCTTCTATTGCTGCAGCCTTGTGTGCAGATTTAGCAAACTCGGATTTCTCATCCGCCATGCGCTGTAACGACTTCACTTGACTCTTGAGCTTATTTCCGAGCTCGTTTAATTCAGAGCCAATCCTTGCTATCTCATCATCAGGTGTAAGCCTTATACGGGAATCATACTTTCCTTGGGATAAGGCTCGGATTAAAGTAGATAGTCCATCAATACGTTCTTTCATATCCCCGCTAGATTGAAACCCAACATACAACGATACGAAGAAGGATACGAGCAATAAACTGCCTACAAAAAGGAATATAGCTTCCTTTGACAGCCACTCCGGATTGTACATGACGAAAATGGCTAAAAAGAAAGAGAGCAGAATCATTGTAGTCAAGAACAACCCGTATATATGAGATCGAATGAACTTGTAGCGAACGCTATTTAGTTTTTTCAACACTCAGACCACCTACACTTCATCAACTTTAATGTCACCGAGCACGAAATCAATTTTTAATGTAAGCTTCCTTGTTGCCTCATCATAGCCTGGCGTTTTATACGTTAATATCCTGTTAATGCCATCTGATTTCTGCTTCAATATTCGAATATCTCCGGCCTTGACCTTCGCTTCTATCGCCAAATCCACGTTATCAGGTACAATTACCTTCACATCGCCTATCCAGCCTGTAATAGTCATAGATGTATTTTTATCTGGTATAAATGCTTTCGTAAAATCAATATAATAGTCACCAATAGCATTCCATGTCTTCATCGGCTCAACGGTCCAGTTTGGCTGGTCAAACCGATGGTCTCCAATGGTCATATGTTTGGTCATTTTAAACGATTTGTTGCTCTTCTCCTCCCAGTTGTCAGACTCATCATCCCAATAGGAGGAATCGTCCCATGCATCGTCCGATGAAACAAAAATGGAGGGACCGTTTTTTTTATACGGCAGAAAAAAGCTCACTCCCAAAAACACTAATAAAAGCGGCCAAAGTCGCCAAATATCAAAAAATTGAAAGGCTATTACCTGAAACCGATCAAGGACCAGCAAAATACCAAAAATCAAAAAGAACGAACCCGCTCCAAGTTCATCGCGCTTACCCGCTAAGCTCTCCAGTAGATAAAATAATGAGATTAGTACAATCGCAAACGGATAGGCATAATAGAATGCAGAAGATAGATCAAAGGAAACGATATTGAAATTAGTTAGTACGAGCAGTAATCCTACTACTATGAAGCCAAAGGCTACTATATAGGTTGAAATTCTCCTCATAAGTCATCATCCTTTAACAACAAATTTCTAAGTAGACATCAACAAATGCTCCCCTTTAATGTTGAGAGATTGGCATCCATGTTTTATACATCCATTATATAAAATAAAAATCCAAGCTCCTACAATCCCCAGTTGGTTTATCTATCGGTCTAGAGACGGATATCTTGATCTGATTCTATCCATGACCGAGACAACTGATCCACACCAATAACCACTAACAGAAATAAAAAGCCAAAAAGAAAACCAGCCAGCACATCTGATATATAATGCGCCTCTAATACAAACCTGCTTATCCCAATTAGAAAGGTTAGTATAAACCCTGCTATCCCAATCCAATATACGGCTTTTCTACTTTGTACATATCTCCTTAGATAATAAACAATTAACCCAAAACAGATCACGGATACCATGGCATGACCGCTAGGAAAACTATAGCCAAGTGCGTCAATAGCTCCATCTATCCTCGGTCTTTCTCTTCTTGTACTTTCTTTTATGAAAATATTTAGTTCATTGCCTAGCAGGACACCTATAAATAGCAGGAAGGATCCCAACCAGTCCCGTTTGAGGCATAAAAAAAGAAGGAAGATCATCATGAAGAAGATAATTCCATTCCGAGATCCAAGCTCGGTAATCATAGTAAAGAAATCTCTAATCCTTGCATGATGAAAGGCGGGCAGTATCGCTTCTCCCCACTTATCCATCCATAATGACTTATCTATCACAACAGCATACGTTAGATAGCTAGCCCCTATAATGGCAAGGGCAAGAATAATGAATAAATTACTCCTTCTTTTCATCAAGGATATACACCCTCTTTCTTCTTTATTTTACCTTTTATGGTCAGGAATGTTTAGATTCTTTTTTGTGGGGAAATTTATATTATGTGCCTAGCAGAATTCAAAATATTTATAGGGGTGAATTAAGATGGATAACAAACTTCAAGAACTCATTGATGGACTAAACGTAGACTTAGCACATGAATACGCAGCAAGTATTATGTACACGTATAACGCTGCTGTCGTTGAAGGCTTATATTATCAAGTCTTAAAGCCTTTCTTCCAAAGTGAAATTGCTGATGAACAAGGTCATGCTCTTTACTTAGCTGAAAAAATTAAAACACTTGGTGGTACCCCAACCACTAAGCCAGCAGAAGTGAAACAACTACAAGATGTTAAGGAAATGCTTGAAGAAGCAAAAAATGCAGAGGAAGATACCATCAGTCGGTATGAAACACGTAAGCAGCAAGCAGAAGAGCTTGGCTATACCGAACTAGTTGTTAAACTAGATGACATGATTGCAGACGAAACAACGCACATGGAAGAAATGAACCGTCTGTTAGCTGACCCACGTCTTCAATAATACACCATGCATGAACAAAATCCTGGCAGATTACTGCCAGGATTTCTTTATGTTCTAATATAGCCATTTTTTTATGATGGGGATGAAAACATCTGTTATAATATTCAGAAAAGAAGGGATGGATACTATGTGGGAAACGGTTATGAACGATATTGATCATTTATATGAGGAAATGGTACATATTCGAAGGCATTTACATCAGCACCCAGAGCTTTCTTTCCATGAAACAGAAACAGCAGCCTATATTGCCCAATATTATGAAGAACTAGGAATACCGTATGAAACAAATATAGGCAAAAATGGAGTCCTCGCTCGTTTAGAAGGTGGCAAGCCAGGAAAAACTGTAGCGTTACGAGCGGATTTTGACGCACTCCCTATTCAGGATGAGAAGGATGCACCTTACAAATCAACCGTTCCTGGGGTGATGCACGCTTGTGGACATGACGGTCATACTGCAGCGTTATTATGCCTTGCCAAGGCGCTCCAGCCCTATCAAGAGGATATACCAGGAACCGTAGTATTTCTTCATCAATATGCAGAGGAAATAACTCCTGGAGGAGCAAAACCAATGATCGAAGCAGGAGCTTTAGAAGGGGTTGATGCTGTATTTGGTACGCATCTATGGATCAACACACCGGTCGGAACTATTGAAACTGCTCCTGAGTCCTTTTTTGCAGGAGCTGATGCATTTGAAATTAAGATACAGGGGAAAGGCGGTCATGGTGCCCAACCGCATCAAACAAAGGATGCGATTGTTATCGGCTCTGAGCTTGTAACCTCACTACAGCAGATTGTCAGCCGTAAACTGGACCCTCTCAGCTCCGCGGTTGTCACAGTCGGAACGTTTGAAGCCGGAAAAGCTTTCAATGTAATTGCTGATACAGCGACTTTAAAAGGAACGGTCCGTACTTTTAACTCTCATAATCAGGATTTAATCATTCAAGAAATGGAGAAGCATATTAAAGGTGTCACTGCTACCCATGATGCAAGTTATGATTTCCATTATCAAAAAGGATACCCACCACTTGTAAACCACCGGAAGGAAGCAGACCTTGTGTTACAAGCAGCTCATGCGACTCCTGGTGTCGAGCAGGCTAATTATGTGGGACCTGTAATGACTGGAGAAGACTTCTCCTACTATATGCTGGAGCGTCCAGGGGCCTTTTATTTTACAGGTGCTCAAAAGGAGGGGCATGTTTATCCACATCACCATCCGAAATTTGATTTTGATGAACGAGCATTGCCGTTAAGCGCCAAGACATTGTTCCAATCCTATCTTGCTTATCAACAACAACCTTAATTTGAGGAATAAAGCTTACGGAGACGGTAGCCATTTTTAGCCGTCTCCCCTAACTGCTCTAATAATCGAGTATTTCCAATCGCCCCGACAATCGCTCCGAGCCCCGGCACAAGCTGGAGCATTTTCACCAAATCAATGGTGTCCCTATATTCCATTTGTAATGTGCGCCAATCCACTTCTTTTAAATGTTCCTTTTCCCTCTCCCAATGGATGACAGTCTGAAGAACTTCTTTTCTTTTTGAATCGCTGGAAAAGGCTAACATAAATAGATGCAGAATAAACATTCGCTCCTCGTATTTTGTCACATCGTATCCATATAACTGCCCTACATCAAACAAAAACTTCATCTTAATACTTAACAATAATGGGAAGTCGGCTAATCCTAGCATAATTCCTCCGGCACCTGTCCCCGCACCTTCTATAGCAGCCGTTCGTTTATACTGTTGCAGCCTCGTATTAATCATTTCTTCTCTTTCCTCCAGACTGGCTCCATCATGAATGGAAGTTGGATAAATGTACTTGGAGGAAGTGAGAGAAATTTGAATCATTTGCTTTACACTTTCTGTTACCACTTGATGGACACGGTCCGGAACACGTTTATTGATATTAGTTTGAATTTGTTTAGATGTTCGTTGTAATAGGGACGATTTACGATTCATCTGTTTAGCAAAACGACGTGCTTCCTTATACACCCGCTCTTCATAAGGTGTCTGTCTCATCCTTTCACCTCCATCCCTATTTGTTTAAGACCAACGTTCATGTTAGGTTAATCTAAATAATCGGAAGATAGTGGAATACTTGATTTCAAGATAGTTTTTATTAGAAAAGGCCCCCTTCTAATTTTAAGAGAGCCCTTAACCATTACACTGTCATTCGCTTTACAAAATAAGAATATACCATCCAATAGCTAAATAAGCCTCCACCTAACCATACGAGAGCTAAGCCTATAAAGTTTCCACTTATTAAGAAGGCAATCCCTAGCACAAACGTCTTACAAAGCATTAACTGAAACAGCCATTTTAACAAAGCTTGCTTCCTGTATGTAAATGGAACAGGATAAAGCTCCAGCCAGTCCAATTGACGATGGTGATGCCAAATCGTAACCATTTGGAACCCACTCATGTAAAGAAATAGGAAGGAGAACCCTAGCTGCATCCACAGGTTTGGCAGGAAATAGATGAGCGCAAACGCAATCACAAGTAAACGGAGGTATAGCCCTAAATAATCACTGCTTCGGATAAACGTTATGCGATATAAATAATCAAACGTTTTATCCTGTTGAAATGGAACAGGTTGCTTTAGCAAGCGAACAAGCCAGTGACGCTTCTTAATTGACTGCTTTAGATGAGGAACATCTGTAAATAAATTAGCAACCCTGTAAAAGGCTTGCATTCTTGCTTGTTCTTTCACAATTAAGAGATCCCAAGCCACTCCACGACGTTTTTTAGCGAGGCTGTAATCATACATCATCATCCCAAATAGTAAAACAGTTGTTATTGCAGCATATAGCCACGCCTCTCCAATAACCACAAAGTAAATCGTTAATCCATTCAGTAAGAAGCGGACACCAGCATCAATCCACCCACTGACACCATCGCGGCTGTTCAACTCCCACCAATGAGCGAGCACATTCCACGCCTTTAATACAACGATTACGGCTCCAATAACGATATATTGGGAAATACTTCTCTCCTCAAAGGAAGTAAAGTAAAGCGGACCTGCTGCTACAAATACAAAAAGGAATGGAAACATTTGCATAATGTAGCTGTAAATAAGCCCGTTCCGGAAAAACGGGGAAAGCTGAAATTCTGCAGGCAACAGGAACACTAAATCCGGTTCTTTCAGCATCGTTCGAATCGGACTGTACGTTAAAAGCAAACCGAAAAGCACAGCAAGTACAACAGCCGTAGGAAATCCATCAGGTAAGTCTTGCAGCCACTGCTGATACACATATGATAGGCCAGCTAGAAAGAAAAATAACGCAATGGAGAAATGATCATTAAACATGAGACGTAAATATCGGTTTAATTCCTTATAGTGACTGCCAAGCCGTTTCTTCCACAAATCCTTTGCATTAATCATGTGAATCTTCCTTCGTAAGCGCCACATAAATATCGTCTAATGTTGAACCGGGCATTTGAAAGGAATCCTGTAGCTCCTTCAACGTCCCCTTTGCCCTCACTTCGCCATCATGGAGAATAACAAAGCGGTCACAATACCGTTCGGCTGTAGCCAGAATATGAGTAGACATAAGTACACCAGCACCCTGGTCTTTCATCTCATTCATGAGTTGTAAATAGGATTGAATCCCAAGTGGGTCCAGCCCGACAAATGGTTCATCAACAATATATAAAGAAGGCTCCACTAAAAAGGCACACATAATCATAACTTTTTGCCGCATTCCCTTGGAAAAATGTACTGGGAACCAGTTGAGCTTCTTCTCCATCCGAAATTCTTTAAGAAGAGGCTGAAGACGCTGTTCAAAAACTTCCTCAGATAGTCCATATGCCATAGCCGTTAAGCGTAAGTGTTCCTTGAGTGTCAATTCATCATATAGTACAGGCATCTCTGGTATATAAGAAAATTGAGCTCGATATCCTTCCGGGTCTTCTTGGAATGTTTTCCCATTAATCTTAACCTTACCTTTTTTTGGCTGCATCAACCCGATAACATGCTTAATGGTTGTGCTTTTTCCTGCACCATTCAAGCCAATTAATCCAGTTATTTCTCCAGGCTTTATTTCAAAAGAAATACCATGCAGTACATTCTTGTTAGTATAACCTCCAACGAGTTCCTCTATATGTAATAATGAATTCATCTGTACCCCTCTTTTCCTAACCATTCACTTTTCTAAATTTTATCATTCCCCTTCTCCTTTTCCAAAAAAATTACCCTAAATTCGTATAGAAGCTCTTATCCTGCACATACTATCCTTGAAGGCGACAGGGGGAGCTGTCCAAAACGTCACTGCAAACTTTGTTGATAAGGTTATTAAGTTTAGGCTTAACAATCGAAATGAGGTGTCAGTGAAAGACCAGGCTGAAATCGATCTCCACCAATAGGTTTGAGGTTGCATCACACACATTTAATGGTTAAATGAGGTGTTCACAGCAGGTATTGTAAAAGCTTTGTTTACGTAGGTTGTGTTTCCCATCAAGAAATGCAGCCACATAGTGGTAACCCCGCGCGTAGCAAAGTAAACCCCGTATCTATCCTTAACAGATAGGTGGACGGCTTTCCCAAGTCTTCCCATACAGAGTACCTCTCCCTGAGGTACTCTGTTTTATTTATATTTATTGTTACATACCACAGCAGTAATTGGTATGTTATCCACGCAAGATCAATTTATGAAAGTTACGTTTCGTACACACCTCACGTAGTATGATGCAATAGGAAAGCGAATGTCTGCCCGAATAGAGTGGTTCCCACTAAAACCCTTATAAGAGAAGAACCTCATCCCTTATTGTTCCATTCACCTTAATCGTTCTGTTATGATAAACATAACCTAAGAAGAGTGGAGGAATGAAGATGAGTCAAGATTGTATCTTTTGCAAAATTATTGACGGAGATATCCCTTCGGCTAAGGTGTATGAGGATAAAGAAGTGTACGCATTTCTCGACATTAGTCAAACCACGAAGGGACATACATTAATTATTCCAAAGCAGCACGTAAGAAACATATACGATGCTGATGCTTCAGTTGCAGAATCCTTATTTGCACGTGTTCCAAAAGTAGCCAATGCGATAAAAGAAGCGTTTCAACCAGTTGGCTTAAATATATTAAATAACAATGAAGAAGCAGCTGGCCAATCTGTTTTCCATCTACATATTCATTTAATTCCTCGGTATGGAAAAGAAGATGGCTTTGGAGCAAAATGGGAAACTCATACAGAGGAATATAGTAATGAAGACCTGCAGGACATAGCTTCTACTATATCTCATCACATTTCATAGCAAGGATGCTGCCTCTGGATAGAACATGGAGGCAGCATATTTTAGGTTTTTAAATCAAAAATATTTGATTTAATACTCATTAGGCTTCATACTTAGATATATTACATCAACAATTTTTGATTGATATATTCAGGAGGAAGCTATGCTCTTGTACATATGATGCAACCTAACTGTTCAGAGGGTTTACTATGAGGTATAGCCGTAGACCAGTCATTGTACTTTCTTTAATTACGGCTCTTTGTATCATTGGAGATTCCATGCTCTACATTGCACTTCCTATTTATTACAACGAAGCAGGGTTATCGACACTGTGGCATGTCGGTCTCGTATTATCCCATTAACCGATTAATTCGAATACCTCTCAATCCTTTAATTGGGTGGATGTATAGAAAAATCTCCATTCGAACAGGTATGTTTCTTTCTGTGGCACTCGCTTCTTTGACCACGATAGGATATGCCATTGCTGGAGCTCTTCTATGCGTAGCTCTTTCAGTACTTTGGTATAAGAATAGAAAAATGTTTAATAAGTACCAGGATCTCCATGACCAAAAAGAAAACACTGTTTTTCAGTAAAGCATATGTACTTTTATTTACTTTTTCGAGAAATTTGCTACAATAGGACTAGACTTTCGCAGTTGGTCACAGGACACAGCTGGAATGTAGTCGAGATTAGTTTAGAAGAGGAGAGAATTAATATGAACAAACGTTTAGACACAAGAGTATTGGTATTGCTGTCGTTATTAGCTGGAATTGGAGCGGTGTTACACATATTTGCTCCGCCTGTTCTTTTCGGAATGAAGCCGGATATGCTGTTAGTAATGATGTTTCTAGGTATTATCTTATTTCCTAAGCTTCCTTATGTATTGTTACTATCCTTTGTCACCGGTGGTATTTCCGCACTAACTACTTCCGCTCCAGGAGGACAGATTGCCAATATTATTGATAAACCATTAACAGCATTCATTTTCTTTGGTTTGTTTGTAGTGCTCAGTAAGGTCATCAACACCACCATAGCAGCTTCCGTTCTAACAGCTGTCGGAACAATCATTAGTGGCTCTATATTTCTTACTGTAGCCGTCATGATTATCGGTCTTATGGAAGGGTCGTTTACTGCTCTTTTCCTAGCAGTTGTTCTTCCTGCCGCTGCATTCAATACTATCGTCATGACTATCATCTATCCTATCGTTCAAAAAATATTTGTTCGTACGAATATTGGCAAGAGCACCGTTACCTCTAAGGCCTCTTAATTCTAAATGTTCAGCCTCTGACTCAGTCAGGGGTTTTTATTTATTTTATATGGGGAACAGTAAGAATACCTATGTTTTACATAGACAGCATAAACTTTCATTAACCGCTAATTAGTCCTCTACAGGACAAGAAAAAACGGATATAATAGAAGTAAGAAAGGAGTTTTTTGATTATGGGAAAAAGTAAATCATTAGTGCTAGGATTCGTAGTTGGAGGCGTTGTAAGTGCGGCGGCTACTTTACTTTCCACTCCTTCTTCAGGAAGCCAATTTCGTTCGCAAGCAAAGGATTCAACAGAGCGGTTAAAACACACACTAGACAACTTGAGAGATCAGGGAACACAGTTAACGGAACAAATTTCTCAAACTTCCAGAGAAGGTGCCACATTACTAAAAGACCTTTCTACCGATGTAAAACAGTCCATTGAGAGCTGGAAGCAAACCATTGAGCCTCATCAGAGAAAAATTCAAAAGCATTTAGAGGAAATTGAAGACAGCTTAAAAGAGCTAGAAGAAAAGTCCAAAACCAACGATCATGAAATTCAGGTAGCTTCCGATGAAAAACCTGTACCTCAAGACGATGAGGACTCTAATCCCCTTCAGTAAATGTAGGATAGAGGATACCCATATATGGGTATCCTCTTTTGTTTGGCAATAAAAAATATCGAGTTATCAAGGAATGTAACATTGCTCTAAATACTCAAAAAACGTCCGACAAAATGAAAAAAGCCCCCATAATACATAAAACCTGCTCTCCATACTAGAGAGCAGGTTTTTGATAAAGAGGGTTGTTTTAACAAGAGAAATTATTCTTTTAAGTCTTCAATAGATTCGATGTCCATATATTCAGGAACTACAAGTCCGATTTTGGCACCTTCTAAATTCGGTCCAAGATCTGTTACTTGATCTTTAAAGTTCTCATAGTTCTCGCCATGGGTTCCAGGTAACCATGCAGCCACCATTCCGTCCGCTTCGCCTTCTGCAACTGCTTGCCACATTGTAGCATTTTGTACTTGTGTTATTTCCACTTCAAAGCCTTGCTGACGCAGTACTTCAGCAATTACGTTAGTAGATGCAATTTCTGAATCCCAAGATACATATACTAGCTTAGCCTCTACACCATCTACTTTCTCTGCACCTTTCGTCCATTCAGAAACTTGGTCTGCATTTTCTTCTACCCATTTTTTCGCTGCTTCTTCAATCGGAGTTCCATCTTTACGCTTTAACATAACACTTTCCATCTGACTGGCATCCCAGCTAAATTGATCCAGGATTTTGTTTAAGTTCGGCTTTTCTTCCTTTAAGCCCTGCTTAACCATGGTATGGATTTTCTCTTCACCACCAAATACTTCTTTAGGGTCTTCTAAATATTTCAGGTCATACTTAGCAAACTTCCAGTGTGGAGTCCATCCTGTTACAATGATTGGTTCTTCATCTTCAATAGCATTACTTAGCTCTTCTGTCATTGCACCGCCAGAGGATGTCTGTACCTCCCACTCCTCCAAGCCATACTCTTCTACAGCTTTCTCAGAGGCTTTTACTACTCCAGCTCCAGAATCAATTCCAGTAATCTCATGATTCAGAGATTCCCCAACTGAGGCACTGCTTTCACCTGACCCTTCATCAGAAGATCCTCCTTCTGATGAAGATCCGCACCCTGCTGCTACGAGCGATAAAGATAATCCTGCTATAAGCCCTACACGTTTCCAGTTTGTTTTCATCATTACTTATGTTCTCCCCTTTTTCTTTGTATATATTTGATCATTCCCCTTAGTTGATAGAAATGTTCAAACTAGCATTATTCCCCTTTTTGGGTATTTAAGCTTTGCGTAAAACGGTCGATGATAATGGCTAATATAACGATACTGACACCTGCTACGAATCCTAAACCAACATCATTACGAGAAAGTGATTCAATAACTCGCTGACCTAGTCCTTCTGCACCGATCATGGATGCGATAACAACCATAGATAGTGCAAGCATAACCGTTTGGTTAATACCTGCCATTATTGTCTTCTTAGCCATTGGCAATTGTACTTTATATAGTTTTTGAAAGCCTGTTGTACCAAAGGCTTCGGATGCTTCAATTAATTCCTTGGACACTTGTCGAATACCTAAGTTGGTAAAACGAACCGTTGGTGGTACTGCAAAGATAACAGATGCGAATACACCAGGTACCATCCCTATTCCAAAGAATGCAACAGCAGGGATTAAGTAAACAAAGGCTGGCATAGTCTGCATGAAGTCAAGAATTGGGGTAATAATAGCTTCCACAATTCTACTCTTAGCCATCCAAATTCCAAACGGGACACCAATTATAACTGATATTATACTGGCTGTTATTACGAGAGAGAATGTGTCCATCAAATCTTCCCAAAGGTTCTGGTTAAAGATGAACCACAGTCCAATTAAGGTGAAAGCAGCCAGGCCAACTTTTTTCCCTGTTATAAAGAATGCTGCAATAACGATAATAGCAATAAAAATCCATGGATTAATCCACTGCAGAGCGGAACTTAATCCCTCAATAAATTCTCCTAAGTTATCTTTAATTGGTTCAAATAGAAATTCAAAATTATCTGTAATCCAATCGGTTAATCCATCAATCCAACTCTTCATTGGTATTGTCTCAATTAACTTCATTAATAGACACCTCACTTCCGGCTAATGCGGCAATTACTGCTCCTCGAACGATAACACCTTGTAGTTTACCGTCCTCTACTACTGCGATTGGTACTGGAGAATCATGAATCAAGTCAAAAATCTCCTGCATGGAGGTATCCGGTGAAACGGTTGGCACTCCTGTTTCCAAAATCTCATTCAAATCTGTAATATTATTCTTCACAGCATCGGAAGCTTTGTCAGCCGACACTACCCCTTTAAGGTTTCTAGATCTATCCGTTACGTATATGCTGGACAGACCCTCTTCTCTCATTCTTTCTAGAGCTACACGCGGACCATGTCTGTCTATGTTCACCGCTTCTGGGCGTTTCATTATATGTTGAGCATTCAATACTTTTGAGCGATCCACATCTTCTACGAATTTCTCCACATAATCGTTTGCTGGATTCACAAGGATTTCCTCTGGAGATCCAATTTGTACAATTCCCCCATCCTTCATAAGAGCAATACGATCCCCGATTCTTAACGCTTCATCCAAGTCGTGCGTAATAAAGATAATAGTCTTCTGCATACGCTCCTGAAGATCGAGCAGCTCGTCCTGCATTTCTTTACGAATCAACGGGTCTAATGCGGAGAAAGCCTCGTCCATTAATAGTACTTCAGGATCATTCGCAAGAGCTCTTGCCAGTCCAACACGCTGCTGCATACCACCAGACAGTTGTCTTGGATATTGTTGAATCACTTGCCCTAAACCAACAAGCTCTAGTGCGTTTTTAGCTTTTTCACTTCTTTTACTTTTATCTATACCTTGTACTTCTAAGCCAAACTCTGCATTTTGTAATACCGTTCTAAATGGAAATAATGCAAAGCTTTGGAAAACCATACTCATTTTCTCTCGACGGACGCCTCTTAAATCGTTCCCACTCATATTAGAAAGGTTTTGTCCATCTACATATACGCTGCCTTCCGTTGGCTCAATTAATCGGTTCAACAAGCGAACCAGTGTAGATTTACCACTACCGGATAATCCCATAATGACAAATATTTCGCCTTCTTCTACTTCAAATGAAGCACGGTTAACACCGACTGTATTTCCCGTTTTGTCCAGTATCTCTTCTTTCTTTTTACCTTCATCCAGCATCTTAATAGCCTGAGAAGGGTTCTTACCAAAGATTTTTGATAAGTTCTCTACTTTGATGATCGGCACTCATGCTCACCCCTTGTATTTTTTACTATGATGTGTAACTTGATGTAGTACATAAGTCATTGAATCGAATTTACCTTTTTAACTATATAGGATTTGAATGAAATGAACAAACTATAAATACTTTAATATAAGAACATATAAAACGTACAGTTAAAACTGTACAAATTATAAACAATAATTGCTTCAAAATGCTCTCTTTTTCTTCAAAATACTACCCTTTTCGTTATTTCCTTTTTTTTCTGTAATGTTGTATGGTTGGTATTAGCCAACGACAGAAGGAGGATCCTTCCATGCCAGACATAGATAACAACACTGTTATAAGCGAAGTTCAATACAACGCTATTACCGAATTTTCTAAAACACTAGAGATGTTTAGCCTAACCCCATCAGAAGCGAGGCTTTTTGTTACCTTATATATTGAAGGTAAACCGATGACGCTTGATGAAATGAGTGAAGCACTTGCTAAGAGTAAAACATCCATGAGTACAGGTATTCGTACCCTGGTAGATCTAAATCTTGTAGAGAGGGTATGGAAAAAAGGAGTAAGAAAGGACCTTTATCAAGCCAACGAAAATTTATTTCAAAAATTCATGTCTTCTTATGTTCATCGTTGGTTAGATGCTGCTTCAAGGCAAAAAGAGTCCCTAGAAGAAACAAAAGCTATGTTAGACGAAGAAGCAGAGAATCAAAATCAAACGTGCGTTAAAGATTTACAGTCGCGCCTCGACGATATGATTGAATTCCACACTATGGTTACTAAGGCGTTTGAAGAAATTAACCCTTAGGCTCTCACAAGGTTATTATTCCTTCATCTATTTGAATCATTCCTAATGCGATGGGGTATTTATCTTAGGTAAATCCTACCAATTATATTTACCCTCTCCCCCCTTTGTTCAAACTTTTTTAACATTTGATGTATTTTTTGCACATCATTTCTTTCAACTTAGAAGTTTTCCTGAGATAATATAAGTGAATACATTACTAATAGGAGCGTTTAGCATGAAAAGGGGGGTACTAAATGAGTCATAACTCTTCTATACAAGAAGCAATTCTCTATAGTCATAAAATGGCACAATTAAGTAAAGCTCTTTGGAAAACGATTGAAAAAGATTGGCAGCAATGGATAAAGCCCTTTAATTTAAATATAAACGAACATCACATACTTTGGATTGCCTATCATCTCAAAGGTGCCAGTGTATCAGAAATATCCAAATTCGGTGTTATGCACGTATCCACAGCATTTAATTTTTCCAAGAAGCTGGAGGAAAGAGGTCTTCTCACTTTCTCGAAAAGAGAAAACGATAAACGGAACACGTATATTGAGTTAACCTCGAGTGGCGAGGATTTGTTGATTGAAACTATGAAATCCTATAATCCAGAAAATAACTCCTTACTAAAAGGAACGGAGCCGCTTAAACAGCTGTATGGGAAATTTCCAGAATTCTTAGATTTACTCGCGTTAATTCGTGAGGTTTATGGATCCGATTATCTTGAAATATTAGAACGCTCCATGAAGAATATTGAGGATGAATTTGACGAGGAGGATGAAATCGTCAGGACGACATCGCAATCCTTGGAATAGAACATATTACCTTTGAAGTTTCCTGATTGTATCAAGCTCCTCCATCAACTCCCGATGAAACCCTTCTTGCCATAAGGCGCGAATGGTTTCATCGGGATTTAATTTTATATTTAACATTCCAGCAAAGTGAAGTAATAGGCTAGTAAAGTCTAACAGCCCCTCTTCTTTTTGCTCCTTATATTTTACCTCTAAAGTTTCCAGCAGATCCACTAGCGCTATGTATTCTGATTCAGTAAATTCTTTTTCAATTAGCATTTTTGAAAACGGATACTGTTCTCCATCCACCATATAGGACAATAGCCTTATTTGAAAATCACATTTCTGCCGATTTTGGCCCTTCACATTCACTATAACTCTCTCCTCTAAAACCCTTTAAACTAACCATTCGCTAATGCTCGTCATGGCGCTTTTCGGTGACTATTATACTTTTTACAAAAACCCTATTGATTTCTTCTCCAAAACATCGTATCATTCCTAAGGATTAACCAATTAATTGATTCAAAAAACGTATGTACTATTTCATGTATATTACGAATGAAATCTAACAATTATTTTACTATACACCTAATGATATTGTCACAATAAAGGGGGTTGATGAGGATGAATCTAAGTTGCTGGAAATCCTTTAACATCACTAAAGAGTTTGGTTCAGACCGTATTTATTTAATGAGCCTGATACTTGGCACACTTTCGTTTATATTCTTGTATTTACCAGCATCCATGTACCATCAAAATCATACTATGGAAGAATACGGGCTTCTCCCTATCACAGTAGCTTTATTTATGCTACCTGCAGTGCATAAGTTAATGCACCTGCTCCCTTTGGTTTTGTTAAATAAAAGACTACGAATTCGTTGGAAGTTAAAACGAGGCATTTTTCCAACTTTCTCATATAGAACACAAGCATCTCTGTCTAAAGGCACTTCTATTCTTATGGCATTAACACCTACGTTGTTTTTGACCATACCGGGACTTGTAACTAGCTACATGTTTCCGAGCTATTTTGCTTATATCATCCTATTCACATCTGTGAATATCGCATTGTCTTTTACGGACTTTTTATGCGTTCGTCAATTCCTCTTAGCACCAAAGAAATGTATAATTGAGAACGCAAAAGATGGATACGACATTTTAATCCACAAATAAAAGAAACCTATTATTCGTTCAAGCTCAACACATGTTAAAATGTTTCTATATGCTGCTGATAAAGAAAAAACACCCTGCTTATAGGGTGTTTTTTCACTAGAGAACAGATTTTTAACTGTTCAAATATATGATTTTTTGATACAGTAATTCCATAGGTGCAAAAGGAGGTTCTTAATCGTGACAGTATTTTTTGTACCGTTTGCGCTAGTCATTTTGTTTGTTTTTAACTCACTAACCCATTCCTTGTGCTTAAAAACCGAAATGTCTAACGAAAAACAACCACGAGTATTTCGAACAATCAATATATTGATTACCATATTGCTAATTTCTTCTTATGTAGAAGTACTCTATACGTAACATTTAAATAGGAATTGCATTACGTTGAGAAGTTGATGAAAGCTTATTCGCCTCTTGCTCTTTATACTCTTTCATGATTAGTCTAAGGAAAAGCGAAAAGCGTCTTGCACCATCTAAAGCAGTCGCTAGAGCTTGCATCAAGAATCTTATTCTTTAACAAAAGAAAAGACATCAACTTCTCATGCTACAACTTGAATCGTTTATGTCTTTTCTTTTGTTTCAGAAGACTATCCCCGGATAGTCTTCTTTTTTGTTTATGGCTTTCCTCCGAAATATATGTGAATAACAATATTCCTTCCAGTTGTTCATTCTTTTACACAAATGTCTGCACATGCTTGTTTATTTTTCTGTATAACTCCCTTTTTTTAAAAAAAGAAGGGCTGAAACTCTCTTTACAATATCTAGAATCCAAATCTTCCACTATCTCCCCCCATTGGATGGATTACCTAACTATTTTTTACGGTATAGAACCTATACTTACATGTAAAAATCCAATGGAAGAAAGCTAATCAAATCATTTAGCATACATAAAAATACGACAAGCTGATTAGCTTGCCGATAAGATAAAATATTACTATTTATGCCCGTTATGGTATTAGGAGGGGTTTAGCACAACCAAGATGCACCTACAATGATCAACAAGATGAACAATACAACGATTAAAGCAAAGCCTCCGCCGTAACCTTTACTCATTAGAACACCTCCTTTACTTGGTAACTAAGATATCCTATGCACATGCCCTTGTTCCTGCTTAGGCATAAGCCCAAATCCTAGTAAAGTTTTGTTAAGTTGAGGAGGACACCTATTGCTTTCTGGCTAAATATGTTATATTATTTTGGAGATTAACCCGTCCTATCTTTACATAGGAAACCCAAATATAGGAGTGTTTTATGGATGAAAAAGATTGCTCTTACTACCACATTAGCTGCTGGCCTATTGGCTCTTACAGCTTGTTCAAACTCTGAGGGAAATTCGGAGGTAGTGGTGGAATCCTCCAATGGAAACGTCACTAAGGAGGAACTCTACACAGAATTAAAGGATCGTTACGGTGATCAGGTCGTGAAAGAAATGGTCATGACAGAAGTATTAAGCGATGACTATGAAGTTACCGATGAGGAAGTAGAAGAGGAAATGAATAAGATGAAGGAGCAATATGGTGATCAATTTGGTGCTGTCCTTCAACAATCCGGTTTTAAAGATGAGGAAGCATTTAAGAAATTCCTTAAAGATAGAATGTTAGAGCAAAAAGCAATGAAATCCACCATCGACGTAACGGACGAAGATGTCAATAACCGTTATGAGCGTATGCAGACAGAGCTTGAAGCAAGCCATATTCTTCTAGAATCAGAGGAAAAGGCAAAGGAAGTTGCTGAGATGGTTAAAAAGGGCGACAAAAGCTTTGCAGAGCTAGCGAAAGAACACTCTACTGGACCATCTTCCAGTAAAGGCGGCGAGCTAGGCACATTTAGCGCAGGTACTATGGACCCAGCATTTGAAGATGCTGCATACTCCCTAGATAAAGGTGAGGTTAGCGAGCCTATTAAGTCTTCCTTCGGCTGGCACATTATCAAGCTAACAGGCAAGAGTGAAAAAGAAGAGGCTAAGCCGCTTGATGAGATGAAAGAAGACATTAAAGAGGAAATCCGCTCCCAGAAGCTGAGCTCTATGTCTGAAGAAGAACGCCAGGCTATTTTGGACAAAGTATTAGAGGATGCAGATGTTCAAGTGAAAGACGAGCAATTTAAAGATCTATTTGAAGCAAGCTCTTCTGAGGAATCCGACTCAGAGAGTTCTGATTCAGAGGAGTAATCATTAAAAAAAGGCTGATTTGCATAGAAGCAAGTCAGCCTTTTCTCTTTGGTATTAAGACCCAGAAGCAACAGAATGCTCTTTTTTATCTTCTTCTTTTGCTTCTCGTTCTTTTTCAATTCTACGCATATACTTTTCGCCTTCTTGCTCGATAAAATGGCTTTCTATTCTTTTCTCTTCCCTGATTGCTCGAAACGCCATGTATCCACAAAAAATAATAATAGCTACTGTTGCTAGTACCCACCAGGGAAAACCTGCTATCATCATAACGAGAACCCCCTTGTCCTTTTTTATTACAATTTATGCTGCAGGGAGGAATCTTATGACTGAGTGCTACGTTGCTACCTGCTCTTTTTGCTTCTCATACAGACGAAAAGTCATATAATATGTAAAAGCACTTAACAGGGACAGCATTCCAAGCACAGCGAATACCATAGAGTAGGAAAGCCATTCTAATAACACTAAGCTTGCAGGTGCTAACAATCTTCCAAAAGTAAATCGGAGGCTTGCTGCAGAATAGTATTGTCCTCGTTTATCTTCTGGAGCAATTTTCGCAATAAAGCTTTCCTGAATTCCTGCAACCATCAGCTCAGCTAGAGTAAATAAGGAAATAAACATGATCATCAGCCAAAAGCGATCAGTTACACCATATAACGTAATGGCAGCCGCATAAATAATACTCGACGTAATAAAAATATGCTGCTCTTTAAAATTATTCATCTTTCTCGTTATGTACACAGTAAACAGGGCAACTAACAGGCCATTCACTGCCAATATAATGGAAAAGGCTCTCTCACCACTTACTGTAAGGGCAAGATTTCCCGCCTCGAAAATCGCTCTATCCTGGATAGCTTCACTCGTATATACTGCTATAAGCACATCTAGCTGCATAAAGGTTTGGGCTACCAATACCCCAGAGAAGATAAACAATAACAACGTGGTGTCCTTTGCAATTACTCGGTAATCATACAGCTCGTCCCATACAGCCATATACCAGCTCTTCTTTTCATTTTTATCCCGAAGTATTGGTGTACTTGTTTCATGAAGGAAAATTTGAAGCACCAGCGTTAGTACTATCGATAGAACGACCCCCATAAGCATCATTTCAAAACGATATGTAAAAAATATAAGCCCACCAATTAATGGCCCAACTACCACTGCAATATTCAACGTCGTGTAAAAAACCGCAAATACAGAGGATCGATTCTTTTCCTGTACGACGTCCGCCACCATCGCATGAGAAGCAGGCCAATAAAGAGCATGAAATACGCCTAATAAACTAAATGCAACAAAGGTAAGAAACGAAGAGGTAAGCCATGGTGAATTCGCATAGGCGAATAGAAGAAATGTGAGGCTTTCTCCAATCGTTGCCAGCACCATCATTCGTTTCCTCCCAAATCGATCGGCACAATACCCACCTATCAGGTTAGCAGCGACCGAAACTGCTTGAGATACCATTAATAAAAGCCCTGCTTGTTTCTCACCAAATTCATCGCGAAATATAATAGTCATAAAAGGAAAAAAGGACCAGAACATAAAGTTCATGACCCCTTCTCCATACAGGCGAATCTTTAAGTTCCGGTCCCAATCTTTCCACTTCATCCCCATCGGCCCTTCCTGAACTATTAATCTGTATAGTGATCGGTAAATAAAGGCTTGTAGAAGCTGCGATTATCCATAGCAAACATACGCTCAGTAAATTCACCAGGCTGCACTTTATCCAGCGCTCTGTTTAACATATTCATTTTAGCGTCTATTAAATCTATCAGATGGAGCATTTCCGCTTCCCTTAAAAGAGGAGGCTTAGGACTTCCCCATTCAGCCTTTCCATGATGGCTCAGTACCATATGTTGAAGCATAGTCACCTCTTCTCCTTCAATTCCTAATTCCTTAGCAACGGTTCCAATCTCCTCGACCATCATAGGTATATGTCCGATCAGCTTTCCTTCCAGCGTGTAGGAAGGAGCGGTTACTCCTGATAGCTCTTTCAGCTTTCCTAAGTCATGAAGGATAATACCAGCATATAGCAAATCTTGATCAAGCTCTGGATACAAAGCTTTAAATTGTTTGGCTAGATTCAACATGGATACAATGTGATGAGCTAGCCCTGATACGTATTCATGGTGATTCTTCACTGCCGCTGGATAAGTTAACAATGCTTCCTGATATACTTTGACAAACTGGCGAGTGATACGCTGCAGGTTTGGATTCTTCATCTCAAAGATAGCTTCCGTTATCCGTTCCATTAAATCTTCCTCAGAAACGGGAGCTTTTTCTACAAAATCAGAGGGCTTTACTCCATCTGTTGTTTGAGCCGGACGTATGGATTGAATCTTCAGCTGTGGCTTCCCGCGAAACTGGTTCACTTCTCCAAAAATTCGTGCCAGCTCTTCCGCTACAAACGTCTGCTCATCCTCTTTCGTTGCTTCCCAAAGCTTTGCTTCAATTTCGCCTGTCTGATCTCGTAAAATTAAAGTCAGAAAAGGCTTTCCATTACTTGCTACACCCTTCGTTGCTGATTTAATCAGCATAAAATCGTCAAAGGTATCCCCTATTTGATGATGTCTTATCCCTTTTTGATTCATACCCATTTCCTCCTCCCACTTCTTTACAGGTTTTTGCGTATAAAAAAGAAGAGCGTGTGGCCACGCTCTTACTTTTCGTCTTCTCTTGGTACGTATTTGAAAATTTCGCCCGTTTCCACAACTCTGATAAACTTCATTAACCAACGATAATAGCTTTTAGCATATTCTAAACGATCAATGTCTCTTTGTATGCTATTTCGCAAATCATCATCATCCGAGTTGTTGGCGATGGACTGCAGCTCTGAGATCGCTTCGTCAGCCTCTTCTATGTTAGTTTCTGTGTGATGTCTCCACCGATTTCCAAATAAAGACGTGAACGCTTTATACCAATCTTCTTCAGATTTATATAAGTCCTTCCTGATTCCTTTGCGGAAGGCCGGTTCTACCATTTTCATTTCGGATAAAGAACGTACTCCAGTTGACATGCTTGTTTTACTCATCTCTAGTGCATCACGCATGTCGTCGAGAGTCATTGGTTGGTCGGAGAAATATAACGTGCCGTATAAGCGACCTACAGAAGAAGTAATACCATAGACACTCATGTTCTTGGCTATTACTTGGATAAATTTTTCTATTGTTTCTTCATATTCTGCCCATTCTTGATTTTTATCTACCAATGGACGACCCTCCACTAGCTTTATTCGACATGTACCTAGAGTATTTTATCACTATTATTCCAAACATGCGAGGTCATGACAAATAAAAACTTAATTTTTATTGGATTTTTTATAAAAAAATGATTTGCTTTTTATTCAGAATATCCTGAATATGTTGTCGGCAAGATAGTAGAATTACCTGCTGAGTACTGGAAAGCTCTTGGATAAGATCTATAAATTCCCTTGTCCTATCCTCATCAAAGTTAACATAGGCATCATCAATAATAAATGGTAAGGAATGCTGAGAGCTCATCACACGACTCAACGCGAAACGCAATGCAATATATAATTGTTCTCTGGTGCCCTGGGATAGTTGGGAGGCCGAAAACCGATCCCCCGAATGATGTACCACGATAAACCCTTCTTCTGAATCTGGCAGAAAGACATCACGATACGTATTATTGGTTAGGATGGTAAAAAAGCGGCGACAATATTCAAGAACGGAAGGCATTCTTTCTTCTCTGAACACTGATTTAGCATCCTCTAGTACTCTGTTAGCTACTTGATACACAGCCCATTGCTTTGCTTGCTCCTTCAGTTTTGCCTTTTCCATTTCCAATTGATGCTTCATGCTTGAAATGGCTTCGTCCCCTTCGAGCATTCTTATACGTGAAGTTATGTCAGAAAGTGATTGTCTGGTGCTTTCTATTTCTTTAGCTACTGTGTCTAAAGTGGATTGCAGTTTTTCTCTTTCTTTCTGAGTAACACTTGGCACGAGAGGAGAGGAAATCATTTCTTCCACAATATCTCTATACTGAAAGATTGACAACAGTTGATGATAGTAATCTTTTTTCATTCTGTCTATTTCCTTGTTTCGCTCTACCTGCTTGCCTTTCTGTATATAAGCTTCCTCATTTTCCACGTTGGCAAACGTAAATAGACTATTAAATTCCTCTTGGTAAGGTTTCATTTTCACTCGCAGCTCTTGTTTTTGTTCTTTTATCGATTGAATCCACTTCGAGTAGTTCGCTGCTTCCTCTTGTATCATTTCACCTTTTTGCTGATATGCCTCTAAAGCACTTAAGATATCCTTACCTTCTGCTTCTTGGGATATATTTATTTTACCTGCAATCATATTGGCTTGCTTCTCTAGGGATGCTATCTCTGTCTGTAGTTGTCTGATGTGTTGTTCCGTATCTTGAAGCTGTACTATCTTCTCTTGAAGGGACGCCAATCGCTGATATGTCTTAGGCCAATACGCTACCTCTACCTGCTGCAGAAATGGGTATGCCTCCAGCTGCTCCTCAATTTGCTGCTCCCATCTACGCTTCTGATGATAGAGACTATTATCCCTTTCCTCTAATTTAATCAGCTCGCTATCTACCTGCTGTTTATTCCTCTTCATTCTCTCTCGTTCCTGCAAAGCTTTATCATGCCTTTGCAAAGCTTCGCGGAATTTCTTTATGCTTGAAGAATCAACCAATTCGGGTTTTTGCTTAAATGGAGAAGACGTTGCTGGAGTAGGAATTGATTGGCGAAGGCGGTAGACGGAAATAAGCGTAAAGACCACTGTCGCCACCCCAAATCCAATAAAAAGCCATTGAGACGTCCAAAACCCAACCGTTAAAAGTAAAACACTAAGTAGTATCCCGCCTGTCAGCAGCTGTTTAATCCATTGTGTCGTTTGGTGCTGAATATGATGATGGTATGATAGGTCAGACTGTTGTCCAGCCCCCATTCTTTCCCATAATTCCTGTTCCTGCTCCTGCTGAACGGCCATTTCTGCTTCTCTATACTCCGAGTCCGATAATATATCTTCTGAAAGTTTTTCTATTTCTTCCGTTAATTGACGATGCTGTTCCTTTGTAGACTGTAGGTGTTGTGTATGCTGCTCTTCTTCCATTTGCAGCTTTCTCTCTTGTTCCACCAGGTGACCCCAGTGCTCTTCAATATAAAATGGAAAAGAAAGCTCATTCATATCAGCTATCGTGAGACCCAGCCCCAGGGAAGCAAGCTCCTCTTCTATTTGCCGCTCCTTGTCTGTATAGAATTGCTGATGTTCATCTAACCGACTATCCTTCCATTGCAGGGTCTGTTTATCCTGTAGGATATTCTTCACTTCAGCAAGCATTTCTTCGTCCACCTGCTCCTGTTGATCCCATTTCCTTTGATACTTTTGTTCATTTTGCTCCATTACTACCCATTCGCTTTGAAGAGGCAGCCAGAGCTCCTTTACATGCTCATATCGATGTAAACCATCCTCTGGGAAATGAACGTCATCGGGCATCCTCGATTGTTCTTGTAGCAGCTGCTGATAACTTTCCAGCGGCTGTTTTGCTTGGGCAAGGCGTTCCTGCTCTACACGCTGTGCTTGAAGTCTAGATTCCTCCTCTTGCAGCCGTGTCAACTCCTCCTGATAATGCTGTTCTTGCTTTTTAAGCTCGTGATAGGATTCTTCCTTCTCCTTTGCGTCAAGATATGTCCTTTCCAGGTCCTTCACTTCTTGTAGCTGTTGATTCAGTACAGGTTTTTTTCCTTGCTTTTTAAATCGTCCTTCCAATTCCTTTTCCAGCTGTTTTTCAAGCTCCTGAATTTGATTGGAACCTGTCATCCCCACCCCAAACAATACATCACCTATATCATTCGTGTTCAGATTCTGAACAGCCTGTATATCTTGTAAATCAAATGAAAAAATAGACTCATATGTCGATCGGTCCACACCATTTAACAACTGCTCCAGAAATTCCTCTCCGTACTCCTCCCCATTGACGAGTGCACAACGTGCTTTTCCATTAGAGTGATCTGGTGTTCGTTCAATAGTAATGCGGCCATAGCGTTTATCCTCCACCACCAGCTTTCCTCCAATGCTGCCTCCTCGTTTGGGCTGATATTCTTTCACCTTCCTTGGTGGGAGGTTAAACAATATGTAAAGCATAAATTGATGAAGAGTGGTTTTTCCTGCTTCGTTTTTTCCATATACATAAGTTAATCCTTCATTGGTGAAAGGGATCGTCTCATTCATCCACTTGCCAAATCCGTATATGTGTGCTTCTTTTATTATCATCTCTACTCCTCCTTTAATAAATGAGGTAATAGAACCTGCTCAGCCAGTTGAATTATTTCTTCTTGTTCCTCTTTCGAAAAAGGGGACAGATATTTTCTAATTTGTTTGTGGTATAACAAATCGTGAATATCCTCTTGAATCCCAGAGCGATTATCCAACTGGCGAAGCACCTCTGCTACAAAATGCGAGCCTTCTCGGAGCTTATTTCTGTTCCATGCAGGTATTACATGTGCTTTCATATTAGTTATGTGTACCCATGGCTCCCCTTCCTCTTGTTCATTCCAAATTTCCTGTAGTTCTTCCAGCATATTTACTTGTTCCTTATCATGGAATGGAAGAGAGCCTGAAAGCTCAAGCTGAAGTAGCGTTTTAGTAGAAGTGGATTTACATTCCTGCTTCACATGATTCACCTGTTCTTCTAAATCCTGAAGCGTCCCCTCCTCTAAAGCGAGCTGTACAGAACGAAACCGTATGACATCTGTTTCCAAAAAAGTGAGCGAAGCATTGTGCTGAGATAGCTCAACTAAATAGCATCCCTTCGCTCCTCCTTCATTTCGATGACGTGCCTGTATGTTCCCCGGGTAAACGATAGGAGGGTCCTGATGGAGCATTTCTCGTTTATGAATATGACCTAGTGCCCAATAGTCCATTTCACGCTTCAACAACTCATCTACTGTAAACGGGGCATAGGTGTCGTGAACCGTGTTGGTAGCAAGGCTGCCATGCAGCATCCCAATCTGATAAGTATCATCCTGGATTTTGTTATATTCGGCATGTTTCGGCTGCAGGACCGAACGTCTTTCATAGCTGAAGCCATGGATATTCGCAACTTTTTCCCCTTTTTTGTAGACCGGAACAGACTGTACTTCTTCGGACGAAAATATAAAAACGTTACCTGGATACTGAACAGGATAATAAGAAGCATCTAAATAATCGTGATTGCCGTGAATGATATAGACATCAATATTACGCTGATCAAGCCGCTCTAGCTCTCTCTTAAAACGGATTTGTGCTTTTAGACTACGGCCATCCTGATCAAAAATATCCCCTGCCATTAAAACAAAATCCACTTCGTTCGTTATAGCATGCTCTACAATATTCGCCAATGCTTGAAAGGTACTATCCTTCACCTCTTCAAAATGGCTGCTGGGCAAATTATAATACCCTTTAAAAGGGCTATCTAAATGCAAATCGGCACAGTGGATAAATCGAACCTTCCTCTTCATCCAATATCTCCTTTCCTACTTTCTATTGATTTGATTGTACCAAATCAAGAACACGAATGCACGTTCGCTTCATAAGATTCGCTTAAGTGGTGAAGCTATACCTATGGAGGTGATACGATGGCAAAAATCAAGAAAAATCCATCTGAAAAAGGAAAGAGCGCCGCAAGTGTCAAAGGCTCACCAAATAGTGGTCCTGTTGAACGCTTCCGGGATGACCCTGACCATCAAACAACAAACATGCAATTTAAGAAGAATAACACCGCTGATCAAGGCTAATCGTATCAACAAGCTAAACTTACTCATCTTTCCATTCAAAAGAGCCCTTTCTTCTATTGAAAGGGCTCTTTCACATGCTCGTTATTTATTCTTTTTTCGATAGCTGCACTGCTTTCCGTATATCCTTTAGAGAGGACGAGCGACCGTACAGCAGCACTCCGCCTCGATAGACTCTCGCTCCAATAAAACCTAACAATGCGATAGTACCAACTAATAAAAGAATAGCTATCGCTGTTTCCCAAACCGGAACATCCAACATACCGACGCGCAGGAACATCAGCATAGGGGTGAAAAATGGAATGTACGATGTCACCGTAACAAAGGAAGCTTCTGGAGTGTTTAACCCGACCATTGCAAGCATAAAAGCAGCCACAATAAGTAAAATCATTGGGGTCATAACCTGCTGTGCGTCCTCCGTCCTGCTGACTATGGACCCTAGCATAGCTGCGATGGTGGCATATAGCATGTAACCGAGTACAAAGAATACTATGGCATATATAAGTGTACTTATTTGGACGTTGGAGAAACCAAAGTAACTTGTAAATGCATTCCCTTCCAGTTCACTCATGTTGCTTTTAACTGACTGATAGCCGACAGCAAGAATTAAAATAAACTGGGTAATTCCTAGTAAGGCTATGCCTAATATTTTTCCAAACATCTGCTTCACTGGAGACACACTGGATATAAGAATTTCCATTACACGCGATGACTTTTCTGTAGCTACTTCTGTTGCAATCATATTGCCATACATCATTACACCAAAATAAAGGAGAAATAGCATAATGTACACCAAGCCTCTAGTTTCATTCAACTCTTCAAAGGATTTAGCATCATCTTTCAATGCAATTTGCTCGAATCCTACTGGCTCATAAATCTGACTAATGGTTTGTTGATCCACCCCAGCATTCTCCGTAGCAACCGCAACCTTAAGCTGCTGCAATGCCTGTTGTATTGCTCCACTCCTGCTCATTTCACTTATTTGATTAGAGTATAGCTTACCTTCTGGTAATTGATTATTAGTTGTTGAAAGAACAAGCAGTCCTTCATAATCTCCCTCTTTCACAGCGGCCTTCGCATCTTCTTCCGTACCCTCATAAGATTCCAGCACCATTTCAGATTGCTGTGAATCCAGCTGTGCTTGTAATGCAGGCAGGTAAGCATCATTCTCGTCTATAACAGCAATCTTATCATCCTGCTCATCACCTGAGAATACATCAATGATTTTCTGAAAGTTGGATAATCCAAGGACCAATACTAGGGTAATAATAGTAGAAATAATAAATGCCTTTGACTTTAGTCGATTCATGTAGGTATGGGAAAGAATAATCCAAAATTTATTCATAGGACGCACCTACTTTCTCAATAAAAATGTCGTTCAGAGTAGGCTCCTCTAAATCAAAGGTTCTGACAAACCCTCTCCCAGCCAATGCTTCAAATACCTTGGAAGCAACGGACTCTGACTCAATTTGAAGCTCACAGCCCTCTGTTACTGCTTTGTATTTCATAACCCCGTTAATATCGTTAAGATAGGTTAAATCGAAGTCTGCATGGATGACAATATTCTTCTTACCAAATGAACGTTTAACATCTTTGAGACTCCCGTGCACAACTGGTTTCCCTTTATGAAGAATGCACAGATGCTCACATAACTCCTCCACGTGCTCCATGCGGTGCGAGGAAAACACAATGGACGTACCCGCTTCCTTTAACTCTACAACGGCTTGCTTTAATAGCTCTACATTGACTGGGTCCAGCCCTGAGAAAGGTTCATCCAATATTAGTAAACGTGGCTTGTGAATCACTGCTGATATAAATTGGATTTTTTGCTGGTTTCCTTTTGAGAGCTCCTCTACTTTCTTATTACGATATTCCGTCGCATTAAACCGCTCCAGCCACCGATCTAGCTCTGTTAAAATATCGTTCTTACTCATCCCTCTAAGCTTTCCTAAATATATAAGCTGATCTTTCACTGTTAACTTAGGATAAAGCCCTCTCTCTTCTGGCAGGTAACCAATGAGGTGGCTTTTACTGTAATCGATAGACTCATTATGCCAAGTTATCGATCCACTGCTATTATCCATCAATCCAAGAATCATGCGGAAGGTAGTCGTCTTTCCAGCCCCATTAGCACCTAGAAAACCAAAAATTTGTTTTTCCGGTATGACAATAGATAAATCATCTACTGCAGTAAACGATCCAAACTTTTTCGATACGTGATCTAATTGTAATGTCATATGTATTTCTCCCCTTTCTCCATTAGTATAAACGATTCAACTCCCCTAAAGGTTCCCAATTTCCAAAATCCGTTTTTAATTTTGCGTCATTTTCATAATAGGTAAGAAGGAAAAATCATGTCGAATTGCGAAAGTATACAATAGAGAAGAAGAGGAGGATTGAACGATATGAAAGCTTATGTGCTAACCGCATTCGCACCAGATGGAAGTAATTTATTAGATGAAACATTTGAGGCTCAAACTGATGACGATGCAAAAAAAATCGGGGAACAGAAGTTAAAGGACGAAGGCTTTGAGGAACATACCCATCGGTGCGTAGCACCAGATGGCCGGATGATTTTATTTCACAGGTAAATATAAACAAGGAGGCTTTATGCCTCCTTCTAGAAAGTCTATTATTCTCCCTTGAAAATCGGTTGTCGTTTCTCCATAAATGCTCGAACCGCTTCTTTATGGTCAGCAGTATAACGTAAATCATGCTGCCATAATCGTTCCTCCTGCATAATTTTATTCAGCTTGTGTAAATTATTTCGATGGTACACTTGTTTTGTACCAATCATCGCTTGGAGAGGCCGAGCTTGCCATTTCTGTGCAATTCTCATTGCCTCCTGCTGTACATCCCCCTCTGTATGAGCATCTACAAGGCCTTCCTGGAAAGCCTCCTTCCCATTGAGGGATTTCCCTTCCCAAGCAAATGTCTTAGCCTTATGTGTTCCGAGACGCTCCTGCAGCCAGAAATGCCCACCACCATCAGGTACAAGCCCCATACCAATAAAATTCATGGATAGCTTAGCATCCTCATGCGCAAGTACATAGTCTGTGGATAAGGCAAGACTTAATCCAAGACCAACAGCCGGTCCGTGAACAGCACTAATGACGAGCTTTGGCATAAGGTAAATCTGCGTCATAACATCTTCTATATCATCCATCACGTGTTGAAAGGAATGTTCGCTCCCAATGTCCTCCATAATAGACACATCTCCGCCAGCACAAAATCCCTTTCCTTCTCCAGATAGAATAACAATAGAGTCATTCGATTCCTCAATCGCCTGCAAATGTCTCTTTAATTCCTGGAGACTCTCATGGTTAAGCGCATTCATTTTTTCAGACCGTGTCATGGTTAAATGAGAAATTCCATTCTCGCTTGTTCGTGTGTAATAGCTCACAAGCACAACCCCTCCTTCAAACTGAAATCCTTGCTATTATGTATCATTCTCGTTTCAGCAGCTATATTCCTCCCTCCCAGATACATAAAAAAATCCCCCCGTAAAATACGGGAGGATATCGTCAAGCTTTTACTGTTGACCTTCTTGATCAGTGCCGTAAAGCTCTTCAAGAGGCTTAGTGATAATACGGCTAACGTCGTTGATGACTTGGTTAAGACGCTGTTCTTCTTCCATAAGTTTAGAGATTTGCTCGTGCTGTTGTACAGTTTCTACTACTTTACGAGCCTGCTCTACTTCTTCTTCAGAAATCTCTTCGCCTTGCATTTGTTTTTGTTGAAGTTCTACTTGAGTGTTACGGAAGTTATCGAACATTTGCTTTGCTTGCTCATCGTTCATAACTGCATCATAAGCTTGTTGTAAGCCTTGAAATTCGTCACTCTCGCGGATTGCTTTCTCTAGTGCATAAGCGTTATCGTAAATATTAGCCATTGTGTATGCCTCCTAAATTTTATTCCTTCATTAAGTCGCTCCCTAACACTATAACAAACGTGTACCGGTGTGTATAGGAATGCGACTAAATTGTTATCCAATCAACATTACAATCATACCCTGAACAAATCCTATTAAACCTCCAAGGAGGGCACCAAGGTACGTAATCATCTTAAATTCTCTTCTAGAAATACCTAGTACCATATGTTCAATGCGTTCCACAGAGAAGGACTCCACCTCTTGCTTAACAATGTCAGACAGATGAAGCTTTTCCATTATTTGCGGGATACGTTCGGACAGGTAGGCACCCATATAACTAACAAGCTCAGGAACCATCTCTTGCACAATATAGGGGCGGATTTTTTCCGAATGCTCCTTAATGGAACGATCCATCCAGTCTTTGACTGGAACAGCTTTCGTCACTGCTTTTGCAAGCCAATCTGATAGTGTATCTGCCCCTATTCTGCCTTCAAAGTAAGCTATGTCCTTTTCAGTCCATTTGTCATACTCCATCTCCAGCAATGAGGTCAGCCATTCCTTCGCTTCATCAGAAGTAATATACCTGCTGATGGCTGGCTGAATCCGATCTGCGATACCATCGTTTCCAAGGAAAGAAGAAACCATATTCCCTAAAAATCCTTGACCTTCTAAATATTTTTCAATAATACTAGTTAACTTTTCCTTACCTGCATCACTAGAGATATAACTATCTATTTGCTGAAGCACATAACCACTTATAGCTGAGAGGCTTTCTTTACCTCGAATAACCAGCCGGTCTCCCGCAATATCTTTTAGTGCTTCTTTACGGTACGTCTCCATAAGTTCGTTATAGCGTTGAATAGTCAGATCGTGCAGGTATCTTTTAATACGATCTTCCGACAGAGGAATGTGATGCTGCTTTGCAAACTGTTCCAAGGTTTGATCTGAAGTCAGCACTCTTTCTACTTCGGATTGCACCCATTTCTCCATTTGTTTTTGAAAGGAAGCATCCAAAAATTTCCTCCTCAATCCTTCCGGGGTAAGCAGATGCTCCACTACCATATCTCCGAGCTGATTTGCTAATTCCCCACGTCGTTTTGGGATGAGGCCGGGAGTAAACGGTAATCTCGTTTTCCCAATATATTTGGCATGAAAAGGCCTAAATAACATCTTAATGGCCAAAGAGTTTGTTACTCCTCCAATAGCAGCCCCTATTGCCATCATCAACACAATAATAAGTATTGTTTTTAACATCCTAATCGACCTTCCTCTATGTACTCAAGTCTCTCTTAAAGCATTAGTATATCCAAAACAAGCTTAGATGAAAAGGAAAAGCATTATTTGTCCAGCCCCATCATAGGATAATGATGAAATGGTCATTCAGGAGGCTAAACCTATGAAATCTTTCCACTTTCACCTTCAATCCTATCGAAGTCACAAAAAAAGATTAATTGTCCCTAAGTCTGTTTACCCTTACCTCAAACAAGTGCAAACTATCTTATATGGGAATAGATCCTGCCCTGTAGAAATTATGACCCACCAAAAAGACGAAGACCACCTTTTTTTCTCAAAAAAAATTATGGAAGACCTGCACTTATATGAGCAGGAGACTGTTTCTTGTTATGTGGAGGGAGAGGCACTATTAGTACAGCCCCTTTTAGGTGTGTTTACTGCAGGGTTTGAAAGTGAGACAGACACCCCGCTGGGGGATAGAACACAGGTATTTGAAGCAATGGCTGTCACAGGACAGTCTTACGGTTTTGACACTATATTCTTCGGTCATCAACATATAAACACTGAGGAAGATACTGTAACAGGACTCACCTTCCGGGACGGTTCGTGGCTTTTCCAGACCTCTCCTATTCCTTATGTAATCTATAACCGTGTACCGAATCGGAAGACTGAAAATCATCCTGCGATTAAGCACGTTAAACAGGTACTTCAATCCTCTACTATTTGGTTTAACGATGGATTCTTCAATAAATGGAAGACGTATGACCAACTGATTCAATCTGGTAAAGTAGCACACCTGCTCCCTCCCACCACATTGCATCCATCTAAAGAAAAGCTAACCTCATTATTACAGCAGCACGGCAGTATATATATTAAACCCATTCATGGCAGCAAAGGGACAGGCATACTAAAATGCACCCTTGTTGAGGAAGATGTGGTGGAATGTATGTACTATGTGCAAGAGAAAAAAATACATCAACGATATTATGATATGAACCATCTAATGGAGCAGCAATTTCCCAGCGGGACACAGGGGTATATTGCACAACCCTCCATCCCCCTACACACCCTACGCTCAAGCCCGATGGATTACCGGGTCCATACGAACAAAAATGAGCGAAATGAATGGGAAGTGACCGCAGTTTGCACAAAATTTGCCGGTAAGGGAAGCGTTACCACTCATGTGAAAAGGGGCGGATCTCTGCACACCCTTACAGAGCTATTTGATGATAAAGAAAGTCAGGTGATTTTTACGAAACTAGAGAGGGCGGCACTGTTAGTTAGTAAAGCATTAGAAGAAAAAACATCAGGAACACTCGGAGAAATCGGATTTGATTTTGGGATAGATAACGAAGGAAAGGTTTGGCTTTTTGAAGCAAATTCTAAGCCGGGCTTTGCGATATATGACCATCCTTCCTTTCACGAAGAGCAATCTGTAATCCTTTCCTATCCTTATCGATTTGCAAGACATCTCTACCTAGAGCGATTACAAGCCAAGCAACCACTGTCTCTCCACTAATAGGAGAGACAGTTTTCTTTTATTATCCAGCTCTATTTAGATAAAAGACAATACTACATTAGAACAGCAAATTGACTGTTATATGTAACATAAAGCTTCCTTCCCATTAGAAGAACGGTCTAATAGCTAAAACAATGCTGACTGCTGCTAAAAGGGTTAAAATAGAAAAAATAATGCGGTTGTTTCTTACCTTTAGACTATAGGCAATAAAAATCACAGCTGCTGCTAACTTAGAGACACTTTCGAGATATGGATTATTAGACAACGCGGAGCTGCTGAATACAATCGTTATAAAAAACATCGACAGGATTAGCACCTTAAACCAAATCGCCTCGATCATAAATGCTTTTACCATAAACTTAATACGATCCACCATATCCCCCCAGTATTAAATGACTTTTTTATCCGATTCCATTACAGCAAAGTAATTATCCTCATAATCAGAAAAGTTAAAAACTTTACCAGTAGGCATGTGGACAATTTCCCCTACTGTCACCTGTTTGGCTTTTAAATCCTCATGAAGAGACTCAATATCAAGGGAATAGAACATCAAAGAAGGGGTTCCAAGATTCAATTTCGGTTCCATCTTCGCTATTAATTCCTTATCATGCAGCACAATACTAGTTTCGATATCTTTCGAAGGTGCTAACTCAATCCATCTCATCCCTTGACCATCGTTCTGGTCAGAAATAACACTAAAGCCCATTTTCTCTGTCCAAAACGCAACAGCCCTTGTTTGATCGGAAACATATAGCATAACTTGCCCAATCTTCTCAATCATCCTCATCGCCTCCTATTAATTATCCTATCTTAATGCCTTTTAACTTCTATAATACTCTTGCAAAATCCTTTATTTATTAGAGCTATCATTTTAAAAGCGCTTTTAATTTTTAAAAATAGCACCTAACCTAAATGTTCAGGAATGGCTCTTAAATGTTGAATATCACTCTTAAGCCCTGCAGAGGCTAAACATAGAGAAAATCAGCTAATAAATAAAGAAAAGCTCCCTTCCCTATTAAAGGTTCAGGAGCATTTTTGGATGAGGAACCATATTGCATGATAAAACCACTATTCACATAGTAGTTTCTGTTTATCCAAAGAAGAAGTCTATTACATTCCCTGAGGCTGAGGCATTCTTATTATAAAATTCAGAGTACCCACAGCTTTTGCAGAATACGACTGTAAACTTATTATGCTGGACATCAAACATTTTGGAGAATCCTGACCCAGTCATAGCTACTTCTTTCGTACCAGCGTCTTTACTTCCACACTTTACACAGCCTTTTTCGCCACTCATATCTATTCTCTCCTTTGCTTCATTTCTATTAGGTAATACGGTCGGACCCCGTTTTCGGTTTCATCGGTAATACATATCCTAGAGGACCATGGCAACAATAACGGAAAAAGGAGGGATTCTCAGTGACAGATCCGAAAAAGGACAATCAGAAGGAAAGCCGAGAACAGTACGAAGTAGATGTAGATCGCATGATTAATGAAGGGCTTGCTGGTGGTACGGTTCACTCTAAATATGACCGCGAGCAATTAGAGGAAGCAAGAGATTTACCAGAACAATCTCAATAAAAAAAGCACCACCCCGCTTTTGCGAGTGGTGCCCATTTTCATTTATCTACTTTTAACAAGCATTTGAACTGCTTCTTGAATCAATTCGTCGGTTGGTTCTCCGTTTTCTTCGGAGTTACGGATACATGTCTCTAAATTTTTGGCCACGATATATCCAATAGATCGATCCATTGCCGATCTAGCTGCAGAAAGCTGTGTAATAACATCCTTACACTCTTTCTCTTCTTCCATCATTTTTAGGACACCGCGAATTTGACCTTCCACACGCTTCAGGCGATTTTTCATATCCTGCGTATATTGGTTCATTTCAGCTGTTTCCATCACGATTACCCCCTTTATAAGGTCTATCTATATTACAGTGACTTCGTATTCTACCAATTCTTCACTATATTATACAATACCAGCGCATGGAAAAAAAGGCTGAGGATTTAGTCTATGCGCTTCCCTTGTTATACTAGAGACAAAAAGAAAGAGGTTTTCCCTCCACATGTATGAAAAATTAAAGCAATTGTATCCAAACATGATTCTTTTGACACCAAACTTACATATTTCAATCGATCAGTACTATTGGTTTAAAACCGATGATCCTTATATTGTTGGATTTCTCAGGCAGAATTTATCTGAACAAGAGTACAATTTGTTATCTGCTTTTCTCGAACCGTATGAGCTGGATCGCTCTGGTTTATCAACGAGAGAACAACTTTGGCACGAGTGGATTTACCATCAAGGAGAAGAGAACTTACCAAGTATTAGAGAAACATTTCCATATCAGTATCGCTATATCTTCTTTTCTTTACGAGGCGATGAAGTGGACTATGAAGCGTTCTATGAAGCCATTCAATCCATGTTTCCACACAAAATGCCACTGCTCTGGGAAAATGATCATCAAGGGTTTATTATTGAGGAACGTTTTGAAAACAAGGAGGAAGAGGTTTCATTCGAGCAAATAATTGATGTGTTAATGAGCGATTTTTACATACGGCTGCAATTATACATATCTCCCTACTATTCCTCTAAATCCTATATTCAGAAAGGGTTTACATGGGGGAGCCGGTGCTTCCAGCTCAGCTCCTTTATAGCAAAGCCAGTGGTAACCTATCAGGAAATAATGCCTTTGATATATACCAATAGTTTGAATCAGATAGATAGAGAATATATTCACCATACTATTCTCCATAGCGTAATGGATGAACCAGATTTACTCCATACCATCCAAACTTTTTTAGAATGTAACTCTAACGCCACCTCTGCAGCGAAGCAGTTATTTATGCACCGCAACAGCCTGCAATATCGGGTAGACAAATTCACAGAAAAAACAGGTATAGATGTAAAACAATTCCACGGCGCTATCATAACCTACCTCGCCATCCTCCAAGTCCGAGACGCTTTATAAAAGATAGAGTGCACAAAAACGCAACACTTTCTTTGTGCACTTATACCATTTACCATGAAAGCGTTCTCCTATACACTATGGGTAATTGATAAATCGCTTACATAACAAGGAGGACATAACATGGCAGAGATTACGCTTAGCAACATTCAAAAGGTATATGATAAAAACGTAACTGCAGTACAAGACTTTAATTTAGATATTGGCGATAAGGAGTTTATCGTTTTTGTCGGTCCATCTGGCTGTGGTAAATCTACTACTCTACGGATGATTGCCGGTTTGGAAGAGATTTCAGACGGGGATTTCTATATTGATGAAACACGCATGAACGAGGTAGCCCCAAAGGACCGCGATATCGCAATGGTATTCCAAAACTATGCATTATATCCTCATATGAACGTATATGACAATATGGCCTTCGGCTTAAAGCTTCGTAAGTTTAAGAAGGATGAAATTGAACGTCGTGTAAACGATGCTGCTAAGATACTAGGACTAGAAGGATATTTAGACCGTAAACCAAAAGCGCTATCCGGCGGTCAGCGTCAACGTGTTGCTCTTGGCCGTGCCATTGTCCGTGATGCGAAGGTATTCCTTATGGACGAACCTCTATCTAATTTGGATGCTAAGCTGCGTGTACAAATGCGTGCAGAGATCCAGAAGCTGCACCAGCGTCTTCAAACAACTACTATTTATGTTACACACGACCAAACGGAAGCGATGACAATGGCTACCCGCCTAGTCGTTATGAAAGACGGGATAATTCAACAGGTTGGCCGTCCAAAAGAAGTATATGACGAGCCGGAAAACGTATTTGTTGGAGGCTTTATTGGCTCACCTGCCATGAACTTCCTTTATGGCAAATTGACAGAAGGGTATTTCGAAATGGAAAATACCAAGCTTAAAGTCCCAGAAGGCAAAATGAAACTAATGCGTGAGCAAGGGTATGTTGGCAAGGAGATTATTCTTGGAGTTCGACCAGAGGACATCCATGATGAACCTGTCTTTATCGAATCAACCCCAGATACCCAGCTTCAGGCAAAAATTGATGTAGCAGAATTAATGGGATCTGAAACCTATCTTTATACCTCTGTCAGTGGTCAAGAATTTGTCGCAAGGGTTGATTCTCGTACTGATATTGATGGCGGCCAAACAATTGACCTGGCATTAGACTTAAACAAAGCGCATTTCTTTGACAGCGAATCTGAACTGAGAATTCGCTAAATCATTAACTCTGTTTCCCCTTTTATTTATATATATATTCACAAAACCCCCTGAGGCCTATTTCTAACCTCAGGGGGTTTTGTGTGGGGGTTCCCAATTCAGTCATAAGGACGAACGAAAGCGTGCAAGACTTCCGTTGAAAATGGATGATGATCAGAAACTACGCATTGGGTGGGACAAGCAGGAAAGTAAGTGTTTTTATAACGTTTCCAACCTCTCACCTATATACATTTCTTCAAACCGCACCCCGCTGTTATGGATAAACCTTACATTAACATTGGTCTTTAACCAGCCCTCTAGTATAATGACCATATTCATTTAGTCGTTTTCAAACTTCATTTCTAACAAATTATAAAGAAATTCTTAATTTTTATATATAAGCCTATTAGAAAGATAGGATGAAATTAGAAAGAGAGGAAATAGCATGAGCAAACCTATTTTGTTAATAGAGGATGATCAGGAAATTGCAAGGATTATTAGAGATCACTTATCAAGAGAAGGGTTTACTGTAACCTGGGCTTCTACAGGGAAAGAGGGGTGGGAGGATTTTCGGGAACAATCGTATCACCTAGTTATTGTGGATTTAATGCTTCCTGAAATGGATGGTATTACAGTATTAAAAAATATCCGACTTCAAAGCGATGTTCCTATTATGATAGTCAGTGCTCGTCAAGAAGATGAACAAAAGATTCAAGGATTAAAGCTGGGAGCTGATGATTATGTTACAAAGCCTTTTAGCCTAAATGAATTAACAGCCCGGGTGGAGTCTCAGTTAAGAAGATATCACCAATTCCATCAACCAATCTCTAATGATGCTAATCAACACTTTTCTGATGGGTTACAGGTGAACCTGAAAGCACGAATAGTTCAGGTTCAAGCTAGTGAAGTTTACTTGACTAGTAAGGAGTTTGAGCTACTTCGCTTACTATCCACCTATCCATATCGAACATTTTCCAAAATTGAATTATATGAACACGTATGGGGTCAGCCGGATGTATCAGATAATAATACGATACATGTTCATATGAAGGGACTCCGTACCAAACTCAAAGACAGTGTTAAGTCACCGAAATGGATTGAAACTGTTTGGGGAACTGGATATCGTTTCATTGGGGAAAAGCTTTCATGAAAATTAGAACTTGGTTAATGGTTACGTACCTTATTGTTATGACTCTTCCTATTATTGCTGCTTATGGTTTTTATATTCTACTCCAGGAATGGGATAAGGAACAGGGGCTTCAGAATTCTTTTGAATTAACCTCTTATATACATGAACTCGAGGAGAAGCTCCAGGATCCTGACTTATATAAAGTTCAATCTAGCGAATCATTTATGAATAAGCTATTTCCTGCTTTCCAAAATGAAGATGTTGAATTGAAACTATATGAAAATACAGGATTATATTTATTCAATTCAAAGGAGCCCAATAATGCCATTACCTATGAAACAAACCGAGCTACCCTGTTCAAGGATTTATATCAATACGATTTCTCTTATCGAAGCGTTGCTATAAAAAAACCTGTATTCCTCGAAGATGAGATGATTGGTATTTATTCATTGAATGTAGAAAGAACAGAATGGATTGAAGGGGTTCAATCCAGAAGAACGTGGATAATTATCTCTTTTTTTACTCTTTTCATCAGTCTTTACTGTTTAATGATTTGGCTTCTACATAAAAGACTTAATCAACCTCTCTCTCAGTTAATGGAGGGCATGCAAGAATTTGCTTCCACCCATAAGCCCGTTACTTTTTCGTACAGGAAACAGAATGAAATCGGGGAATTAATACAACATTTTGAATCTATGCAGACTCAGATAGAAGAAGCACAACGCACCACAAGAATAGAACAGCAGGAAAAACAAACCATGATAGCTTCTCTTTCACATGATATAAAAACACCTCTTACCTCTTTACGCGCTTATGCAGAAGCCCTTGCATCAGAAGAAAGCTTGACCCAAGAGCAACGAAAGGAGTATGTACAAACTCTTATACGTAAATCCACTCATTTACAAAATATGATGGAGGATCTAACCATATTTACTCAACTACAGTCATCCACATATTCTTTTGACCTTCAACTAGTAGACGGTGCTGAGTTTGTAGATATGTTATTTGAAGGATATGATCAATGGGTTCGAAAAGAAAAAATAACTCTCCATACTCACAATTCTATAAAGGGTTCGTTCTGTATGAATGACCGCCAAATGATTCGATTTCTTGATAATTTATTATCCAATGCTCTTCAGCATACGCATTCTAAAGGTCATATTTGGATTGGTGCATTTCCTTCTGCGGAACATGCATTACCTGATTGGATATTTCCGGAATCTAAAGAATACATCCAAAATATTCCGGATCATCACTGCTTAATCGTTGTCCAAAATGAAGGTAAAGCAATTGCTCAGAAGGATTTAGAGCATATTTTCACTCCTTTTTATCAAGGGGAATCGTCCCGCACACAAAAAGGAAATGTGCATGTGGGGCTTGGTCTTAGTATTGCGAACAGAATTGTCGAACTGCATGGTGGAAGATTTCATGTGTGGTCTGTGCCAGGTAAAGGCACTATCATGGGAATGTCAATAAAGCAATATAAAGAAGGAGAAATGGACTATGAATAAATTTATCCTTTTCATTGGAATAGCGAGCATATTTATCGTTGGAGGATGCTCTACACAAGCCTCTACTTCCTATTCCCCTAGTGAAATTGTTACAAAAGCCGTAGAAGATAGAAGCAATTTGAAAGGGTTTTATATGAAAGGAACTTATAAGATTACTAAAGGAGGTAAGACAATAGATCGAACAGAGATGGAACAGTGGCAGGATTATGAGAGAGGTAACATTAAAGTAATATCAAAAAACAAAACTGGAGAAAAGACGCAATCGTTAAACGATGGAAGCAGTATTATTTTCTACAATTCTAGCCAGAATAATGCATTTAAGACAAGTTCTCCCCAACTATCGTCCGAATGGGTTGGCAGTAATCAACGGGAACAAATTCAACAGACTCTTAACCAAACGATGAAGAGTCATAATATGGAACTAGTTGGCGAAGAAGCCATTAACGGGAAAGATACGTATCATCTAAAAGCCACACCTAAAGAAAGCAATTCGATACGTGGGGAAGAAGAGTACTGGATTAGTAAGGAAAGCTGGATGATTATGAAATCCATCTCTAAATCAGGCGACGTTCAAGTTGATTATACCGTCTCTGAATTAACACTGAACCCTTCCTTTGAGGAGGGAACCTTTACTTTAGATATCCCTAAAGACGTTGATACTAAATCGCTTGATGAATCAAACCTTACCAAGTCCATTACACTCGAGCAAGCGGAAGAAGCACTCGGCCAATCCATTCTACAAGTAACAGATAAATCTTATGAGAGATTGAATATTGAAAAGTATGATTCTACAGGATTTAACAGGACCGAAGTTTCTATGGAATATATAAAAGATAATAAACTCCAATTCGCCTTAAGTGTATTTCCTGCCCCAGAAGAGGACGATGAGCCTTTGCCTAATATAGATCTAGTCGAGGTACGAGGGACAGAAGGAGAATATATGTCAGACGGTATTCAAAATTTAAGCTGGAATGAAAAAGGACTTCGCTACAGTTTATTAGCACAAAACAATAATTTAGCCAAAAACGAGCTCATTCAAATTGCTGAACAATTACAATACAAATAAAAATGATCTATTAAGGAGGACATTATGAAAAAAACTTGGCTAGCCGGACTACTATCCTTCCTAATTCCTGGGATAGGGCAATTTTACATCGGGAAAATAATAAGTGGAATCGCATTTATCATCCTTTACGTAGGTTGTGTTTTATTACCAACTATATTGGGTGAGGAAATGTGGTGGATTGGATTAGCTCTCGCTCCACTTATATGGATCATCAATGTTATTCATGCTATTTTCTCTTCTATCAAAACGAATAAGCTTGTGGCAGAGGCATAAAAGGAATGACCCGCCATTACATCTGTAAAGAATCACCAAAACATTGCATGGAACCGGGTTTTATTGTGTACAATGCAAACCATGAATTTGCCAACAAAATAATTCCATATTATAGTAATTCAGTACAAAAAGCAGCTGCCTTCGGTTTAGGGAAGGTGACAAACGGAGGTGCAGAAGTCTTTAATGTCAAAATCATTGAACGATTCAACACATTTTCCATAGAGAAACGACCATTTTATAAAAATGTTACTAGAAGTCACTGGATTGTCATGAACAATGGAACTCGTGTTGGAACATTACAAACGTTACTGCACCTCACCCATCACCAACTCGTTTTCCACGACGAGCAAACGGAAAGTGTTATTCATTTCTGGACAGAAAAACATTCACATAAAACAATTGGTGTATTTCAAGACGAGCTTATTTTAGGTGCCTCTATCCAAAATAGGAAAGACGACAGCGAGCATGAAATCATGATCCACTCGTCTTTCTACTATGATTCGTTACTCATTGGAATATATCATCTATTTTATATGTTTCTGCATAAATAAGTAAAAGGTGGCTCTTTGGGCCTCCTTTTGTTCTATATTCTACCTATCTAACTCTGAGATGGGATAATCCATATGGTCCTGACACGTTCTACAATAAAATAGGTGTACACATTCATGTTCCTCGGAAGAATCAGTGTCTCCATCTACAAGCTTTAATCCTTCATCATCTAAATAGGGACTATAGTCATCTAAGTAATCTACGGAACGTCCTTTCTCTTCCATCTCAGTACTACATGTCTTGCACCGAACCACAACCTGTTGCATTCCATTACAGGCAGGACAAATAAACATAGCTGATGCTCCTTCCTCTATCCTTCCCTTGTCGATATACCCTGCAATTCTTATGTAAAACTTGACTACGTGGAAAAGAGGAATGGTCGCCCATTCCTCCTTAAGCCATCATATGAATGAATTATTTTTGTCCACCGCTGTATTGTTGTTCAGCCATTTGAACAAGACGTTTAGTGATTTCTCCGCCAACAGAACCGTTTTGACGAGAAGTTGTATCAGGACCAAGTTGAACGCCGAACTCTTGAGCGATTTCAGTTTTCATTTGGTCTAGAGCTTGCTGTACACCAGGTACTACTAATTCGTTAGAGTTGTTGTAAGCCATGTGTCTCACCTCCTGTGTATGCTTATTGTGACCTAAAATAAAGCAATTATTTAAAAATTATTTTGGTAAATTTTATTAAAGTTTAAGCTATTTCCTAATTTTACTTCCTATACTTACGCTATTAGGTAAACATTGGCTGACATATATTTTTTTCTTTCTCACATAATAGGATTACTCACACCACAAACATTACAACAAGGGCTAGTAGAATTGGCTGGTGCAAATCCAGCAAGCCCACCAAAAACAAATAAGAGGTGAAATGTTATGGCGTATAACAACTCTAACCAGCTAGTTGTACCTGGCGTACAACAAGCACTTGATCAAATGAAAACTGAAATCGCTCAAGAATTTGGTGTAAATCTTGGGCCAGATACAACTTCCCGTCAGAATGGTTCTGTAGGTGGAGAAATTACTAAGCGTCTTGTACAAATGGCTGAACAGCAGTACAGCGGTAAATAATTTCATAAGAATGGCAAAAGCCCTCAAGACAGCTTGAGGGCTTCTTTATATTAAGAGCTTGGTTTAGTCATAGCCTTCACATCTATATACTCTTCAAATTGCTCCTCTGTAAGCTGACCAGTCTCCACAGCAGCTTCCTTCAAGGTTAGTTGCTTTTCAAAAGCATACTTCGCAATTTTCGCAGCATTTTCATAGCCGATGTAAGGGTTCAAAGCAGTAACAAGCATTAAAGAATTACGCAAATGCTCGTCTATCTTTTCTTGATTTGGTTCCAATCCTACAACACACCGCTCATTAAAGGAATTCATAGCGTCGGACAAAAGCTCGGCAGATTGCAGGAAATTATAAGCAATAACGGGCTTAAATACGTTCAACTCAAAATTCCCTTGACTGGCTGCGACACCGATTGTAGTATCATTCCCCATTACTTGCGTAGCTACCATCGTAACTGCTTCGCTTTGTGTAGGATTTACTTTACCTGGCATGATAGAGCTTCCAGGTTCATTTGCTGGAATAGTAATCTCACCAATTCCTGAGCGCGGCCCACTAGCAAGCCAGCGAACATCGTTTGCTATCTTCATTAAGTCACCAGCTAAAGCTTTTAACGCACCATGCGCATGAACCAGCTCATCATGGCTTGTGAGAGCATGAAATTTATTTGGTGCGGAAACAAAGGAATTACTTGTCACTTCATTAATGGCACGGCATACTCGATCAGAGAATTCCACGTGTGCATTCAGTCCTGTGCCAACAGCTGTACCACCAATTGCAAGCTCTCTTACATAGGTTAAACTATCCCGAAGCATTCCTTCTGTTTTTTCGAGCATACGATGCCAGCCGCTGATTTCCTGCCCCAAGGTTAACGGGGTAGCATCCTGTAAATGAGTTCTGCCGATTTTAACAACCTCTTCAAAGGCCTCCATCTTTTCTTTTAACGTATTCTTCAGATTTGTTAAAGCAGGAATAACATGCTCCTCTACTTTTAATACTGAAGCGATGTGCATAGCAGTTGGATACGTATCATTAGAGCTTTGAGACTTATTTACATCATCATTCGGATGTAATCTTGTATCATAATTTTGTCCTTCCAGCCATTCATTACCAACATACGCAATGACCTCGTTCACATTCATATTTGACTGCGTACCGCTACCTGTTTGCCAAACGACTAATGGAAAATGTTCTTCTAATTCTCCTCTTATAATTCGGTCAGCTGCATGTGCAATCGCTCTGGCTTTCTCTTGTTCTAATAAGCCTAATTCATAATTAGCTTGTGCGGCGCTTTTTTTCAAAATAGCGAAGGCATGTATTACCTCACGAGGCATTGTTTCATTACCAATAGGGAAATTCTGAACACTTCGCTGTGTTTGCGCTCCCCAATATTTATCCGCTGGGACTTTCATTTCTCCAAGAGTGTCTTTCTCCGTACGGTATTCCATTTCTATTCATCCTTTCCATTACAATCTATACCTAGTTATGTATAACCGTAAACGCTGTTTAACAACGCTTACATAAAAACAAAAATGAAATAGCATTAAAGAAGCTTCACACTATTTCTAACTTTCTATCATTATTATAACATTCCTAGTTCTGAAAAGAAGCGATAAATGTTAGCGTTTGTAGATAGAGTAGTCCATCTGTCCTGTGCTGCGTTCTGTTTCTAAAAACTCCATGCCGCATTGCTTTAGTTTACCGTTTGTCTCTTGGATAACTGTCCTCACCAATTCATACATGATTTGTCCCTGCTCCTTCTGATATTCTATTTTCTCCTCCTTTTTCACTTTCTGAATTTGTTCCTCACAAAACCGATAAGCAACAGCGAGCTTTAGCAGCTTTGGTGAGGCATATTGTTTGTTATTCATAATACAGGTCACCATTGCCATTGATGAAAAATCAATCGAATTATCTACCGGACACTGTTGTAAAGTGAGCTTATCCTGCACCTCTACAAACGGAAGATCCATGAATGAGAAGCTATGGTGAAGCCCATAATAATACTTTAAAAATTCAGATTGGGATACAATACCATATACTTCTAAATACAGCTCCTGCAGCTGATTGTAGGCATGCTCTCTTTGGAAAATACCAGATGCATGAAACCACTCAAACCTAGACCTCAATCGTTGGATGACGATATTAGCAAACAACGTTACAATAATAGAAATGACCGCAACCATTAACGAATTGGAAGCACTCATACTGTTCACCCCCATCCTACATATATAGATATACCTCAGAAATTATGCTCCCTTTCACAAGATAGTAAGATTTTTAATCGTAATAAAGGAATCATTTCTCTTATAATAGAAGTAGTCCTTATTAATGAAGGAAACAGGTCCATCAAAAGGAGGGAAAGCTATGCCTAATTTGTGGACACATATCTTATTTTGCGAGGAAATTATGGAGTCCGTAAACACGGAGAATTCCCAGGAGGAATGGAATACGGTTCAACCATTTTTGAACCTTGGAGCACAAGGACCAGACCCCTTCTTTTATCATCATTTCTTACCGTGGAGGAAACCTTCTGCCGTCAATGAACTTGGAAGTGTTTTACACTACTACCACTGCGGTCCTTTTTTAATGAGTCTGATTGATAAAGCCATCGGTGTCTCCACTGCAACAAAAGCATATATATTAGGGTTTGTTACTCATCATATTCTTGATCGGAATACACATCCATTTATACATTATTTTTCTGGTTACGAAAAAAACAAGCATCAAGTGCTAGAGGTTACTATAGATACGATTATGATGGAACGATACCGACATCTACAGACGTGGAAAACGCCTGTATATAAAGAAATCAATGTAGGTGCCTCCATCCCGCAAGAAATTGAAGATATGATAGATGAAGCCATTTCCATTTATTATCCAGATGAACACAACAGGACAGAGAAACATTATGTACAGGCTGCCTATAAAGATTTCAAGCAAGCACTACGCATATTATATGATCCATATGGCTGGAAGAACATTCTTCTTGGTTCTACCATAAACCCTTTTTCTCACCAGCCGATAACATCAAACCATGACTATTTGAACGAAGCAAGAGAACAATGGCGACATTCTGCAACGTACGAGACTCAGCATGAAAGCTTTATAGACCTTTACGATCAAGCCCGTGCGGAAGGAGTGGAAATCATCAATGAACTACTACACTATTGGAAAGAACCAACTGAAGACAAACGCCACTACCTTGAAACCCTTCTTGCAAACATTTCGTATGATACAGGAAAACCAGTAGAGGAAGATTGGTCTAATCAATATAGTAACCCTGTTGTATAAAGAAAAGCTGCTCCCATCGGATGGGAGCAGCTTTTCTTTGTTTCTGTATAGTTTACTAATACGAAGGCCTGGAAATAGAGGTAGTTTGAACTCCCCTCCTCAAACCAGTACATTCCTTTATCTAAACGGTGCTATCCTTTTCTTACTTATCAGGAGCTCTCCCAAATCCCTTATTAACTATGCACATCAAGAGGATTCTCGTTTCTTGTCGCTTGTTGCGCTTCTTTCGTACCTTTATCAATGTCCAATCGGTGGAGGAGGAATATTCCTGCAACAAAAAAGATGACAAGGGAAAAGATGCCTAACCGGCTGGACCCTGTCAGTTGTCCAACGAGGGCAAACAGGAATGGTCCGAAGATAGCTGCAAATTTTGAGGAGATACCATAAAACCCAAAAAATTCTGCATGACGATCGGCTGGAACCATACGCCCGAAAATGGATCTGCTTAATGCTTGTGCCCCTCCTTGAACGAAGCCCACACATGTGGCTAGAATGTAAAAATGGAGTGCAGAAATCATAAAAAACCCTAAAATTACGATACCGATATAAATGTATAATGCCAGTAATAATGCTCGTTTAGCAGTCCATTTCTTGGCTAGCCATCCGAAAAAGAAGGAAAATGGTATGCCGACAAACTGAGTAATTAACAAGGCTGTAATCAGATCAGAGGTTCCGATACCGATAGAAGAACCATAGCTTGTTGCCATTTTTATAATTGTAGATATGCCATCATTATAAAGCCAAAAAGCGACTAAAAAGAGAAGCAGCTGTTTGAATTGGTTCAGCTCCTTAAATGTAGTGCCGACTCTTTTGAACCCAATTTTCACATAGGAGCGAGATTTTTTAACAGGATGTTTCGGCTCTTCGATGACATTTTTGAACAGGGGGATGGAAAAGGCAAACCACCAGAGTCCGACAGAGATAAAGGAGATTTTCGTACCCATTTCTGTAGAGGGCAAGCCAAACCACTGATATTGTTGAATGAGCAATAGATTGAAAGCTAATAGGAGCCCACCCCCGATATACCCATATGCAAATCCCCAGGAGGAAACTTTATCCATATCCTCGTCCTTTGCTATTTCAGGAAGAAATGCATCATAGAAAACATTGGCGCCCGAAAAGCCTACTGTCCCAATAATAGTGAGCAATGATGCAAATAAATACTCACCTGAATCGACAAATGCTAACATGATACTAGCGATCATTCCCATGTAAGCAAAGAAACGAAGAAACTTTTTCTTAGCAGCTGAATAATCACTAATAGCACCGAGTATTGGTGCTAAAATTGCGACGATTAATACAGCAATAGATTGGGTATAGCCCCAATAACTAGTTGCTGTTGCTCCATCTACATTAGAGGCAGCTACTTGAGAATAATAAATCGGCAATACAGCAGCCATCATAGTAGTAGCAAAAGCAGAGTTTGCCCAATCATATAATGCCCAGCTTCGTACAAGTTTTTTATTCATGAGTTTAGACCACTCTTTCGTTTAGGTGTAATCTCAGAATAGCAAATGTGTAGAACAGCATGGGCTATTTTACGAAATTTTACAAAAAATTTATCCAAATATAAAGGAGCTATGTATGAACATTACTATTTTTGGCGCCACTGGCAGGGTCGGAAGTAAGCTAACTAACCTACTTCTCGAGCAAGGCCATCATGTCCGCGCCCTCGTTCGTAACCAAGAGAAGGCAGTGGAGGTCATTCCACATGCAGAGTTAATTATTGGGGATGTGAGGAATGAAGGAGACGTTCAAAAAGCCATTCGTTCTAGTGATGCTGTAGTCTCAGCTTTAGGTACAGATCGCACCACAACACTCTCCGAGGCGATTCCTATAATAATTCGACAGATGATGCAGGCAGGTATCAATCGTATTGTTACGATAGGAACGGCTGGGATATTAGATAGTCGTTACGAAGCTGATAAATATCGATTTCAATCTTCTGAGTCTAAACGAACGAAAACGTTTGCCGCTGAAGAGCATTTAAGCGTATATCAAACGCTACAGAATACTAATTTCGATTGGACGATTATTTGTCCCACCTATCTTCCTGATGGGGATGCGGAGGGCAGTGTCAGATTTGAAGAGAACCTTCTCCCTATTGATGGGAAGAAAGTGACCACAGGCGACACAGCAGTTTTTACCTATGAAACACTACTTAATAATTCCTTTTCACAAAAGAGAGTTGGCATATGCTACTAGTCACTGGATTGCACAACGTTCAGAATCAAATGTTACTCTCCCCTTTATAGGGAACAACTCAACATCAACGTTGGTTCGTAACAGCGTCATTTGAAACAAGCTGGTTAGGTAAATCACCTTCATAATTCCTTAGTGAATGTAAAGGATCAAGCTCGCACACCATGTATAGGCAATATTACACACTATAAGCCTTGCAGCCAAAAAAAGCTCCCAATCCTTCTGCCGGAATGGGAGCTTTTTTCACTATTCTTTAGACCCGAATATGTGTACCCTTTTAATAGTTTTTAGGAGTGGATCCTATACGTTTATTAGAGTAAGAAGTGGTCTGAAAAACACTCGCTTTTCAGAAACGACCTCTTAATATCTCGACTGGACATCGGACGCTATACGGAAAAAAGCTAGTAGTAAAACCAAGTTTCTACTAGCTGAACATCCTAACATGATGTAAGGAAGCTACCATTATTCCGGTACTATTCCAAAGTATTCCTCAAGGGTAGAGGTGCTGTTGTGTATTTCGGTGGCAAGCTCCTCCCCTACAAATCGTAAGTGCCATGGCTCATAACTATAGCCGGTGATGCTCTCTTTTCCTTCTGGGTAGCGGATAATGAACCCATACTCATGTGCGTGGTTCACTAACCACATGCCAGCCTCTGTCTTCCCAAATTCCTGTATTAGCTGAAAGGACACTTCTCCATTCGTGACGTCCATGGCCAACCCTGACTGATGCTCACTATGTCCAGGCTGAGCGGAAACCTGATTGGCTTCTTCTTCTCCCATGTTTTCTACATTTCCTTTATAAATTGTCTGCTGGCGATCAAAGGATCGATAGCCGGAAGCAGCTACTAACTCAATGCCTGCTTGTTCAGCATCTGAAAAGAGCGTCTCTAGATGCCTTGCAGCTTCCTTTCTCATCTGCTTCTTCGGGTGAAACTCTTCAAAATAAAAAGGCACATCTGGAACAACTAAATCGGATGGCACATAATCCTTGGGCAGCTGGCGTTGTTTGTTAATAACGGCAGTTACACTTTTGTGTTCTTGGAGAACTCCATTCTCATTTGTAGCAGAAGGTTGAGCAGCTGAATCTTCCATCGAGGATTGATCATCTTGCTCTATGGAATCATTCCCTTGTTTTTCGCTATCTTCTTCTGAATCATTAGAATTGGTATCATTTTCCTCAGATGACTCTTCTTTTGGTTGTTCCTTCTCTTCAGGCGTTGCTTCCCTTTCTGATGAGGGGGTTTCTTCTTTTTTTTCTGAACCATCCCCACCGCTCCATTGGCACGCTGAAAGGACAATAGCAACGACAAGAATGGAAGGCGCCAGTATTCGTTTTGTCATGTGGCAGATCCTTTCTATTCTATAAACTTATTCCTTAAACAATATAACACTTTCTAGCATTTCATAAAATATGTATCTCTTTAGAGCACAATAAAATCCTAGCACTCCCTACTAGAGTGCTAGGATGGATTCCCAGTATGTTTGCTACGTATGTCATCTGCTTCAGAATATGTGACCAGCCTACTATTCGTAGGTGTACGGCTTATATTGCTGACTTAACACCATGAAACGTTCTTGATCTCTCTTATCTATCGCTTCATTAATCTGTGTTTCCAGATGTTGTTTATTCCACATGTAGCACAATTCATCGAGAACTAAAGAGGACGCCAGCTTGACTTCAAAAGGTAATTCCTTCTTGGCATGGATTACTTCTCTTCCTTTAAATAGATAACATTTTAATTGAAACGACACCTTATGTCTTTCCATGGAACATACCCCCTTGTTCCTTTTTTATAGTATATTACATAACATCAAAAATTGAAACAATATTCTGAAAATACTTCTTGTAATTTTTATTCCCTTTTATCTTGGATTCAAAACAAATAGGGAGAAATATTGTCCATACCCTTGTCTTTATTAGAATTAATACCCATTTTCCCCAACAATCCTTTTTCTAATCATAAAAAATAATTTCAAAGTGATATTATTCCTACTAAAGAGAAGCATCGTTACTACAATATATGGGTTTCTTCTGGAAAACGATTATGGTCAACACAATCATGCTTCTAGAAATAGAACTTTTTCTCCTGAAAGCGCAGTACTAAGAGCTTACTATAAAAAAAAAGGGGGGGACCGCTCATAAATTCGAAAATTCGCTCATATTTTCTGATATCCGCCCATAAATAAGAAAATCCGCTCATATTTTTCGATATTCGCCCATAAATTTGAGAATCCGCTCATAAATGCTGCTGCCATACGGTTTTCCGTATGATAAAAATACAGCATGCAGAAAAACAGAGGTTTTTCTGCATGCTGAAGAGAGAATAGCTCCTCTCATTTTTCCTACACTTATCAATTATTAGCGATTCGATTTGTAATATCCACTGTTCGCTTGGCCTGATGTTTAACTGCTGCTTCCACATCTTCCTGCATATTGCCCTCTCCATCTACGGTGACACTAGTACCATATGGATTTCCTCCAGCTGCAAATATGGAGTCATCAGAATAGCCTGGAGTTGCTACAATGGCACCCCAATGGAACATGGTTGTGTAAAGGTTTGTAATCGTTTGTTCTTGTCCTCCATGGGAGTTCTGAGCAGAAGACATAGCGCTTACAACTTTATCAATTAATTTCCCTTGGAACCAAAGTCCACCAGCGCCATCTAGCACGCTTTTAACTTGAGATGGAACGTTACCAAAACGGGTTGGAACAGAGAATATATAGCCATCTGCCCACTCTAGATCATCATTAGTTACTTCCGGAACATGCTCTGTAGCCTCAAGGTGCTTCTTCCAAGCAGGGTTTTGTTCAATGGCTGCTTGGGGAGCATTTTCAGGCACCTTCAGTAGTCTTACCTCTGCACCCGCTTCCTTGGCAGCTTCTTCTGCCCATTGAGCTAATTGATAGTTCGTTCCTGTAGAACTGTAATAAATTATCGCCATCTTTGTCATCGTCATCGCTCCTTTATTCATAAGTAAAACAACCGTAGCCTTTCAACAGTAACGGTTACCTATGATATATACCCAGCTGCACAATATTTCAAAACCAAGAATTTCAAATTCAAGGTATTTTTTTGTGCATATATTTTATGGAATGCAGATCTATTCCCAATATTTTCAAATAATTCCACCTTCGCCTTATGAAAGTATTCCTCGTACGAAAAAAAGCACGTCACAATACTAAGATAAAGCAACATGCTTAGGAAGTATCTATATTCTTAATAAAAATGAATTTGACCATCTCATCTACTAGAACGCTCTAAATATTATGTTAGAATCATGACAACCCATCTAGAAAAATACATTAATAACCTATAGGTCTTGGAAGTAAAAAACTATATTAATTATAACCCAATCCGATTGACCGTAAGAGCGGCATTCATATATGTTGCATCTCCGTCTACCCTATTAATTACAACAGTGATTATTTCTTGACTAGCAAGTCGAACTTGAATAGTCTTCCCTGAGAAATGCGTGCTTTCAAAAGTAGTATAATAAGTGAAATTTGAATTGGGTATTGGTATATCATTATTCCTGATATCCAATTCACTGAAAACTTGGTTTAGCGTGGTGACTTCCATACCAGCACTTATTTCGTACACTCCACCTTCTAGCACCTCAATACCGTTTGAAGTATTATCGAAAGAAGTTCTTTCTAAAGGTCCACTTACATTAAATAAGACACGTCCTTCCTCTAATAACCCACCACTACTTAAATAAAGTGACCCAAATGCTGGAGGTACCCCAGGACCTGGAGGACCGGCTGGACCTGAGGGGCCCTGAGATCCTTCAGGACCAGCGGGGCCTTGTGGACCTGGAGGGCCCGGTGGGCAATCACATTTAGACGGGAAGTAATTACAATCCTCCGGAGGTAAGAATGAGCTTTTGGGTAAATACCCTATTCCTTTTTTTAACTCTGGTAACTTTCTATTCTTAACATTCTTTTTCATTATACATACACCTCCACTCCTGTAACTACACTACTTCACTTTATTTGTCATCATAACTGGATGTGCTAGGGTGCAGTAATATTTTTTTATTCAAAAGATAATAAGTTCAAGCACAGTCATTACACAAAGGTTTTATGCCTCCATCTGTCCTTTTGTTTTCTGGATTTTCAATATGAAAAACAGTTGTTAACTTATCTCAATTCTCCATGACTGTCTCAGACAGCAGACCCTTTTAGCTTTACATTATCAGTAAACAACAGAAGATAAAATTCAGGAAATTCGGTATGTGTATAGGTTTAACTCATTCAGTTAAAACTCACAACTTATACATGCATTGCTTCCAACCATTCTCTTACCTTTTTAGCAAACGTATTAGAGGTACACTTCAGTTCATCCAACAGATTGGAGATGATGCCACAAACGATTTCCATACTTTATAACGTATGGTCTCTAGCTTTACTAAACAGTGTTTCTATAAACAATATGGAAAAGCCAGCAGTTGTATTTAGGCCCTCTAATTTAATCGTTGAGAATTTAGCTAATAAAGGAAGGAGGTAAGGAACATGAGAGCAAAAAAAATAGCTGACTAAATAGCCAGCTCGATTTCTAGGATTAAATTACTAATTCATAATATTGTGGGAAGGTCCAATAGGAATCTCTCCAACCTCTTTGTACTGCTAATTCTTCAAATGAGTTCGCATGACTATCAAAAAATTTTATAATAGCTTCTTCAATTTGTTCCTCATTTGGGTTGTATTGAAGCAATACCGGTTTAGAAAACCTCATTCCTTGTACAGAGCCTTCAATGATAACTGTCTCTTTTAACATGAATGTCCACCCCTTCTAATTATTTTCTACACTCGGTTGCTTGTCATTATAAATATAAAGTAATAAATGATTTCTTAGTATGTGCTTACCCCTTTGTACAAAAAATAATCTTGATTTCTAGCTATCTGCATATCAAGACACTTATTTAGGTCTTTAGTTCTATATGTTTTCTCTTAGTATGTAAAGTTGCCCAAAGCAAAATTACTTTAATGCCCACAATACATATGGATGCAGCAATGTATGTTGCTCTAGACCCAGTTGATGTCCATTTGGTAAGCTATATATTGCTAAAGTGAGTTAACGGAGGTCTGTACAATGAATGAGTATGAACAACTTAAAAAAGGGGAACAGGGTGCGTGGATAAGTATAGGTGCCTATCTCGTTCTGTCAGTTGTAAAGCTCTTAATTGCTTACAGCGGTAACTCTGAAGCACTAAGAGCGGATGGATTGAACAATGTTACTGACGTCGTCGCCTCCCTAGCGGTACTTATTGGCCTGCGTATCTCCAGAAAACCACCTGATCGAGACCACCACTACGGTCATTTTCGTGCCGAAACGATAGGCTCCCTCATCGCAGCTTTTATCATGATGACAGTTGGCTTGCAGGTCCTTTATGAGACTGTCCGTCAGCTTGTTTCTGGGTATGAACAACAGCCAGCCATGCTGACAGCCTGGACTGCTCTAGGTGCTGCGGTTGTTATGTTTGCTGTTTATCGATATAATTTAAATCTTTCCAAACGAATTAATAGCCACTCTTTATATGCCGCTGCACAGGATAATCGGTCCGACGCCCTTGTAAGTATTGGCGCATTTATCGGTATAAGCGGAGCCCAATTCGGTGCATTCTGGCTTGACCCTGTAGCTGGTTTTATTGTCGGGGTACTCATTTGTAAAACCGCTTATGATATTTTCCGTGATGCTTCCCATGCTCTTACAGATGGGGTGGATGAGCAATTATTAGATGATGTCAAACAAACCATCGCTCAAGACCCTGGGGTGAAACGGGTAGAGGATGTAAAAGCACGGTTACTTGGGAATCAAGTGCTTGTGGATGCAACAATCCATGTTGCACCAGATTTAAGTGTTAAGGAGAGTCATGATATTACGGATCGAATAGAGGAGACGTTAGAGGAAGTCCATCATATTAAGCATACTCAAATTCATATCGAACCATATAACGAAACAGGCAAACCCGTTTAAATAAGAATAGAGCCCGTTTTATTGACTAAGCATATTTAATAAAAGCAGATTGCCGATTACCGGCAATCTGCTCATTTGTATGGAAATATAATCTCTTTGCTCTTAGTATCAGCCTTTTATAGAGAAATGTTATTCAGCCCCTTTTCACAGCAGAAAAGGACACTCATTTGTTCATAAGACTCCATGAATCATTTTTAACAAAACATCATTTACAACCAATGAAGTTAATTCGCTTTAGAATAATTGATAGTCTCCAGTAATTTGTCCATATTCTTCCACCCGTACGCTGTTTCTTCGTACGTTCCTTTCCCAATGGTTACTTTTTCAGCTTCAATAGGGGCTGCTCCATATTTTTCGTAAAATCGTTTGTATGGATTTTGAGTTAATACCCAAACCAGCAAGGATGTGTACCCTTCATGAGCCATATTGTACACAAATGCGCTAAATAATCCACTGCCTATTCCTTTACCCTGGTAGTCTTCCAACAAGTATATAGCATATATTTCAGCATCAAAGCCATAATTTTTGGTTCGCTCTTTTCCACCCGAAATGAACCCCACAATATGATCCTCCACTTCAGCAACAAAGACCATTTGACCATTAATTTTTTTCTTCAGCACTGTTTCCCACAGGGTGATTCTGTTCTCCAGCGTTAAATTTTGCATATCCTGTTGTTCAATTAAATGTTGATAGGCTGATTTCCAGCTTGATACATGCACATTGGCAATTGCTTTTGCGTCTGACAGTTGGGCCTCTCGAATAACCATCGCTAGTTCCCCTTTCTATCCTTTCTCTATCTCCTATATGTATATGCAGTGAAGAATACCAATTTTGTGTATAGTTTAGAATTTTCCCCCCTAAAAAATAAAGCGCTTACATACATTCCTTTCTCTAACATAATACCTCTCCCTGTCCTTTTGCAACTATTTCATTTCGACAAAAAAAGAAACGCCACCTGGTGATGACGTTCCTAAGCTTTAATAACAAGAAAATGAAGCTATTTGCCTCGTATCAATTCCGTAATAAACCCATCTTTGCTGTCTTCTTCTCCAACGATAGCCGGCTACAGAGGTTCTGCCAATATATGTTGGATAATACCAGAAAGTTCTTCCATTATTTAAACGAATCCATGTGTACCGATACAAGCAGCCGTATAGTGCTCCCGGGTCTACTGCTAATACATTTGGTTGGCCACCAACACCTTGCTGCCCGATTGGCGGAGTAGAAGGTGGTGGTCCTGGTGGTGGTCCCTGAGGGCCTCCTTGTGGTCCGCCTCCCCCTTGACCTGGTGGAGGTCCAGGAGGTTGTTGACCTGGAAATCCGCCTCCAGGTCCGCCAGGAAAGCCACCTGGTGAACCGCTACCAGGAAAAAACATTTGCCCTAAACCACCTAACCATTGCTGACGTGGATCATACATCGGTGCGTTTCCCCTTCCCGAATGGAATTCCCTATACTATATGCAGAAGCCCAATCCATGTGACAAACGTCTAGAAAACGCTGTTCATTACAAAAACAGAAAGGATAGCACCAAGTACTACAATAATGGTATTTACCTTTATTACTGCTAGCACTACCGCTACGATTCCCCCTAGGATTCCAATCAATGGTTTACCCTCAATTACCGTTGTGATCCAAGGAAAAATTAAAGCTCCGAGTGCAGCATAAGGTATGGCATTCAGCCACCGACTGACCCATCTAGGATAAACCCACTTACCTATAACAAATGCTGGCAGAACCCGTGGGATCATAGTGACGAGAGCCATACCAATAATAATTAGCATCATGAAGCATCCTCCTCAGGTAGAAGCCAGATTCCGCTTGCACCAGCGCCAATCGTTGCAATAACAATGGACCATCCCTGATTACTGGTTAGCTGATAGGCGGCTACATTAATAATCATGGCAAGAAGAGCTATCATCCCTATTCGCCACTCCGCTTTCACAGATGGAACAAGTAACGCAATGAACATAGCGTATAGTGCGATTCCCATACTCTGACTTAGAGCATCAGGAATTACTTCTCCCAGTACCCCACCGGCAAATGAACCAACAATCCAAGCAAGATAGGAGATGATAATCATGGTGCCATAAAACCACATTCCCTCCTTCTGTCTTGCCTCCGAAGAGTTTAAGGAGGCTACAGAAAAGGTTTCGTCCGTTAAACCGAGACTAATGGGCACCTTCCATTTTAAAGGAGCCAGACGGAGACGTTCCATGATGGAAAAGCTCATTACAAAATGACGCAGATTTAATATAAATGTGGCTAATACAATTTCAGCAAAGAGGGCTCCAGCATTCATCATGCTAACCGCAACAAATTGAGCAGCACCAGCAAAGACAAGTACACTCATACTGGTTATTTCCAATAGACTAAGCCCAGCCTGTTTTGCCAGCACTCCATATGTAATAGCAATCGGCACATATCCAAACACAATGGGAAGTCCTGCAACTATTCCACGTTGGATAGCCTGCTGGACCCCTGAAGATACTGTTCTTTCCACCGTTTTTGTTTCCACCACTCAGTCCCCCTTCCTATGATTTTCATATATTATATACTATTTTTTTACATACTGAGAAGACCTGTTGTGAGAGTACAAAATATTTATATGTTGAATCCCTACTATTGCGTAATGATGACATCGTGGGATAGGTTCACATGTAATCGTTCCCATTTCTACACGTTCACTAATTCGTGAAGACCAATAAAACAGGCTAGAGCTAATGCTCTAACCTGTTTTATTGGTTAATTATTTTTCTTCTTTCCCAAAATCCAATTCTTTTTCCACCTCTTCGTTTACTGCATTAGGTCCTCCTAAAATATACACGTTCTTTACTTCAAGAGAATCATATGCTTCTTTAATGCTGTTTGGAACCTTGTCTGGTTTCACTAACAACGATACACCGTTATGCTTAGCGGCTAAAACAGCCCCTGCAAGGGCATCGGCAAATTCATCTCCTGTTGAAATGAAAGCAGTAGTGCCGGTGTTGTTCAGACCTTTGGCAATAGCAGCAGATGTTTCGTAACGATCTTTTCCACTGTAGCGTTTCGCTAATGGGAGGGTATCAAATATTTCCTTACTTACTACCCCTTCTCCCCCAGCGACAACCGTTTGGGAAATGTTACGCATCGCATTCTTGGTTGCCTTTGGCAGTTTATCTGCTTTTGTTAACAAGATTGGGTACCCATTTTTAGCGGCGTATGGAGCAATAGATAGAGCATCAGGGAATTTACTACCATTTACTACAATGGCCTTCTCTGAATTTCCATTTAGCTGGGCTGCAATATTCGTCGCTGTTTCATAGCGATCTGCTCCATTAATACGTTCTACCTCTATCCCTAATCCCTGTAGCTGATACGTAGTGTAGGTGGATATTGCATTGTTTCCTCCAAGCACAATCGCTCGTTTCGCACCTAAACGTTTAATTTCTTCCTGGACGGTTGGTAATAGTCGATCTGTATTCGTAAGCAAAATAGGTGCATTCTCCTTATGTGCAAGAGGTGCGCCTGCAAGTGCATCTGCAAAGCTATCTCCTCGTGCAATTACAACAGTATCAGACTTCTTCCAGCCTTGTTTTGATATTTCTACAGCTGTTTCATAACGGTCATCTCCAGCCAATCGTTTGTCCTCTGAAGATTCATCGCCACCATCTTCTCCATCATTAGCTTCCGTAATTTCCATTGTAATGGTAGCGTTCAGCCCTCTATAAGTTGCCTTAACCGTTGAAGTTCCAGCTGATATAGCTTGTACCATACCATCTTCACTTATCGTAATAGTTTCGTTGCTAGACGACCAGCTTGCTAGACTACCATCCAATGCAAAGGAGTTTCCATATAAATCGATACCGGTTAGATCTAAACGTTGCTCCTCTCCTACTTCCATTGCTCCCTCACCCTGTACGGTGATTTTTCCTAGTTTTACATCTTGAGGGTCCATAGCCTTTATTGTAATCGTAGAAGATTTCTCGCCACTAGTTGCTGTAATATCGGCCGTTCCTTCTTTTAACACGGTCATTTCTCCAGTATTATTTATCTTTACAACAGATTCATCACTAGATTCCCAGTCCATCGATACGTTAGGGAATTGGGTTAGTTCAACCATATAATTACTCGTCACTTCTCGGAAATCGCCATACAAGCTTAAAGAACGCTTCGTGCCGATGGCAATATTCATTTCATTATCCCTTAATGATTCATCTGCAATATACACTTCTGTTAACAGTGGGTTAAACTTATATTCAACCGAATCATCGGTAACATGTAACATCCCTGATCCTAATAGATTTCCTTCCTCATTGGAAACATAGCCTTTTGCTGCCGCATTTCCTGTTACAGTATAAGTGACCCCTTCTACTTCCCACTCCTGTAATAGGTGTAGATGGCCAAATAACACTTGAATATGGGAGGACGGGTTTTCTTTCTTATGATCTCCTAAAATCTTCTCTAATCGTTCAGCATCTTTTGGATTCATTTCATGTTTTGTACCAAAATCATCTCTTGTTACTACGTGGTTGTTTACTACCACGTTCTGTTTATCTGTTTGATCTAACACGTTCTCTAAATAGTGAAACTGGGTAGAATCAGAACCAGAAATACTTTGCCCATATGCCGAATTCAAACCAATAAATAAGGTATTTCCATATTCCACATGATACGTCGGGCTACCAAAGTTCTCAAAATATAAATCAAGATTGCCTTGGAAGCTCTCATGGTTACCAGGAACCATTAACAGTGGTTTATTAAGCATGTTGGCATATTGCATAGCTTGGTCATATTCCTCTTTGGAAGCTATGTCAACGATATCACCAACATGAAGAGCAAGTGGTGTATCCTCTTCAGCTACTCTTTGGAAAATTTCATCAGCGTAACGATTCCCTTGTGTATCCGGAATAACGGATACCTTGAAATTATTAGGATCTTCTGGCTGCTGAATGGATTGAATAGTTATTGTTCGCTCTATCTTCTCCATCTCATTTCCAGCTGTATCTTTAGCTAATATCTGAAGCGTGTGCTCCCCGTCCTTGAAGGGTGATGCTCCTAAAGCATAGCCATGTCCAGTTGCATCGTCATAATGAACCTTTAATTTCCGATCGTCGATCATGACTTGAATATCATCTTGTTTCACACCGCTTTGCACATCTTCTAGTTGAAAAGATACTCGTGGCGTATTAGATTGAACATTAACTGTTTCTGTCGGCGTCACATCCTGAATCGAAGGAGGTGTTGTATCTTCGCTCAAATCTACTGTAATAGTTTTCTCAAGACTAGGGACCGACATATTCCCATCGTTATCTTTTGCTTCTATTTTAATGATGTGTTTCCCCTCTGACAGGTTGTCTAACTGGATGCTTACCTTCCCACTAGAAGCATCATACTGATGAGAAACTTTCTCTCCATCCACTGAAGCCTTAATAGTACTTGCATCAACTCCTGAAAGGTTATCCTTAATAGTAGCAGACACTTCAAATGTGTCGGTGTACACCGTATTTTTGGAAGGCTTGATATCCGTAAATTCTGGACCATTGTAATCCTGCTCTTCATCTGTATAAACGAATTTAAGATCATCCAAATAGATAGCACCAGAATAGTCCTCTACGTTTTTATTCGTTTCCACTGCATACATGTAGTTAAAAACGATCGGTAACTCCCAGCTTTGCGGGATATCAACTTCAACATATTTCCATCCTGTCCAGTCCACTTCTGGAACAGCGTCTAATGTTTTGTTTGAACCGTTCACTTTAAAAATCAAACGTACCCATGGTGCTTTACCATCACCATATAACCAAAAGCCGAATTTCTTTGGCATAATATCCGTTTTATATGTTTCATACATCTTATCAGCTAATTCGTCAGACCAATTACTCCCCTTATACCAGTGAGGAATAATGTTTATCGTACCATTATACCTTCTAGCCCACTCACTTGAATCATAAGCAACCTTCAAGCTATGCTTCCCTGACTTCACATGTTCTGTCGAAAGAGAAGGGTTCCCATCAATTCCTCCATACTGATTTTCGTTGAACATAAATCCCGAAACGTGATACCCACTTACATCATATTCCTCAAAATCATCTATCACCTGCTCGGTTAATCCAACTACTATGTGTGTAGAAACCTCTTGTCCACCTATCTTTGCTGTAAGGTCTCCCTCTGCATTTTCTGCCGTAATAGTTAAAACGCCATCCTCATTAACAGTTCCAATGGAGGAATCCACGTTCCATTCCGCTACGCTGTTATCTAACAAAATAGTATTTCCATTAGAGTCGTAAGCATTTAAGTTAAGGTTCACTTCATCGCCTTGCTGAACAATTAAGTCGCCATTATGACGAAATTCCAGCTTATCAATCTCATCGGTCACCTTAACCTTTGCTGTTCCTGCAACACCGCCAGCTTCTGCAGTCACCTTCCCTTCCACCGACTTATTAACAGCAGTAAAAACGCCATCCGGGTTTATAGTTCCTGCATCAGTAGTCCAAGCGATATTTGTGAAATCGGGATGAAGAGGATGACCGTTTTCATCTATTACTCTAGCTTTAAAGGAATACTCGGCTTCTTTATATATTGTGATATCTTCATCTACGTACACGTTTCCTACCCTAGGTGACCTTTCAATAGAGGATGCAAATAATATGGCATTCGTAACAGGACGGGAACTGCCATCGCTAGGGTTACTCACCGTTACCAGATTAGAAGTCCCTGCTCGTTTTGCAATCATTTCCGTTGAGCCACCACCATCTAACCCAACAGCACTAACTGCGCCCATATCCTTCATTATTCTAGCTAGTTGAGGAATGGGTATCCCATCACTTTTATCAAAATTAGTGCTTGGTTGATCAATAGTTACTGCAATAACTTCATTGTTTTCCGTAACTCCAATAGCAGTACGTGCTTTTTCAGATGTTACAAGCGCTTTGCTGTAACTCTTTAATAATTCTTCTTCCGTTAATGCTTTTCCATCTTTGACTAGCCAGTTGTAGCCAGAAGAAGCTTCCATAACATCATTTGTAAGGATTCGTTCTTCTCCTTTATACAAATTAAAAGAAAAAGTGATTTTCTCCCCTTCTTGAAGCGTCTTCCTGACGATATCTCTTTTTTCGTTAAAGCCTGCTATGACAACTCCATTACTAGGAATTTTTATATTTTCTACAGAATCATAGATTTTTTCAATGGTACCCTGGTAAGTTTGACCTGCTTGCAATTGTTTTGGACTGTTTATCCCTTTTACTACTGCAAGCGATCCATCGTTTACGAAGTTCTCATCGCGATCCTGAAACTGTAGCTTTTGTGTTTGATTTAAATTTGGTGTGTAGACTGCTAGTTTATTAGCAGCATTTTCATTACGATTAAGAGAATCAATCTCAAAATGTTCATCCTGGTATTGAAGAGTTCCTTCCATTGCTAGCGTATCAACGAAAGCATTATTGTTTCCATCAACTCCAAATACAGGAAAAATATCAACTTGAGAATCGTAGCTATGATTGATTAAGAGTGATTGATTTTGCACTTGAAGGCCCATGTTAATTCCCGTTTGCATATTAAACATGTCACCATTCACACCAGCAATCACTTCTGTTCCTTGTAGCTTTTCTCGTTTCGCTTGTTTTAGAATTTCTTCCCTGGCAACTACACTGTCAAGTGCTTTAGATGTCGCCATATGAACATTTTCTTGATTCAAATCTGCCTTTACTACATTCATTCTTTCATTAAGGTTCCCCTCTTCAAGGTTAGAAATTTGAACCTCTTTGTAAGTAATACCTTTAGAAAGTGTTTCTTCTGTTAGCGTATCTCTTTTTTCTGGAACTTTCTTTGGAATTTCTACTCCCGTAAGAGTTATCTCTTCGCCCAATTGATCCTTAGCAAAAGCGAGAGCTTCTTTACGCATGTCTTTTCCTGCATCATCTTGTGTTGGGTTTCCAACATAGACAATATAACCATTTTCTGGTATATGTATATCTTTGATGTATCTTGCACCAGATTCTAGAGCTTCTCCAGCCGGATTCTCTACGGAAACCTTATTCCCGAAATAATCAATGTAGCTTTGAAGCTTGTCATTCTTTATGATTAACGTGACGCCCCAGCCTGCAACATTTCCTCCCCCATCAACAATGGTTAGTGAATCTCCTGTTTTCCATGTAAACAACCCAGCTCGTTCACCTGGAAACGGCGTCTTGGGAGTAGGATCCACATCGGATATTTCTAGTGCAGCTCCCTCTGCATTCTGAATATATTGACTATATTCAGGTGTAGTCTCGTTTGTAACACTTACACTTTCATTCGACGGTTGGGCATAGACAACAAGTGACAAATTCTGTACCAATAGAAGAAAAACGAAGAACAGTGCCGTACCTTTTTTAAATCTTCTCATGCTTCTAACCTCCCATATGATTTAACACATCTTTAAGTATAGGGAGGAAACATTGACGGAATATTATAGTTTCGTGTCTATATGTAAATGTATTGTTAACAAAAAAATATATAAATATATAATTTTTACATTCTGAGTAGTAATGTCATAGGAATTGTGTGGTCTATGTAGACAAAAGCCCTATCATTTATTAATTTCAGACAATGGCTCAGCCGGAATTTTACAAACTTCATGCTTATACAACATTTTCTACTATTTGTACAAAGAGCTTGAAATCCGTTATTTCAAAAGTGTTTATACCCATATAAATCCTCTTATAGTGGAAAGGAAAGTCAACTACAAGCATTAAGAGGGCTTTTTATAACGAAATAATGCTTCCATCACTTAACATATTTAGATTGCTGATTCGAAATGAAAAAGCTAAGTAGTGTAAGGATTAAAAAAGAAAGGGTTATAGCTGCACCTGCCTCTACAAGCGGAACGGGTTTCGGAGAAAACAACTGAAAATTCCCTTGGAAATTAAATAATTGATGACCGAAATTAGCCAGCAAATTTCTAGGGTCATATACTCCAAGTATGGGAATCATGAAATTAAATACTAACAGAATAATAGCTGGAATTAGGGCTGATTTGACTATAAAACCTATACTCATACCGAAAATAGCGAATAATAGCATAACACTGAGTGCAAACATAACGATCCATAAGCTATGTGAATTTGAGGCAGGAATGCTACTAGCGAATTCATTGTACGGTAGTTGGCTTATTAATAGAGTTCGATAGATATAATGAGTACCATACGTAATAATGATAAGAAGAATAATGATAAGAAGTGCATAAAGACTCATAGCAAGTATTTTACCGATAAATATGTTCTTAAAGGAAAAGGTTACAGCTTTCATTTTTATTGTTTTATAGTGATAGTCATAAGTTGCGGTAATCAATCCATATAGAGCAAATATAATAGGAAAGAACACGAAGGAAAGCCACTCAAATGTATTGCTTAGGGCATCTTTGAATTGGAATGGTATAAGAGATGATACAAGGTTATTGTAATCATAAGCTAACACATTTTCTATAACCTCTGTTCCACCTTCCTTTTTAATCTCTGGTGTTTTTTGTAGTTCTTTTTCTATGTCATAGCCATCCGCCTCCATATTATCCTTTGTTTGTGTGAACAATTCATAATTCTGGATAGCATTGTTGTATTTATTGTGATAATTAACGATGCATAGGGCAATTAGGATGAGAGCGATAACCCATACTATCCCTGACTTTAGCTGATAGGAGAATTCATTTTTTGTGATGGCTTGAAGATTATTCAGCATAGGAATTTAGCTCCTTAATCTCTTTATCAAAATCATACACTTCCTGGATGTCTTTATCTTTTATGACAAATAGTCGGTCGACCATTGCTCTGTAGAACTCATAATGGTGTCCGGTTACTAGGATGGTAGTGTGCTCTGCCCATTGTGGGAGAAGGTTCTGCAGAAGACACATAGTGTCATAATCTAGACCATTAGATATTTCATCCAATATTACATATGAAGGCTCTGATTGAAAGGCTAACAATAACCCCAGTTTTTTCTTCTCACCATAGGAGTAATATTTAACCTTAGAGGATAATAAGGAGTAAATACCTAGTTTCTGGGCGAATTCCTCCACACGTTTCTTATTTACCCTCCCTTTAGAGAGCAATGACACATTCGAATAGCCTGATTGCGAAGGGAAGAAGGGGGTATCGTCAAATACCACAGCAATCTCATTCCTTCTATTAGATATGGACTTAGAATCAAAAGTGATGGTTCCATCGTAAGATTCTAAACCAAGCAGGCATTTAATTAGCGAGGTTTTCCCTGCACCATTAGCCCCCATTAAATAATGAATGCTATTTCCTTCAAAATGAACAGTTGCCTCCTGGAAGATATCTCTATCTTTATATGATTTGGTTAATTTAAAAATATCTATCATATTTATCACCTTATTATGTAGAAATTGCCCACCAGTATTGGTGGGCCTATGCATGTACCCTTATTATGCAGTGAGTAGTCTCTTTATCTCTATTAATTGGAGTATGCTGTTCCGTCCCCTTTTACATTAAGATAATCGGTATATCCCGTTTCATATACCGTAACATCTCCCCAAGGTGTAACAGTTCCAGCGCCAATCGTTGTCTCTGAGCGATATTCATGTCGAGTGTAAGTGGAGGTGCCCAATTTCGTAATCCCCTCTTCTCGTACGATATTCGGGAAAATGAAACCAGAATCCTGGGATCCATCACTTGCTGCTACGCCATAGCCGTTATAATTCCATGTAACAACTGCCTCAGACCAAGCTAACGCACTACCTCGCTTTAGGGTAAATCGGTTTGACGAGGTGGAAGCTGCTTTCTGAGCTCCTTTGACCGTTATCTCTCTAGTAGAAGAATCTTCCTTACTCACGTTGATCCGAGGAGTACTGTAAGACTCTAATACTTCTTGTCCCGTCTTATCCAATCGGTTCGGGTCATCAACTTTCTCGGCAGATACAGAACTGACAGCAGGAACGGCAAATAAACCAAAGGCACTTAAGGAAATGAGCAGCTTTTTCATTTTTTTCCCTCCATTACGTTTAATGTAATATCTTCCACCAAAAAGTAACATACTTTTAATGGATTGAAACACAATTATGTCAAAACAGTCATTTTCAACCACGCCTCTATAAAATTTACTATAATAGTCCTTCCGTAACTTTAACTGTTTCCAATTGGCAGCTCTTTCCCTCCATCTTTTTTACCGATGCGTAGCAGGGCTCTGTTATTTCATACACAAACAAGAGCACTATCCACGCTGGATGTGCTCTTGCTTTATCCATTATGCTGATATTTGCTCATTGCTTCTCTTCGTTTCCTTCAACCGAAATGGCGCAGTTACCAGAGCCAATATTAAAAATAAGCCCATAAATCCTATTACGGGATAGAATATAGAAATTAAATTGGTAAACCCTACAAAGCTTAAGCCAAATGCAATTACACCAATGGTCAATACAAATTTCTTATGGGTGGATGTACCAACTACAGTAAAACGAGCAGCAAGCGAAAAGAACATACTCACTGCGGTATTAAAGATCATTCCAAATAGGATTAGAGAATACAATATTCCTAGTACTGGAGATAGGCTATCTACGATTTTAAGCATCGGCATGGCAGCATCAGCTACGACATCCACCTGGGAGAATATAGCTAAATGGCTAAGCACTATTAACAGACCAAGTACAAATCCCCCAATGAGTCCTCCAATAGAAGAAGCTCGTTCGTCCTCTTCATTTCCTCCCATTAATAAGGACATGGAAGCACCGACAGCGATATTAAAGGATACGTAGTTTAAGGAAGAGACAAACCAATTGTTTATAAACCAGTTTGACATGGCTTGTGGCTGCTCTAGAGCAACTGAAACAAGGGATTGATAACTACTATCCATCGTGACCACACTATAAATGGAAATGATGATAACTGTCACTATTAAAAACGGAGTAATACTACCAATTACATTAATAACCTTTTCCACATTCATCATAATGGTTGCGATAACAATAATGCTCATAAGGATTACGCCTACTACAGGAGGCAATCCAAATTGCTGACTTGGAATAGAGCCAGCCCCTGCAATCATCACAACCCCAACACTAAATAGCGTAAAAATAATCACATAATCCACAATCGTACCAAGCCACTTATATCCGCTCACCCGATAAACAGCTTCCTTGTGAGACTTTGCCTTGGTACGGGTGCCAAGCTTTGTCAACATCATTCCCATATAAGCAAACAATGCTGTAGCAGCTATAGCTCCGGCAGTGCCAAGATATCCATAGCTAGTAAAATACTGTAATATTTCCTGTCCTGATGCGAAGCCAGCACCTACAATAATGCCAACGAAGGCACTAGCAATTCTAAGTATTTTGTTCAATGCGTAATCCTCCTTATGTAGCTTTGCACAAGCATGCGAAAACGCTACCAAAACATAAACTCCATCCAGTTTATCATGATGGCGCTTTCAATGATTTGGTTTAATACACAAATCACGTATTCTATATTCGTTGTTTTACACAAATAAATCAAGAGTAAATTGAAATCAAAGGAGAGGTGTGTTTCGTGTTGGAAATCAATGATAGAATAAAGGCAGCCAACAAAGAAGGAGAAACGCTATGAGTGAATCCATCCAAACCCCATTCCAAGATTTTTTTGATACACCTGAAGGGTTAGCAGATCGCATTGCTGAAGTGCTTGGCTTTCCTGTTACCATCGAGGATGCCAACCACCGCATCGTTTCCTATAGCAAACACGAGAAGCATGTAGATGATGCCCGTAGCGCTACTATCATGCAACGGAAAGTTCCGGATCATGTTGTGAATGGTTTATGGAAACAAGGGGTGATGTCCCAATTATTTGAAACAAGTGAGCCCATCATTGTCGATTCTATTGAGCATATTGGTCTTAGCAATCGTCTTGCTATTGCGGTACGAAAGCATAATGACATATTGGGATTTATCTGGGCTCAGTCGAATGATACTCCTGTTACACCAGAACATTTACAGCAAATGAAGGACGCTGCACAAATGGTCAGTCAGCATTTACTTAGACAACAGGCTAAGAAAAGGAAGACAGAAGAAAATCAGAAGGAGTTTTTCTGGCAGCTATTAAGCGGAACGTTACGGCACGAGTCAGAGATTCTTCACCATGCTAAACGATTTGATTTACAACTGGCTGGCCCCTTATGTGTGGTGGTATTTGCTTTTCCAGAGGATATGAGTCATTCTATTGAACGGCATGCCAACTACTTAACAAAAACCATGCATCAGTCCAAAGTAATCAGTCGCCTATTTGACGATAATCAGCTTGTGCTACTACTGAATACAAAGGATACCCTTCATGCCCCTACTGTTGTTCAAGGGTTCATTCGAGACTTTATCCAGAAAATGAAGGAACGGTTTGTCATGGAGGAAATGGCTGGAGTATATGGATTACTTTATCGCTCGCCAGAGTATATACGAGATAGTTACCGCCAGGCTTTAAAGGTGCTTGAGCTAAAGGAACAATTCCCTCACCCATTGGCGGATATTACAGGCTATGAAGAGCTCGGGGTGTACCAGTTTATTAATGAATTAGCAGCCCTGCAAAAACGGGAACAATATCGAAATGAAAAGCTAGAGCGCATAAAGCAATACGATATAGACAATCGCACGTCCTTGTATGAAACTCTTAAGACTTTTTTAATGCAGAACAGTAATGTACACCAGGCGGCTGCCCAAATGCACATTCATACAAACACATTAAATTACCGACTAAAACGCATTAAAGAGATAGGGAATATTGATTTTAAAAACCCTAATCAAAAAACAATGCTTTATCTTGATATACTGACAGAGCAGACGGAATGAGGTATTTGTGGAGTTACACAAATACCCTCTTGTATTTTTTCATTTTCCTCTAAACAAAAACACCTTCCTGTGCGCTATACTTCCCCTATAATACACAGCGAAAGGTGGACCTTCCCATGATTATCGGAATCCCAAAAGAAATTAAGAATAATGAAAACCGTGTTGCTATTACCCCCTCAGGCGTGATTACCTTGAAAAGCAAAGGACATCGTGTACTTGTGGAAGCGGATGCAGGACTTGGAAGTAATTTCTCCAATGAGGAGTATCAAGAAGCTGGGGCTGAGCTCATTACAAGTGCTGCCAACGTTTGGGCACAGGCAGAGATGGTCATGAAGGTGAAGGAACCCCTTCCAGCAGAATATAGCTATTTCCGTAAAGGGTTATATCTATTCACCTACCTTCATCTCGCTGCGGAGCCAGAGTTAACGAAAGCTCTTGTGGAAAATGAAGTTACCGCTATAGCATATGAAACAATTACCGCTAACAACAAACTCCCTCTTCTTACTCCGATGAGTGAAGTAGCCGGACGTATGGCTACCCAATTAGGGGCTCAATATTTAGAGAAATCCTCTGGAGGTAAAGGAATCTTACTAAGCGGCGTTCCTGGTGTATCAAGAGGCAATGTAGTCATTATTGGGGGAGGTATTGTTGGTACCAACGCAGCTAAGGTAGCAATAGGACTTGGAGCGAATGTAACGATGATTGACTTAAATCCTGACCGCCTAAGAGAGTTGGACGATCAATTCGGTTCAGATGTGCAGACTCTTATGTCAAACCCTTATAACATTGCAGAAGCAGTAAAGCAAGCTGATTTAGTTATTGGTGCGGTGCTAATTCCTGGAGCAAAAGCACCAAAAATTGTGACAGAGGATATGGTAAAGTCTATGGCTTCAGGCTCTGTCATAGTAGATGTTGCAATTGATCAGGGAGGCAATTTCGAGACGGTGGATCACATTACCACACACGATAATCCTATCTATGAAAAGCATGGTGTTCTTCATTATGCAGTAGCCAATATTCCTGGTGCTGTTCCACGTACAGCAACGGTCGCCTTGACTAACGTAACGATTCCGTACGCAGTTGAAATTGCGTCTAAAGGTGTAGAGCAGGCCATTGTCGAAAACCCAAGCATTGAACAAGGTGTTAATACCATGAATGGTCACTTAACGTATGAAGCGGTCGCTCGAGATCTTGACTTACCTTATCGCTCTGTTCAAGATGCGATGAAGCAGCAGCCGGTGCATTCGTAACACTCTCCGTTTATGAAAATAAGATTTAATAAAATAGAAAAAGGCTTCCCAGTAAAATACGTGGAAGCCTTTTTCATTATCTCATTTAGGATGGAAATCCAAGTATTGCTTTCTCTTCTAAATACTCTTCAATTCCGTAGTCTCCCCATTCTCTACCGATACCAGATTGTTTGAATCCTCCAAATGGAGCAGCAAAATCCATTTCAGCGTCATTCACTTTAATCCGTCCTGCACGAATAGCTAGAGATACCTTCCGAAGGGTTTCTTCATCTTTGCCATACACATACCCAGCAAGCCCGTATACTACATCATTAGAGATTTCAATTGCTTCCTCAATGGGATCATAAGTGATGATAGACATGACGGGTCCAAATATTTCTTCCTGAGCTATTACCATGTCATTACGTACATCCGTAAATATAGTTGGTTGTACATAATAGCCAGTTTCTAACCCTTCTGGTTTTCCTAATCCGCCAGCTAAAAGCGTAGCACCTTCCTCTATACCTTTTTCAATGTAGGATTGCACTCGATCAAATTGCTTTTCAGCAACAAGTGGGCCTACGAAATTGCCGCCACGTGGATCTCCTACAGGAAACTTAGGTAGAACTTGCTTCACTGCTTCTTCAAACTCTTCTTTTCTAGATACAGGGACAATCATCCTAGTTGCAGCGGAGCACACTTGTCCAGAGTTCATGGCAATATGGTTAACTGCAGCCTTTGCTGCCTGTTCCATATCAGCATCCTCCAGTATAACGAGCGGCGATTTCCCACCAAGCTCTAATGCTACATTCTTGATGGTTTCCGAAGCATTCTTCATGACTTTTTCCCCAACTCCGGCAGAACCTGTGAAGGAGACAAAATCAATGTCCTGATGGGAGCTTATGGCATTACCCACTGTTTCTCCTGAACCATTTACTAGATTAAAGGCTCCCTTAGGAACGCCTGCTGCCTCAAATATCTCCGCTAAAATAATAGCAGCAAATGGAGTTAACTCTGCAGGCTTTAATACCACCGGGCTCCCTGCTGCAAAGGCACTGGCAATTTTAGTAGAAGCCTGATTCGTTGGGAAATTCCAAGGAGTAATGAGTCCACTTACTCCAACTGATTGCTTAACTACAGTATGCTTCCCACGATCTTCTGTAAAGGAAATATTCTTCAGTGATTCAGCAGCTTGCGCAAAGTGGTTATACCCCATGTTATAATGCACCTTTTCAGAGATTTTCAGCGGAGAGCCTAATTCGTCAGTCATGACTTCAATTAACTCTTCCTTGCGATTGGCATATTCTTCAGCAATTCGCTCCAGCATCTCTATTCGTTCTTGTTTAGACGTTTGGGAAAAAGATGGAAAAGCATCTCGTGCTGCTTGCACTGCTTTATCAACATCTTTTTCTGTCCCCATACTAATTCTGCCCATCGGCTTTTCGGTAGCCGGGTTAATAACGTCATATGTCTCAGAACCTGTCGATTCGACCCATTCTCCGTTAATAAAATGTGTTAATCGTTCGCGCATAGTTATAATCTCCCTTTCAAAAATAAGATGTCTATTGCTAAGTGAGATTTCAGTGACTTTCCATATTTGGTTGTCTAAAAGATGTATCCTATTAAGCACCTGATTAAACATCTAAGGGAGAATATAGGTAACCTTACTCATGGTCTATTTTTGGTCAGCAGGGTACACAACGCCAATTTGTTTTCTTGCTGTTTCCATTACTCTAGCAGTCGTTAGAGACGTATCAAAGCTATTGATATAAGACATTGTTTCACCTGATTGAATGAGCTGAATAAATGATTTAACCTCATAATACATTTCTTCCTGCTCCCTATCCTCACTGATAGTTTCCTTTGATCCATCTCGATAATAAATCTCCACTTCCTCAGGAGAGGAAATGTTAGGATGTATAATCATAGTTCCCTCTTCTCCTTGAATTTCTGAAGGGAGGTGAGAATCATTAATTTTGGAATACATAATAACACCATCCATGTCTTCATACTGGGCAACCATGCTTCCAGAGCCATCTGCACCTGACTCCAATCGAATGCCACTTGCCTTTATACTACTCGGTTCTCCAAATAATGCGATCATTGGGTAAATACAATACACTCCTAAATCCATCAAAGCGCCGTTAGAATATTTAGGGTTAAAAGCATTGAGAATAGTTCCTTCCCGATATGCATCGTAACGGGATGAATATTTGCAATAGCTTGCGAAATAACGTCTCACTTTCCCAAGCTTCTCGATGTTGTTTTGGATTTTCTGGAAATTAGGTACCATGGTGGTGCGCATAGCTTCCATTAACAGCACTTGATTTTGTTGTGCGGCCTCAATCATACGTTTTGTTTCTTCTTCATTAGAAGCAAGCGGTTTCTCACACAATACATGCTTTCCATGCTGGAGAAAGACAACAGCTTGTTCACTATGTATAAAATTAGGGCTGGCGATATATACCGCATCTATTTCATCACTCTCCGCCATACCTTGATAATCTGTAAATGTCTTGTCTACTCCATATTGATGAGCAAACTCTTCCGCCTTCTGCTTGGTCCTAGAATATACAGCTGTAAGTGTAAAATCGGATAGATCCTTGACAGCGTACAACAGCCGTTCAGTTATCCAATTCGTACCAATAACTCCAAATCGAATCATGTTCATTTCTCCTTTATGATATAGATAAAGCCTAACTTGACTATTATAAAGTTAGGCTCCTTACGCTTATTGTATGCTTTTCACAAAATCATGCAAGATTCGAGCCGTTAACCCCCAGATAACTCGTCCTTGGTAATAATAAAAATACTCTGGATATCTACGCTTAGGCCATTGATAGTTCTCCCCATATGGTATTAAATCAAATGGAAAGCTCGCTTCAGGCGTTACCTCCATTTGTACATAATGAATCTCAGGTTCTTCCTCTAAGAAAAAAGAAAGTGGGACGGTAAACACCTCTGCAACCTCCGCCTTATTAGGCGTAAGCTCTTCCATCGTACACTGCAAAACCCCAGCATAAGCTTCCACTTTCATACCAAACGGAGATACCATATATCCAATCGAATGGACATCGTTGATTTGAGAAGCAGCAACACCGAGCTCCTCCGTTGCTTCTCGAACTGCAGTGTCTTTCTCATCTGCATCATCTGCATCCTGTTTCCCACCTGGAAAGCAAATCTCCCCAGGCTGGCGTCGCATCTCATAGGAACGCACTTCAAATAAGAGATGGAGACCATCCTCTCTTTCCATTAACGGCAATAAGAGAGCATAAGAATGTAGTCCATCATCACCAATGATGGAAGGGGTATGGTTTACTAGCATTTCCATCAGCGATTTCCTGTTCATCTAAATCCCCTCCAATCGATTGTTATGTCTTCTACTATATCAAAGAAGAAACAAAAAGCCTTAAAAAGTGCCTATTATGTATATCACATCTATGTTCAGCTCATAAACTGAAGAACTACAGCTGTAATTGTTGCCATTAGGACCCCTAATCCAAGAGAAAGGCCTACTTTATATAGGAAAGAACGCTTTTCGCCTTCCTCTCTGCCATCCTTCAAAAACATATACAGGGACACAAGAATCGTAATAAGTATCACATTCATGAACCAAATTAACACAACTATCCTTCCTTCCCATTTATCTAACAATACATCTCCCTTACAATATATAAGCATACAAGCCCCTGGCATAGGATGCTAGGATTATCTAATCATTACTGCCAGCAATAACCTAATTAGAAACTATCCAGGCTATGGAGATGTAAGAAAAAAGCATGTAGAAAAACAAAGGATTCTCTACATGCTTACTATCATCATTCATATATGAATGCTTGTCTTTTTTATGAGCTATCGCAAGAATAAGTGATTGCCAATAACTGTTGTAACCTCTTTATCTTCAAGGTAGTCACTTTGAGCTTTATCTGGATTGTAGAAGAACAAGGACTCTTGATCATACCCTTGATAATATACAGCTTCTTGAACGGCTTTCTTGGATTCTTCCCCTGCGGGCTGGTGAATAGTCCCATTTAATACTGGAGAGAATTGTTTTCCGTCGTGAATGACTCCATAAAGCGTATCTGGAAACTTACTACTCTCGACACGGTTAAGCACTACCGTTGCTACAGCTACCTTACCAGCATAGCTCTCTCCCTTTGCCTCCGCTTCTACTAGTCGAGCAAGCAGGTCTTTTTCTGCTGAAGATGGCAGAACCGGCAGTTGCAATGATTCCCCTGGTTGAATAGTTACATTTGATTTATTGTTCATCGCTTGCAGCTGTTTATAAGAAATACCATAGTCAGTTGCAATGCTATATAATGATTCGCCCTTCTGGACGTTATGGGTGCTTTGTTCGGCATAGCTTGTTAAAGGAAATGAAAATGCAAAGAAGCATACAGAAAGAATACCTGATACCAACATATTTCTAATCAATGAACATCTACCTCCTTTTTTATCTCATTTATTAACCTAACATAGAAGAAGGAGAGTCTCACTATTAATTCTTTCCTGCATTTCCAGTACTTTTTCTTCGTAAAACATGTTGATTAACATAATCGAAAAGATGATTTCAAGACGCACCAAATGAGGTACGGAGCTTTTCTGTACGCAGTGAAAAGAAGACTACCTTCACCGGTAGTCTGTCTCAGCTTGTAGAGAACCCTCCTTGTTTCCTACAAGCTTTTTACATGTATGCGGGCTGGCAAATACCACTCGCTTTCCGCGGACGAACGCCCGAGCCTCCTCGTGAAACCCACACTCGGGGGTCTCGGATCGCCCGTTTTTCCGCAGGAGTCTCCTGGTATTTGCCAGCCCTTCACCGAAAAAGACTCTCCTTCACCTAACACACCCTTGATAGGTGAAGGGCAATCTTCTTCATGTTCTGACAGGCAGCTGTCAGTAACGCCTGTGTCGCGCACATTTTCTTTTCCGCGCAGGCGACAATAACGGAGGAGATGGTCTTCAGGAACAAGCTCTTCAATCGTGACCATTTCGATTTTATTTTGACGCTCTTTTTTGGATTGAAACATCGAAACACCTTTCGTTAGAGAATATATAACTATTATAACAAATTAACGCGGTGAATAATGAAAGTAAAAAGAAAAAAATAAGACTGTCGAGACTTTCTCGACAGCCTGAGAAGACTACCTTTACCGGTAGTCTTCTTCTGTTTGAACAGTTACATCCTGACGATGACTGCTCCCCCTCCAGTGCCTTGGACGCATTTCGTTTCTTCCTGGTCATGCATAGTTTGAAGCAATTGATTATTTTGAGCTATTACCTGATTAAGCATATCTATTTGATTACCAAGGTTTATAATCAATTGCATTACATATTGTATATCAGATGCATCCCCTTGAAGCATCTGTGGTGGAATCGGCATGTAAGAAGTTTGACCAGGGAACGGCTGCGGGCCTCCGTTTGAGGAAGACTGATTAGCATGCATTCCTTCATTAGCCCCTTCTGCGTTAGAGGCACCATGATGCTCGGCACCTCCCCCATTCACTTGACTCGGGTGTCTATAAGCATGAATGTTCCATCCATTATAGTATGGATTATAATACGGCATACCCTAACCTCCTTTCCCTCTGCCCTTATTCTATTCATTTCATATCTTAACGGGTACATACACCCATTAATTGATTGAAACGCCCAATTCATTATCATAGTAGCCTTGCAGCTGCCATATGTGACCTAACAAAATAGGCATACAGCGGCGAATTGCTGTATGCCTATTTTTATATGCGTTCAATAATGGCCGCAGTTGCCATGCCGTGGCCAATACAAATGGTAAGCAAGCCATAGCGTCCATTTATTCTTTCTAATTCATGGACGAGGGAGGTCATGAGCTTTGTACCAGTTGCTCCTAAAGGGTGGCCTAGCGCAATAGCTCCACCATTCACGTTTACCCTGCTCAGGTCTCCGTTCATTTCACGCTGCCAGGCTAGTGGAACAGGCGCAAATGCTTCATTGATTTCGACGCGGTCCATGTCCTCAATGGAGAGCCCTGCTTGTTGCAGTACTTTTTGAGTGGCAGGAATGACACCATCCAGCATAAAAGTAGGGTCTGATCCCACGACAACGCGATGCAGAATCCTTGCTCTTGCCCTCAAGCCAAGATTTTCGGCTTTTTTAGCATCCATTAACAGGACAGCAGATGCACCGTCACTCATTTGGCTAGCGTTACCAGCTGTAATTAATCCATTTTCTTTGAATACAGGCTGCAGCTTGGAGAGTGCTTCCAAAGAAGTATCTTCTCTCGGTCCTTCATCTGTATCCACAAGGACTCTGTTCCCGTCCTTATCTTCTCCTTCAATAGGAAGGATTTCTCGCTGAAATCGTCCTTCTTTAATGGCATGAATAGCTCGTTGATGACTATTATAGGCAAATTCGTCTAACTCTTCCCTCGTCATTCTGTACTTATCTGCAATTAATTCTGCTGAAACACCTTGATGAACAATATCATAGGCTTCATGGACACTATCGGGAATGGTTTCTTCATTTCCGTCACTCAGGATAGGAACTCTCGTCATATTTTCCACTCCTGCAGCGATGGTTATATCCATGTCGCCTGCTAATATTTCTTGCGCGGCAAAATGGATGGCCTGCTGGCCCGATCCACACATTCGGTTTAATTGCACGGCTGGAACTTCAACTGGGAAGCCTGCGTCCAAAGCAGCTAGTCTGCCAATGTTATAGCCTTGTTCTCCAATTGGGGAAACACAACCCATAACAATATCCTCGACCATCCCTTTCTCTATACCAGCTCTTCGCACAACTTCTGTTAATATTTGGGACCCAAGGTGGACAGGGTGAACATTACGATAATATCCTTTACGCTTTCCAACAGGTGTTCTAACAGCTTCTATGATGACTACTTCTCTAGACATACTACACAGCTCCTTTAGGAATAATCATAAAACCCTTTTCCTGATTTCACACCATAATGACCAGCTTCCACTAATTTCACTAACAATTGAGGTGGACGGAACCGTTCTCCATATGCCTCGACCATCCCCTCACTCGCAAACAGCAACGTATCCAACCCGATATAGTCAGAAAGAGATAAGGGACCCATTGGGTAGTTAAGGCCAAGCTCTATCGCTTTATCGATATCTTGCTTCGATGCAATTCCTTCTTCATACATTCGCATACATTCTAACAAATGAGCTGATATGGCCCTTGTTGTCACAAATCCTTGCCGATCCTTCACAACCACCGTTTCCTTGCCAACATCCTTCGCAACCTCTTCTATATGTGATATGACTTCAGGGGCAGTATCCATTGCCCGCACTATTTCTATTAACTTCATTACAGGGGCAGGATTAAACCAATGCATCCCCACTACCATATGCGGTTTAGAAGTAGCTGATGCAATAGCGGTAACACTTAGTTCAGAAGTATTCGTTGCTAGAATAGTAGCCTCTTGGGTCAACTCGTCGATTTCCGAGAATAGCTCTTTCTTGATAGCAAGATTCTCCGTAACGGCTTCTATAACTAAGTGGCTATGTTCGACAGCTTCCTTTAAATGTAAGGTTGGAACAATGTTTTGAAGGACTGCCCGCTTCTCCTGTTCTGTAATATGGTTGGCTTTAACAAACCTGGACAGACTGTTCTCAATTGATTGCATCCCCTTGTGTAACGCCTCTTCCGTAATGTCATATAAAAACACCTGTTTATTGCCGTTTGCCATTGCCTGCGCGATACCGCTTCCCATAATCCCTGCCCCTATGACACTAACCTGATGAATCATCGAACTCCCTCCTTATGTATATATATCCTCACTTCCATTCATTACTGTAATGGAAGAGCAGAGTCCTTACCTTTCCTGCCCTTCCTTTTCGGTTATCTTCATTCTTATTTTCTATAATCCTAAGTTCTTAGCAATGATCGACTTCATAATATCGTTGGTTCCTGCATAAATGGATGCTACTGGTATATCACGGTACCTTCTGGCAATTTCATATTCTTCCATGTATCCGTATCCACCATGTAGCTGCATGCATTCTGTAATTACTCGCCTAGCCATTTCTGTATGCCACCATTTTGACATAGACACCTTAGTAGTCACGTCTTCCTGATTAATATGATGCTCGATTAAGTCATCCAAGAAGGAACGACCCACTTCAATTTCTGTCGCCATCTCCGCCATACGAAATTGAACAGTCTGCAGCTTACTAATTGGTTTGCCAAAAGCTTCTCTTTGCTTTACATAAGAGAGGGTTTGACTTAGCATTGTCTCCGCTGCGGCTTGAGCTGCAATGGAGACAATCAGCCGCTCCTGCTGCAGCTTTTCCATTAGATAATAAAACCCTTTCCCTTCCTCACCGATTAAATTACTGGCAGGAACTTCTGCATCCTCAAAAATCAGCTCTGCGGTATCTTGAGCGTGAAGGCCAACCTTCTCAAGCTTTCGACCATGGGAAAATCCAGGCGTTCCCTTCTCTACCATTAACAAGCTGATTCCTTTATAAGCAGGGCTGGCTTGGGGATCTGTTTTACAGACAACGATGACAAGATCACTTGCTATACCGTTTGTTATAAAAGTTTTCTCACCGTTTACTATATATTTGCCACCCTTCTTTAAAGCTTTGGTACGAATATTAGCAAGGTCTGAACCGGCGCCTGGCTCTGTCATGGCAATAGCAGTAATTAAATCTCCCTGTACACAGCCAGGAAGCCATTTGGCTTTTTGCTCTTTTGTTCCAAACGTGTCTATATAAGGTGTAACGATGTCGTTGTGAAGGCCAATGCCAATAAGAGAGGATCCAATGCGTTCTAATTCCTCATTTAAAATAACGGAATACGCGAAATCAGCATTTACACCACCATACTGTTCCTCTACCCACGCACAGAGAAATCCTTGCTCCCCAAGCTTTTTCCAAAACGAACGAGGAACCATACCATTCTTCTCCCAATCCAGGTAGAACGGCCTTGCTTCTTTCTCTAACCATTTCCGTAATGAGCTTCGGAACATATCGTGTTCTTCCTGTAAGTAACGTGCAGCCATTGGCTTTAGTCCTTTCCGCTTATGAGGAAGCTGATTCTTGTTTAAACTGTTCTCTTAGGAGGAATTTTTGAATTTTACCACTAGCGTTCCGTGGCAACTCTTCTACAAATACATAACGACGGGGACGTTTATAATTAGCTAGTGCATTACTTTCCTTACAATACGTGTCTAACGCTTCCTCTGTGAGTGCTGAGTCTTTTTTGACCACTACAGCCACTACAGATTCCCCCCATACCTCATCAGGCTCACCCAGAACCGCTACATCTAAAATTCCTGCGTGAGCATGTAACACATCCTCTACTTCCCGAGGGTATATGTTCTCTCCGCCACTAATAACCATATCCCGAACTCGATCAGCTACATACAAATAATGCTCCTCATCCATGTAGCCTAAATCGCCAGAGTAATACCACCCTTTATACAACACTTCCGAAGTTGCATCTGGACGTTTATAATACTCTCTCATCATAGAAGGACCTCTTACTATAATTTCTCCTACTTCTCCAGGGGGCATAACATCCTCTGGCTCCGCTCTTCCGTCTTCAACCGGTCGCACAACCCGTATGTCATGATTGAAAGCAGCTCTCCCTGCTGAACCTGCCTTATCCACCTGTTCGTCTTTCGCAAGGAAGGTAATGGCAGGTCCCATCTCCGTCATACCGTATGCTTGAATGAGGTCTATACCTAATGTTTCTCTGCAGGCTGTAACTAGGGCTGGTGCCATTGGTGCAGCTCCATACGTTCCAAATTGCAGGGATTCTATTTGATAAGCGCTGACATCTTCTTGAATAAGCATATTCCACATAGTAGGGGCAGCGAATACACTTGTTACCTTCTCTTGCTCTATACTTGCGAGTACCTTCTTTGGTTCAAAATGGTGCAATATAATGTTCGTACAGCCAGCGTGAACGCGAGGGATGAAATTGCAATGAAGCTCGGCGCAATGAAACATTGGGGCAGTAACAAGGCCACGTTCCTTTGGAGAAACTCCTAGGTGTGCGATACAAGCAATGCTTTGTTCCATCATATTTCGATGAGCGTGCACAACCCCTTTAGGTCTGCCAGTCGTTCCACTAGTGTACATGATGGCGTAATCATCATCCTCTGTCATCTCAACATTTATCCGCTCTGATGAAGCTTGTTGTACGCGTTCATGATAGTTTACTGCAAAGCCTGGTGTTTGTTCATTAATACACCAAAACGAAATATTCGTAAATTTCGAATATAAGGATGCAATAATAGGTTCCAAGGCGGTTTCAAACATAACGACCTTCGGTTCAGCGTCAGCAAGGATATACTCAACCTCTTGTGGTTGGAGACGGAAGTTAATCGGGTTAAAAATGGCTCCAAGCTGAGCACACGCAAAAAGAGTCGTACCTAATTCGTAGGAGTTAAACAATAATGTAGAGACCCGATCTCCCTTCTCCACACCAGCTGACCGTAGAGCGTTAGCTAATTGGTTAACTTCTACCTGCCATTCTTCATACGTCAACCGCTTATTCTTTGTCAGGTCCACTATCGCTTCTTTCTTCCCGTTGTTCTGAACAGTCAAATCAAACATACGGTCTAAAGTTAAGTACACACAATTCCCTCCTCAATAAGTAAACGCTTTCATAAATGAGCGCAAAGAAACTTCCACCTACATTATATTTTTATACTGAGGGTCTTAATTCCTGCTAATAAAGAATTATTTTCGATTTAATTACCTCTTTACAGACCATGTTGATGGTAGGTTAATCCAGATTCGCTACATCCTGTAGCAACGGTGTACGACCCCACGTCTTGTGGGGCCGCAGGAAAGCGTAGCTATTTCTGACCACTCCATTCGCCTCTCAGCAACAGACCAATGATATTAGGAATTTAAACCCACCACATAAGAACACTATTCAGCAAATTAACAGAGCCCTACAGTTAACCTAATTCTAGTAATACATCGGTATTGGGATAGGTTGGATAGCGGTCTGGATGAAGTAGATATGCCAGCTTCTGCAAACCGTATAGTAATCTAGGTGACGGGCGGCAATACAAGGACTCTTCTAGCGTATGAATCGTTGTATGCTTTTCGTCCAAACGATTCCATCCATCACGTTTTTGTATAAGCTCTGGTCTCATTTTCTTTTCCGCTACTCCGACCCACACCATACAAATAACGTCTGGCTCTTGTTCTACTACTTTCTCCCATTCCGTTTGCAAACTGGCCTCTTCTTCTGATGCAAAGATGTTTTTTGCTCCTGCTAGATAGCTTATTTCCGTGAGCCAGTTTCCCCCACCTGGTGTAAAGATAGGTTTCGGCCACCACTCCCAGTAAATACGAGGCTTATCTGCGATGGATTGGGCTATCTCTTCATACTGCTTCAAAATGCTCTGAAATTGGGATACCACTCTTGCTGCTTGCGCTTCTGTGCCGGTATGTTCTCCAACAGTAATTAAATCCTCTGCAATTCCTTGTAATGAATGGGGGTTTAATATAATATAAGGCAGATTTCGCTCTTGTAATCCTTCAATATTCCTCTCCATGCCTGGCACACTTAGGGAAGCAAGCACTAAATCAGGCTGCAATGCTTCTACCTTATCCATATCGATGGATAAATCTGGTCCCAAACGCGGCAATGTTAAGACAGAAGAAGGCCAATCAGAGAAATTATCAACCCCTACGAGCTGCTCCGTTAAGCCGAGGTATGCTGCTAATTCAGTATTACTAGGACATATGGAGACAATTCTCATTCCATACCACCCCAATGCTTCATCCTTTCTTTCAGGGAGCCTGTGTGCAGTTCTATATTTGCTCCGTCTGGATCAAGGAAATTAATTGTCCAGCCTCCACCCCGCTGTACAGGCCCTCTAACAATGGGTATGTTTTTTTCCTTCAATTGTTGAGCTGCATTATGAAAATTCTCTTCATTAATCGTGAAGGCGACATGATCGACACCAAGCGTTTCTATACGTTGGTCTGAGTAATCTCCTCGTTCCTGTAAACAAATCCATGCACTTCCCCACTCTAAGTAAGCATCCTTGCTACCCTTGTGCACAAGGTCCATACCTAAAGCATCCACATAAAATGGTAACGATTCATGTAAGCTCTTTACATTTATGGTTACATGATTAAAGCCTTGCACATTCATTGAAACACCCCTTCTTTTTCTTAATATTATAACATTTAAGTAAAAACCTGATAGAATGGTAGAAATATAGTAAGGAGGCAAAACAATGAATATCATCGCTATGGGTGGTGGAGGATTTTCTCAGGAGCCGGACAACCCTCTGCTGGATCGGTACGTCTTGAATCAATCTCCGCAGTTAAGACCTAAAATATGCTTTATACCTACAGCAAGTGGCGATTCAGAAGAGTATATCCAAAATTTCTACTCTTTCTTTCAAAAGGAAGAATGTGAGCCTACCCACTTGTCTTTATTACATCCAGAAGTAGCTGATAAGGAAAGCTTTCTATTATCCCAGGACATTATCTATGTAGGAGGTGGCAACACTAGAAATTTAGTAGCTCTTTGGAAGGAGTGGGAACTAGATAAAATTTTATATAAGGCGTGGGAAAAGGATATTATCCTCGCTGGCATTAGTGCAGGGGGGATTTGCTGGTTTGAAGAGGGTGTTACCGATTCAGTACCTAATCAGTTGACCAGGACTTCAGCTCTCGGTTTCCTAAAAGGCAGCTTCTGTCCTCATTATGATGGAGAGAACGAGCGTCAGAAAGCCTTCAAGCAGCTAATACAGGATAATACAATACAAGAAGGATATGCAGTAGATGATGGGGCAGCTCTTCACTTTGTAGGAGACTCTGTGCATAAGGCTGTATCCTCTAGAAAGCAAGCAACCGCCTATCACGTACATTTACAGCACAAATCCATAATAGAAAAGCCACTGGAAATGTACTACCTCGGTGATCATCAATAACACCTTTTTTCGACAGCCTCCCCTACCTCATAGGAGAGGCTGTCTATTTACGCTCTTCTTACATACGTACCTTTTTTCATCTTTTCCTTCGCTTTTTCTGTTTGTACCTTAATCGTATCACTCAATAAAGAGCTCCGTTGGTAAGTACCATCCTCCATTTTTACGAGAGGATCAATGTAACGAAGCTTATTTTGCTGATAATATTCAAAATGTAGTTCATCCTCTACTACAGCTACATTCTTTTCTAATTTAGCTAGCTCGTTGTCAAGGGATGGGTCATTGCTGCTTCTTATTTTGCACAATAACGATTCATCATCTAATCGAAAATCATCTTCTGCTATAAAGCCTTTCTCCCACGCAATACTCAACACATTAGTTAATTGCTTTGATCCATACACATTTAATGGGTGCATAAAGAAGTCAACTACTTCTTTATAATATAGATCCACAAACCATTCCGCTGCCGTAATGCTCTCAACACTCATAATAGGACCCTCCACGTCCAATTGATTCAGAAACCATTGTATGTCTTGATATGGGATCCTTTCATAATGGTACATATCCCTTAGCGTATAATCCAATCGGTCTGCACACAAATCAGGGAGAGGCTGCTCAAGTATTTTCCAATTCTTTTCATTGAAAAGTACCTCCTGGCAAAATCCATAACGGTGTAAAATTTCTGGAATTGTTGACTTCTCTATCATACTTTGAAAAATTTGCTCGTGATAGTTTTCTTCTTGTTCCTCTAGGACATAGTCTATGACATGGGAGAATGCTGTATGTGATACATCGTGCAGAAGACCAGCAATCTGCTCCGAAAGAGAGCCTCCCATTTTGCGGATAAATAACATGACCCCAACAGAATGTTCGTACCTTGTTCCATTCCATTGCGGGTTAACTAAATAGCTTGCTCCTCCCTGATGGACTCCTTTTAAACGCTGTATTGCCTCTGTATGTAATAATTCTTCTAGTACAGGCTCGTGAATGATAAACTCGCCATAAATAGAATCGACAATTTTCACATTAACATCCTCTCTGCCATGAATTGGATTTTTTTGCTATGATAGTAGAATATCATACTATGGTAAGAAATCAGAATGAGGTATATGCGTATTTCATACACCTCATGATGAAAGGCGGGTAACAATGATTGACATATCCAATGTTTCCAAAAGCTTCTCCTCTGGAACAAAGGCTGTGGAGAAGTTGAACCTAACCATTCAAGATGGAATGATTTTTGGATTTCTTGGACCAAATGGTGCTGGCAAATCAACAACGATTAAAATGCTGACAGGGGTATTACCAATTGACGAAGGAACGATAACGATTAATGGATTTAATATAGCAGATCATCCTATTGAAGCAAAGAAAAGCTTTGGTTATGTTCCAGACAGCCCTGATTTATTTTTACGTTTAAAGGGAATTGAATACTTAAATTTTATCGGTGATGTATATGAGGTTCCCCTTGAAGCTAGGAAAGAGAAAATAGAATATTTAACGAAGGAATTTGGCATTTACGAGGCTCTAAATGATACTATTCAAACCTACTCTCATGGAATGCGTCAGAAAATCATTGTAAGTGGTGTGCTATTACATGACCCTGACGTGTGGATTTTGGATGAGCCGCTTACAGGTCTCGATCCGAAATCCTCTTATACATTAAAGGAAATGATGCGAGAGCATGCCAGAAAAGGAAAAACAGTCTTCTTCTCTACCCATGTCCTGGAAGTTGTGGAGCAATTGTGTGATCAGGTTGCTATTATTAATAAAGGAAAATTAGAGTTCAACGGTAATATGCAAGAGATGAGGGAGCAGTTCGAATCAGATGGATCGTTGGAACAAATCTTTCTGGAGCTGACTAAGCATGAATAGAACGAAAATATTATTCAAGACGATGATGAAGCTGTACTTTTCAGCAATTTTTAAGACGGAGAAAGCAAAAGTAAGCGCCTTTCTCGTTTTTTTAGCTATGCTGCCAATAGGAGCTTTATTATTAGTGTCCCTATCCAGCTTGATGAGTGTAGCATACAGTATTCTTGAACCGGCCAATCAGCAATCACTCATACTAGCTATTGCTTTCCTGATAACAGGCTTGCTGCTGCTCTTACTTAGCGTGCCGGCTGGTTTAACTGCATTCTATTTCTCAGATGATATAGAGAATTATTTACCAATGCCGTTTCATCCATACCAGATTCTCATTGGCAAATCATTACCTCCCTTATTAACGACCTACGCCCTCGGTGCTCTCATGCTCGTTCCGGTCTTAGGTATTTATGGCTCGCTTGATGGTATAAGGATTTTCTACATAATTAATAGTCTTTTTATATTCTTGCTGTTTCCGCTCATTCCGTTTATTTTGTCGTCTCTACTCGTTATGTTCTTAATGCGTTTTGCAAACATATCTAAAAATAAAGATCGTATTCGAGTGTTGGCTGGGGTTTTCTCTCTTGCCTTTGTAGTTGGAATTAATGTAGTTGTACGACTGAACACAGATTCAGGTGGTGTGGCTCAGGAAACTGGTAAATGGATGGAACAACAAGACCATTTCCTATGGAACATAACGAAAATTCTACCTAATGTCTATATTGGCACGAAAGCTTTATCTACATCAGGATGGGTTAGCCTTCTGTTTCTCTTCTTGTTTATCCTCTGTACGCTAGTGTTAGTAGGGCTATTTATATGGGGAGGACAGAAGCTATACTATAAAGGTGTCTTAGGACTAAGCGGGAGTGGTAAGGGGAAGGTTGTTGCGAATATCGAGCAAACGTCCATCTCCAGAAGTGTCATCCGGACGTACACCCTAAAAGAAATCAGGACTATATTTCGCACTCCGGCATTCTTTATTAATTGTATCGTTCAAGGCTTATTCGCTCCGATGCTCCTTCTTATCATTTTATTTATGGATGATGGATTAGGAAGCATGGCACCTTCCTTAAGTACCATGGAAGACAAAAGTATCCTTCTGGCGGCGTTTTTCTTTTCCGTATTCGTTTTGGGTTCTAATCCAACTGCTTCCTCTGCTATTTCACGAGACGGGCCACGATGGTTTGTTAATTTATATTTGCCAATTCAACCGTTAACGATTATTTATGGGAAGGCCATAGCTGCAATGATAATAGAAGGAATTACAATCATTATTTTGACATTATTGTTTGTATTCTTCCTCCCTGTCCCACCCCTCGTCATTACGCTGTGGGCAATTCTTATAGTAGCAGCCAGCTGGTTCAGCAGCCTAATTGGTATCTATTATGATTTGGATGATCCAAAATTGGAATGGCTCGATGAACAGGAAGTATTTAAAACAAGATTTACACCATTAATCAGCTTTGTTGTTCAACTGTTCAGTCTAGGTTGTGTTGTATTAGTCGTGTGGCTGCTACCATTCATTAATAATGTATGGGGCGTTTTCCTTTTAATGGGAATAACACTCGCCGTTGCAATATGGATTGCTGACCATCGCTTACAGAAGAAGGTGAAGGAACAATATTGTTTGATTTACGAAAAACAGTAAATGGAGGTTACTATGGATTATAAACGATTAACTGAAGAAGACGCGGCATCCTATTGGCAGCTAAGGTTAGAAGCTTTAAAGGGTAATCCTGAAGCATTTCTAATTACGTATCAATCAGCATTACAAAAGAACAATCCCGTCCAACAAACAGCAGACCGCTTACAATCTCGAGACAACTATACATTTGGGGCATTTTACAACGATCAGCTAGTAGGTGTGGTTACATTGCTTCCACATACCCAGCACGAGAAGGTTCGTCATAAGGGGGATATTCTGGCTATGTACGTTTCTCCTGCTTCACGCGGAAATGGTGTCGGAAAAAAACTGTTAGACATGTGTACCTCTACCGGGAGGAATATTGAACTAGAGCAGCTTCAGCTATCTGTCGTTGCCAGCAATGCTTCTGCACTAGCATTATATGAAACATGCGGCTTCACTCAATACGGTTACGAATCGGGTGCTATTCGATTAGAGAATGGAACCTATCAAGATGAAATCCTCATGGCTAAGTACATCACTGATTAACTTAAAAAGCCCGCCTTCTTGTAGGAGGCAGGGCTTTGTTATTGATAGATGCAGCTAAAGTAGGGCAATTACTTTACAATCATTACAGGACAATGAGCACCATGGGATACTTTATGGGATACACTGCCGAGCACCATCTCTTGTAATGCATTTAGTCCTCTGCTCCCCATTACAATGACGTCATAAGCTTCCTCATTGGCATAGCGAATAAGCTCCGGACCTGGTTCTCCCTTTAATATTTTATAATCAAAGGAAACTCCCTTCTCCTCTAAAATACCCTCAACCGGACGGATCCGCTCATGTCGAAGCTCATTTAAATAAGTACTGCTTGTCCCTTCAGCAAGAACATCATGCTTGGAAGATGCCGCATCCACTACATACACAACGGTTACTACAGAATCTGTTTCCATAGTCGCCAAATAGGCCGCATGCTCCGCTGACTTTCTAGCATGATCTGATCCATCTGCAGCTAATAAAATCTTTTTATACATATCATTCACCTCACTACTTTTTTCTTATTTCCTTTATCATACCACGGATAAACATTTGTTTGTTTTTGGAAAAAATTTCGACAAGAAAATGTAACTTTTATGGTTTTCCCCTATATAGAAGAGAATAGAGGAGAATTTGGAAGCATACATGATATTTATGCGCTTTCATGACGTTATTTGATTTTTCGTGTACATGTTATAATCAATCTCGTTGCAATCGGTTAGGACTTCTGATAGGGTCGGAAGTCGTTCTTTTTTTCATAATTTAATAGAAAGAGGTGTTGATTTGAATCAGCAAACATTAAAACAACAGTGGTTTGGTAATGTGAAAGGGGATGTCCTTGCTGGAATTGTTGTGGCTTTAGCCTTAATTCCAGAAGCAATTGCCTTTTCCATTATTGCAGGCGTAGACCCGATGGTTGGACTGTATGCTTCATTTTGTATTGCCGTCGTAACTGCTTTTCTTGGTGGCAGACCAGGTATGATATCTGCAGCAACTGGAGCAATGGCCTTATTGATGGTGACACTTGTAGCAGAACATGGACTGCAATACCTACTTGCCGCTACAATATTGACAGGTATTCTACAGATAGTCTTCGGAGTTTTAAAGATTGGGAAACTGATGAAGTTTATACCCCGCTCCGTTATGATTGGGTTTGTAAATGCTCTCGCTATTTTAATTTTCATGTCACAGCTTGATTATTTTAAAGATGCCGGATGGCCTATGTACCTCATGGTAGCTGGATCATTAGGAATTATTTATTTATTTCCTTATCTTACAAGAGCAGTACCAGCTCCACTTGTAGCTATTATCGTTATGACCGTCATTGTGATGACGACTGGTCTCGGTGTCCAAACAGTAGGAGATATGGGGGAACTAACCTCTAAGCTGCCTATTTTCATGATTCCAGAAATACCTTTAAACTTTGAAACGTTACAAATCATCTTTCCATACTCTCTTGCATTATCCATTGTAGGGCTTCTAGAATCCCTGCTTACAGCGCAAATTGTAGATGATATGACAGATACTCCAAGTGATAAGAATAAAGAAGCTCGTGGACAAGGCGTTGCGAACGTCGTGACTGGTTTTTTTGGTGGAATGGCTGGATGTGCGATGATTGGTCAATCCGTCATTAACGTAAAATCAGGTGGCCGCGGTCGTCTTTCCACTCTTGTAGCCGGTGTATTTCTCATGGTGCTTATTATTGTGCTTCAAGATTTATTAATACAAATTCCAATGGCAGCGTTAGTCGGGGTGATGATTATGGTGTCTATCGGTACCTTTGACTGGTCTTCCCTTACAAAGCTTCACCTGATGCCTAAATCCGATGCTGCTGTCATGATTGTAACCGTAGCAACCGTAGTTTACACCCACGACCTCTCCAGAGGGGTGATCGCTGGGGTTATTCTTAGCGCCATTTTCTTCGTCGCAAAAATCTCAAACGTGCATGTGGAGAAAACACTCGACACTGAACGGAATGTTCGTATGTATATTGTAAAAGGGGAAATGTTCTTCGCTTCAGTGTCCAACATCCCTGAGCAATTTGATTTTCGTGAAGAAGGTGTTGAACGAGTCCTAATTGACTTTAGTAACACACATGTGTGGGACGATTCGGCAGTAGGTGCTATTGATAAAATTGCAGAGAAATTCAAGGAACAAGGTAAGGCTATTGAAATTGTTGGTCTGAACGAAGACAGTTCAACACTCGTCAGCAAACTAGCTACACACGATAAAAACTCATAAGCTGTTTATGTACCTCAGATAAGCTTAACAAATCCTCAAAATGGTCGGACAGAAAGAACCCCCAGCCTCACATTCAGGCTGGGGGTTCTTACTTATATATGACATTTTAGGAGGTAAACGAATTCGCACTTTCCTTTAATTAAACTAAATGATGTACAACTAATGCAGTAATGGTTACTGCTAATGTTCCATAGTTAAACCAAAAATTATTATGTTGCATTCCCTCATCTGAACCATGCCTGCCTACGTGAGCAAAAGCTTCCTTCCTCAACTTTGTCTCGTGTATGATAGCGATCAGCCCCTCAAGAAAACGCTTTCATTTAATACGATAACTATACCATACCCTGAATTTTCTGACAAGTGTACTTCAGGGTATGGTATAGCTACTCTTATTTGATTTTTGAATAGACACACGTATCCGTTAAATCCTGATGATTTTCTCCTGTATCATCATTTCGTAGAATTCCTTCCAATTGAAATCCAAGCCGCTCAGGAATAGATCGGCTTTTCTCATTTTTAGCGTCACACCGTATCATGATACGCCGACATCCTAACTCCTCCATAGCAAAGTCTGTTAATTTATCAATAGCTTCTGTCATGTAGCCCTTCCCACTATGTATTGTGGCAATCCAGTATCCAATTTCCATTTTCGGTACATCCCAATTGATGTCGCTAAGCCCCGTTGTTCCAACAAATTCACCTGTTTGTTTATGAAATAACAAGAAACGAAAGCTCTCCCTTTGCAAAAAAGCAATATGTGCTTCCCTATTGTTTATCTCTGTTTCTTCCACACTTGGCTCCTCTTGCGCAAACCCCAGCCAAGGTTTCAACTCATTAATGGATGCAATGACTGCCTCATTGATTACTTGTCCATCTCCAGGCTCTGGCCTTCTCATCATAAGACGGTCTGTTTCCATGTTTGTTGTAATATTTTTTAGAATCGGATTCATCTCATTTCCCCCTGTTGCTAAAATTGAAGCTTTCCATTCCGAACATATTCTTTGTGGATACACAAAATTCCTTCCTATCAACATGTGGAAACGAGAAGACCACTAGAGAAAACCCAATATGTTTAAGGGATAATCCAAAGGAGCTGAAGTACAATTCACTTAACTCCTTCATACCATTTTAATCATTCACTCTCCGAAAATCATATCTAGAGCGTTCAATTCTAACCGCTGCAGTCTGCAGCCTACCAACACCAAGCACATCCATCCCTAAGCGATAGTTCGTTTACCCTCCTATATTTTCGGGAATTCCATTTTATACAAAGCATAAAAGGAGGATGTTAATATGAGTAATAACCAATATTTAAATAAAATGGAACAAAAAGCTGCCGACATTAGTGAAGAGAAGAAAGAAGATATCCTAGAAAACTTTAATAAGTTTGCAAGCTATTTAGGAAGTAAAGTAGATAAAGCAGAGAAGGTTGGAATGAGTGAAGAAGCTCTTGCTCAAAGTGCTGAGAAAATGGCTAATTATCTTGCTAACAACGAAGAGCCTCGTAACCGTGAAGAGCATCTGCTTCAGGAGCTTTGGAAGCAAGGTACAAAGGATGAGCAGCATACGATGGCTCATTTACTCGTGCGTATGGTACAAGATTACAAATAATAAAGATAGCCCATTCGTGAAAGAATGGGCTTTTATATGGTCAATCTACTGTAATAGTAAATTCTAAGTCTTGTATATACTCGTGCGATTCCATTTGTGCTGTTTTAAAAATGAGCTCCTCTTCTTCCCCTACATCATAAAATGTTTGCTTAAAGGTATTAGCTCCTAATCGCTCTTCTCCTCTACTTCCTTCAATATAATTCCCCTGTTTGTCTTCCAGCCAGAAAGTAGAGGATTGAGTAGCGGCATCCTCTCCTTGCACTTCATAGATTACCTCGATGTCCTTCCCATTTCTAAGAACTTCCGTTACTGTTAAGCTTCCCATTTCCCCTTGAGATAATGTGACAGACTCTCCTTTCCATACAGCTTCACTGTTCTCTACGGCCTTATTTTGATTTGACTGAAAATCCATTATATACGGTTTAATGGTAAGTGTTTTAGGTGTCTCCCCATCAATTCGTTCCAGATTTACCTTCTCTGTGGTAGATTGTAATCCATTGGAGAGTCCGTACCCGCTTCCGCTTGCGCCACTGTGTCGGAGCACTCTGCCTTGTTCATCTTCCACCTGTAATAGCATTTGTTTTTCATTCGTTATAATATTCGTTTGCTCAGGATAAACGAGATTGTACTGAAGCCTTGTTGTAGTTGGGGTAAAGGAAACACTTGTAATATTCATGGTAAGCTCCTTATAGGCAGCCTCTTGATGTATAGGTACAAACGTTTCCTCCCCCTTCTTCTCTACTGGAATACTCACCTGCCAATCATCTTCCTTATGCTTTATGGCGAGGGTAAAGGATTCAGGCAGATTATTGATGGTAATCGATATCGTCCCGGCCTCGGTCGTTTCATCCATTCTCGAACCTCCTACTCCATAGCCATAGTTTGTTATTTCCTCACCATTCACCTCAAAAGATAGATCGTCAGAAAAGATCCCTTTGGATTGATCCGTTACTCCAGATACTACATAGCTTATATGCACTTCTGTACCATCATAAAAGGATTCTGTAAAGGTAATCGTTTTTCCATCTATGGCTACCTCCTCTCCAATGGATACTGTTAAGTTTTGTTTTGCAGCTTCTTTTTCCGTAATACTACCTACCAATTTCATGACGGATTCGACCATTGGGATGGTTTTAATAGATTGGGCTATAGTCGGAGATAAGGAGGCTGTTCCTACCATAAAGGCTAATAATACTGCTGCAACCGAAATTCCATACTTCCAAGCACGGCGAGGCTTTTTGCTGGTAAGGGATGATAGAGTAGAATCTATTTTTTCTTCTACCTCCTTAGGGAGTTCCTCATTGGTTTGTTTCTTTAAGATTTTTTCCCACTGTTCCATCCTGCATCCTCCTCTCCCTTACTTATAATTGAATGTGCTTGTTGTCTTGCCCTTCTCACCCTTGTTTTCACGGTGTTCTCAGAGACATCTAATATAATTGCTATATCCTTCATCGTTAAATCGTCCAGATAGTAAAGTTTCAACACTTCGGAATATTCTGGTGATAGCTGTTCCAGCATATCTTTGACTTCCACTTCTTTAAATCCCTGCTCTTCCGTGTATGGCTCATGATATGTATCTATATCGATTATCTTTTGCTTCTTTCTCAGGATTGCATAGCATTCGTTCATCACAATACGAAGTAGCCATGTTTTAAAATATTTAGGTTCACGTAACGATTCAATGGAACGAAACGCTTTAAGTATTGCTTCTTGTATAGCATCAGCACAGTCTTCCTCTTTAAAAAGCTTAGTCTTCGCCACTCGATACATGATCAACTGATGCTCTCGAATAAGCTTTTCAAACGCAGTTGCCTGCCCTTTCTGAGCTTTTCTTACCTCCTTTGTCACCTTCATCCTCTTTCCCCCTTGTTTGTACTCCATTCGTTAGAAGAGAAATCCAACTAAAAAGTTTCACCTTTTGTCATTTTTTTGTTTTCTCCAAACTGCACAACAAAAAAAGCGTAAATCAGATATCTGAATTACGCCATTCTGAGGTGTGATCATTATGTATAGTAGATACTATATGAGGAACTCCTGCGCCATGATATTGGCATAAGGAAGGGACTGGATTATGCCTTCGATTAACCAGCCCCTCCGTCCATATTCATTCCTGTAAGCGTTTGGTTCCGTTGATAGGGCATTACATCCCCCCCATATTTGTGCTAAATCATTACGATTAGGAACCATCGCCTGACTATTTTTAGGAAAGATGTCTGCATGATTGTCGTTCCATTCTATACCTTTTGCTACCATCCTTCTCCTCCTAGGCTTTATAATACTTATTGGGCTATTCTAACTGACTATTAAAATAATAATACCAGATATAACAAACGAAAAACCTATCACTATGATTACCGCTTTGACAACAGGCCATGGAAAAATCTTCAATAAGTAGAACATAGCGCCGATTTCCTCAAACACTTCCGACGAATCTGTCTTATTGCTATAATCCTTCTTTTTCATTTTAAAGAAAACAGAGTATAAAATGCCAAGCCCCCATAGAGTAATGACAATACCCAATATAATAAACATAAGCTCACCACCTTTATATACCATATTATTTCTTTATTGTACGATTCCCTTTTTTGAAATGTTTCAACAACTTGTACTCATATTTCTCCATTTCTATTCTGAATATCCTAACCTCTTCTGGGGATAATTCACAGAGTATCCAGTAAGGAGGGATTGTTATGGAAGATAAATGGAAAGTGAATAAGGACCGTCCTATTAATGAAAGTATGACAAATCGGCAGCGGCATCCCGTAACAGACAATCAGAACACTAGAACGGTAGGGAGTAGAGGTCCGACTACGGTAGAGAACTATGACTTTCTAGAAAAAATCAGCCACTTTGACCGAGAGCGAATTCCAGAAAGAGTTGTTCATGATAGAGGTGCAGGGGCCCCCGGATTTCGAGTCTTACGGAAAAGTAGGAGATGAACCAATATCACAATACACACGGGCGAAAAAATGCCCCCTCTCCATTTATAGGATTGGGAGCTTCTTTAGGAGCACCTGCTCCTACGTAAAATGGTCAATGGAGACCTACCATTGCTTGCATTTGTTTGAATATGCCAGAAACCATTGATAAACTTTTCTATCTATAAGCTGACATTGCATTCGTTGAACCCCAATCGATTACTACTGTATCGGAAGGTTGATGTGTTTGGCCATGATAACCATTTCTTCTCCATTTGGGATAATATACCCTTCTCTTACTTCCTCCCAGCCTAGCTGACTATAGAGCTTTCTGGCTTTTTGGTTAACAGCACCAGTTGTTAGAATAGACGTATGGTGCCTTGATTCATCCAGCAACCGCTTTTCTAAGGTAGAACCAATTCCATGGCCTTGGAATGACGGATGAACAGCTAATTCTACAAACTCGAAGCAGTTCTCCATCCAAGTACTGACTTCTTCCTCCTTCATTAGCATCTTCAGCCTCTCATTGTAAAACTGTCCTGCTAATGAGGTATATCCATAGGCAAACCCCACCACTTCCCTTTCGCAGACGGCTACCATGCCAATATAACCCGGATAGCTGGCATGTTTTTTAAAACGGGACCTTACCTCTTGATCTTCTTTATCGTGTGCTTGTAAATAAATCGGCACAATAGTATCCAGCGTATCCTCTGACATGACTAGAGGTTTATAGGAAATAATCATGTTTGTCGCTCCTTTTATGTTGATACCTGTTCCCATTCTTCGCGCAGCATACTCATTTCAATTAACGTCCAGTATTCCTCACCGAACTTTCTCGCATCCCTTAAAGTGCCTTCTTGAACAAAGCCTACCTTCTCATAAGCTTTCTTGGCGGAAACATTGAAATTAAATACGCCCAAGCTGACCCGATGTAAACCTAGCTCTTCAAAAGCAATTCTTGTTGCCTGTTTTACGATATCCTGACCATAGCCTTTTCCTAAGTATCGTTTATCTCCAATTAATACCCTGCCTATTCGGCCCGATTCATTAATCCAATCAACTCTCGCAATGGAAACATGCCCCATTACATCCCCAGTGGAAGAATCTAAAGCTTTATATATGTATTTGACAGCGCCTTCCTGGTTGGCACCTTCCACATACTGCTCTAGCTGCTCATAGGTTAGTGGATAAGTGAAGGAATGTCCCCCCCATTGGTATAAAAACGGTTCGGAAGGAATCCATTGGATAAGAGTGTCTATATCTTCTTCTGTAAATGCAACTAGTTCAACCACTATTTCAGCCCCTTGCTTTATCTTCTATTCTATCAAATCGGTGAGCATTTTTCTCTAATATGTAAATTAATGGTTCTAATTTAACATGTATTGTTATTATTAGATAGCATAAAGAATCCTGCCACCTAAAATGTGACAGGATTCTATACTGTTCTTCCTATAATAACGGGGAAAAAAGACGTGCAAATGATTCCTTCACTTTCTTATAGTTGGATCTTCGTTCAAAGGATTCCAGCTGAACTTTCATGGAAAACTGTAAATCCTCTTCATAATTCGCAACAAGCTTCTCCACCGGCTCTCCTTCATAAAGAATGGTATTGACCTCAAAGTTTAAATAAAAGCTTCGCAGGTCCATATTAGCTGTCCCCACCGATGCTGTATGTTGATCAATGAGAACAATTTTATGGTGCATAAAGCCTGGTTCGTATAAATAGATATTTATCCCGTCTTGCAATAACTCTGGAAAGTAGGAATGACTCGCATAATAAGTTAGCCAGCTATCCGAACGTTTAGGTACCATAATAGACACTTTCACTCCGCGCTGTGCAGCAATACGTAAGGCAGCGTGAATTTCGCTGGAGGGAACAAAATAGGGCGTTGCTATTTGGACACTTTCCTCGGCAGTATGAATAAGCATAGTGTACACATCCCTCATAATTTGGCGTTCATTATGAGGGCCGCTTGGTACTACCTGCAGCTGTGTATTCCATCCATCTGGAATGGCCATCTCTGCTGAACTATATTCATCTATCAAATATCGATTGGTTATATACCACCAATCAACAAGAAATATCAAGTGTAATTCTTTAATTGCCTTTCCTTTTATAATTGTATGAGTGTCACGCCAGTTAGGGAACTCATTGGAAATACCTCGATATTCATCGCCTACGTTCATGCCGCCTACAAAGGCAATCCTATTATCTATGACAATGATTTTGCGGTGATTACGGAAATTAAAGGTTTGAGTGAAGAAACCACTCCATATCGGAAGAAAGGCGTGTACTTCCACCCCTGCCTGCTTCATACGTTTTATATCTTTATTCTTCAACTTCAAACTGCCTGCTGAATCATACAGTAATCGTACAGTTACTCCCTCCTGAGCTTTTGCTACGAGGATGTCCATAATACTTTCCCCTGTTTGATCAGAGTTGAATAAATAGTATTCCATGTGAATAAAGTTTTTGGCTTCCTTCAGCTCCTCTTTTATTCTCGGAAATGCCTCATGCCCATTAGTAAGCACACTCACTTCATTATTCATTCTCAAGGGAGTATCTGCGTATGATTGTATCAAGTTATATATTTTCCTTTGCTGGTGTAGAAGCGGCAAATCCTCAGATGCGTAATCAATCGGCTCCTCCTCTTCAAAAACTTTAGTTGCCTTTTCCTTCTTCTCCTTAAATAGGATACCTTTTCTCGTAAGCTGTCCAGAATAAATATAGAAGAGATACCCGAATACAGGGATAAACCAAATAAAAAACACCCAAAGCATCGTATTCGTGGAGGATCTTCTTTCTAGAATAATATAAAAGGACACGAATAAGATAAAGATGGTGTAGATAGCTGTGAATACCATTTGTAGAACGAAGCTAAGCGGAACGATTACAAGCACAAATATGCTGGTAACTAATATAGATAGGATTAATATTTGGTAGGATGGTCTCATTCGATTTCTCCTTTTTGTAGTAAAAACTCCATCTTACTTACCCTTCCCCTACCTTCCTTTCATCAAACAGGTATAAGGGGAGGAGGATACATTCCCAGAAAAAAATCCTAGCATGCTATTTGCAGCCAGGATTTTAAACTTATATATGATTAAATTTGTTCGCTAGTTATAGTTTCCCTGGATAGCTCCATCAGTGTATCTGTTACATGTATCAAAGTGTGTATGGCTTCAGTAGATAATGTTATGAATCCGAGACGATTCAGACCCTGTTGAAGAGATGACGGCAGCTGTTGAAAATATTCAGTGAATGACTCCTGCTGGGAAGCTCGTAAAATGATGAGAAATGCTTCGCTATAACAATGCCAATGCAAATTAAACCACTGTTCCTTACGAACCAATCGTTCTGTCTTTTGGGCTTCCAGGTCTTCCTGTATTGTTGAAATTCCAGGTATATGTTCAAAGCCATGGTCTCGCAGATAAGCACGCAGGTCACTCAATGTACCTCGAATGCGATCTATATCAACAGGAGACTGTACGGTAAACGGTACAGACCTTCTTAATTCATTCATAATTGCGAGATTCTCTATATTCGGAATGACAGCGTCAGAGGAATTGGTGTGATACTTTAAAAATTGATATAAGAGCGCCGCTTCTGCCCATGCACCCATTGCAGCATGAGTTGCTTCAAAGAGCTCCCTCTTTTCTAATTGATCTTGTGCATAATACTTTCTTCCATTAACTATGTTCTCTACATCGTGTATGACGTCACGCTGTCCTTGTATAGAAGCATAATAGGACTTTGCCCATCCCTGAAGTTTACTTAACTCCCCATTGTTATCTTTTAATATAATGGATTCCGTTAAGTATTTAAAATGCCATGGATTGTAGGAAAAGAGTGACTTGTTCGGAAATTCCAATATGGATTTCACTTCAACTTGAACGATATCCCCTTGGAAATATAAATCATGCTCTCCTAGAAACTGTTCTCGACCCGTGAAACCAATAATGTCAATGTCACTAAATTCATCTGCTTCCTCCCTCGCGGATGAACCTGTTAAACAGACATACGTACAAAAGGAAAGCTTGTCTTGAGTAAATAGCTTCGCTTTTTCAACAAGTTCTATATTTCTTGGTCCCATGCACTTTCCCCCTCCCAAATTTGTCTATAATTGGATACCTATATACTACTTCGTCTAAATGTAAGGGCATTCCTGTTATTTTTAATAATTTTGTAAATCCTCTATCTAAATAGTGGCATGATTGGTTATAATATGTGTCAGTGTTGCATTTAGGTTTATCTTTTTAACAATTTTCTATATCCTGTATTTAGGATTGTCTAGCAGATATCCAATATACTATTACCTATACCCTTCCAGACAAGTAATAAAAATAGGTTTTGGTAAAAAGGAGTTACAGCATGCAAAAAATCCAACAAATATATGATCATTACTTAGGTAACAAACGAAAGAAATTCCAGTTTGTGCTGTATTTATTCGGAATTATCATTTCCAGTCTGGGACTTGCCCTTTTGTTTAAATCAGGAGTCGGGGTTGCTCCCGGTGATACAGTAGCGTTTGGTCTTTCTGAACGATTTAACATTAAAGTAGGGTATTTTCTTATCGCAGGGTTCATTGCCCTTGTATTAATCAATGCCAAGATTGAAGGAAAAAGGCCTCGGTTTGAATCTATTCTTCCGATTTTGTTACGGGGATTGAGCTTAAATGTATGGCTTTATACCATTTTAGGCGAAGAAAAGCTTGAACTTATTTGGGCGCAGTGGAGTGTTTTCAGTCTAGGAGTATTTTTACTTGGACTTGGTATTGCTGTTTATTTACGCTCCCCATTTCCTCATATTCCAGTGGACCACTTCATGGTCGTTGTCAACCAAAGAACAAACCAATCTAAACGATTTGTTCGAATCCTCTTTGAAGGCGGTCTGGCGCTGTTAGGCTTCTTACTAGGCGGCTGGGAGGTTGTCGGAGTGGGAACTCTGATTACTGCTTTATTCTTAGGCCCAATCATTCAATTCTTCTTTGAGAAATCAGATTTTATAGAACGATTAGGCCATACAAACAAAACAAGGTCTGATAGTGTATTAGAGTGAGCGCTTGCTACGAGCGTTCACTTTTTGTATAATCAGCCAAATAATTGCCACGATAATGAGAATACCGTTAATAAAAGAGAAAACATCGCCGTGATAGGTGGGATTCCAATACGAGATAGGTCCTCGTATAATAAGGTCACTAAATGGATAGAAGAGTGGTATCGCATCTTCTACATGGGTTAATAAATCAATGACGATGTGGCCAAGCCATCCATATAGGAAGCCTGTCCAACGATTTATCCTCCACCCTTTATAATACGCCACGAAACAATAGACTATTGCCCAAACAGCGATAGAATGTCCAGCCTGACGGAGCACTTCCACAACAGGATGAGCAAATAATGCATGAGCCATATCATGGATTACACCTGTCCATCCTATAGTATTAACTGCATCGGCTGTTAGGATATCTCCAAAAATTAATATATACAAAAACATAATGTAGTAAACGATATCAGGAAAAATACTGCCGACCATTGCGTATTTAACCGCTTCTTTTCGATTTCTTAGTACAACATACGTCCAAAATCCGTGGTGTAGAGTATTCACTGCAAAGACTCCTTGTTCATATTTATTATTTTTTATTCCTCCCATTAGGAAGCGAAAGGGACTGGGAGAAAAAAAGGATGGATTGCGCCCAGACGTTTGACAGAGGCCAAACTGTATCGGGCTCAATCCATATATCGTGTCAGCACCATCCAAGGTCACAGCCCTCCACAAATTGGGTAACTGGTTCCGCCTTTGGCTGGATTTTATATATGCGATGGTTTTCTGTGGTATATCCAGGTACTAGGACATATTCCTTCTTTTGGTTTACAAAAGTAACTTCCCCAATACGAAACTGCTTAAAATAGAGAAGTAAGTCTTCTCCATTCAGCTTTCCATACACTTGGTCGGTAATATCCACCTTTTCGGTCATCTTTTGTACCCTCCTTCATTAAAGATAGCAAGTAGTTTCTTTAATGATACCTTTATCATACAGATGACGTGTAGAAATTACTGTAATCCACATTACAAGCTCAATTATAAATTGAGCTTACTATATTCTTATAGACTATGCCAACGAAAAAGAACTGGAAATAGTGATATTACCTAAATTTTCTGATTATTTATATGTATATTCTTTAAGTGCGGAAGCTCAGAACAGGAATCCTCATAACCGAGATTAAATAAAGCTGAAAGAGAACCAGCTATTCTCCTCCAGCTTTTTAAGTTATTTATCCTCAAGCATTTTATCTGTGTAGCCAAAAGTCCAGGTTAATCCGAAGGCAACCGCAATAGAGACAATATTCACTAACAAGTAAAGCAATAACTGTTCATTTAGGAATAGTAAAATACCAGGGATTACCGTGATTGCCATACCTGTTGCTTCCAGCTGAAATAAGGAGGCTAGGAAACCACCTGCTGCGCCACCTATTAACCCCATGATAAATGGCCGGAAATAGCGTAGGTTCACACCAAATATCGCTGGTTCTGTTATACCAAGAAAAGCAGACAGGGAAGAAGGTAATGCTAGAGCCTTCATATTCTTTGATGATGACTTTAATCCTACTGCCAGCGCCGCCCCTCCTTGTGCCGCAATAGAAGCTGATATGATTGGGTTAAACGGGTTGGCATTTTGACTCTCCAGCAACTGGATCTCAAACAAATTAAATATATGATGCACTCCTGTTATCACAATGATTTGATGAACAAATCCAATGATGAGTCCGCTAATTCCAAACGGCAGCCCTAGTATTGCTTTCGTTCCAGACAATATTCCCTCTTCGACAATGTGAAAAATAGGTCCAATAACAAACAATGCAAGCGTAATCATAATAAGTAATGTTAAAAAAGGGGTCACAATTAAATCTAATGATTCCGGTACTCTTTTTCGTATCATTTTTTCTAGCTTGGCTCCTACCATCCCTGCGATAAAAGCGGGCAGCACAGAACCCTGATAGCCAAGAACAGGAATAAAACCAAGAAATTCAAGTGCCTCTGCATTTCCTGCTGCTACTTCCCATGCATTCGGTAATGCTGGTGTAACGAGCATTAATCCTAATACAAGCCCTATAATAGCACTTCCACCAAAAACACGAAAAGTCGACCATGCCACCAAGGCAGGCAGGAAAATAAATGCCGTATCTGTTAAAACTTGAGTAAACAAGATAAAGTTATCGGAAATATCTTCTGGTGCTAATCCGAAGAGAGCTAGTACCTGTTCCTGCAGCACAAGACCTCGAAGTCCCATAAACAGCCCTGTCGCTACTAGAGCCGGTATTATTGGAACGAAAACGTCCCCAAACGTCCGTACCGCCCGTTGGAACTTGTTCCCTTGTTGTGCTCCTTCTTCCTTCACCTCTGCTTTAGTAGAGCCTTCTACACCTAGTTTGTTGATTTCCTCGTAAATACGATTGACCGTTCCTGTCCCAAAAATAACTTGAAATTGACCAGAGTTGAAGAAAGCTCCCTTCACTTTCTCGATGCCTTCTATTGTATCAATGTCCACCTTCTCTTGATCGTGGACCATAATACGAAGCCTTGTTGCACAATGTGCTATGGATTGAATATTCTCTTCTCCACCAACTGCTTCCAAAACCTCAGCAGCAATTTGATTGTTAGTTGCCATGTGTAATTCAACTCCTTATCAGCGATATTTAGGCTATAGATTAGTGTTACCCAATTAACATCCGGTATGCTACTGCACAGAGGGAACCCCCATTTTCACCTCCTAATGGAGTGTACAGCTGCTAAGCTTAGACTACACCGAAAGTCGTAGCCTACTATCCTTCCATCTTCGTAAGAGAAGTTCAGCCTCTTCCCTGATGTTAGATAATCACCTGTATCCTACAATAATGCTATATCGAAAACAACAACTCGAAAGGAGCATTTTATAATGAATCAACGAAAAACAGCTATTATTACAGGTGCAACGAAAGGTCTTGGTAGAGCGTTGACTTTTGCATTCGCACAAGAGGGATATAACCTTGGTATCTGTGCAAGAGGCAAGGAGCATTTGCAAGAAATAAAAGAAGAAGTGCAAAGAATGGGAACGGAGATTGTCACAGTTCAGGCCGACGCTGCTAATGGAACGGATGTAGATCGTTTTATTTCTGTAGTGGAGAACCATTTTGGACGTGTAGATGTTGTTATCAATAACGCCTCTTCCTTTGGCCCCGGTCCAACACTGTTAATGGATTACCCACAAGAGTCCTTTGAAGAGGTTGTACGAACCAATACGTCCAGCGCGTTTCTTATGACGAAAAGGGCATTACCTGGTATGCTTGCCAGAAATAAAGGAACGATTATTAATGTAACCTCTGAGGTTGGTAAGACAGGATTAGCTGAATGGGGAGCCTATAGTGTTTCCAAGTTTGGTTTGGAGGGGTTGACCGCTGTGTGGGCTGACGAATTGTCAGATACCAATATCTCCATTCATTTAGTGGATCCAGGAGAAATGGATACAGAAATGCATCATATCGCTGTACCTGATTGTGATTATGAGCTAGCGAAACCGGAAGATATAACCTACGTTTTTCTTTATTTAGCATCAGATGCATCAAAGGAGGCAAATGGTTCTAGACATGAAGCACAGCATATCGGAGGTGACAACACATGAGTACAGCCCATCAATCCTTTCAAATACCGGATTCGTTAAATGCTTCCTTGCCTGCTGAATATCGGGGCAAACAGCGAGATGATGTTAAGATGATGGTAACAAAACCGGATAGAGATTCCTATCATAGCCATTTTCGTAACCTAACACAATGGCTGGAAGAAGGAGATTTACTAGTCTTGAACAATAGCCGGACCATTCCTCCGGTATTATATGGGAAGCAATATAAACAGAAGGTGGAAATAAGACTATCACGAATGGTTTCCCCTTTGGAATGGGACGCTTTAATTATTGGAAATGCCGTCCAAGTTAACTCCCCAATAAAGCTTCCAAATGGGGTGGAAATAAAGGTGCTGGGGCAAGGGGCTGAAGCACCACTTATGAGAGTAGCTTTTTCTTTACCTGAAGGAGAATTTATCGATTTTGTTTTACAGCATGGCTCCCCTGTTCAATACGAGTACATGGAGGAGAACTGGCCACTAGATATGTTCCAAACGGTTTTCGCCTCTGTCCCAGGATCTGTAGAAATGCCCTCTGCTGGAAGAGCCTTTTCCTGGCGATTATTACGTTCACTTAAAGCCCAAGGGATCAACACAGCCTTCATTACCCTGCATACAGGATTAAGCTACTACGAGAACAATCATTGGCCGACACCAAAGGGGCATCCGGAAATATTTGAAGTACCAGCTACTACTGCGGAGGTAATACAAGAAACGAAGGCTAAAGGGAGGAAGGTCGTTGCGGTGGGAACAACAGTAGTTCGAGCGCTAGAGACCGCTGCTCTGCCGAATGGTGGGATTCAAAAGGCAAGTGGAGTTACTGATTTGCATATTGATGGGAACACCCCATTATACGTAACAGACGGCTTATTAACTGGATTCCATGAACCAGAAGCAAGTCATTTGGATATGCTGAGTGCTTTTATCCCACAAGAAAGGTTACTCCAAACCTATCAGGAAGCGATTAAGAAGGGCTACCTATGGCATGAATTCGGTGATGTAAACCTGCTATTTAAGAGGAATAGCGAAGAATGAAATTGCATCATATTGGTTATGAGGTTCGTCATCTGCCTCAGTCCATTCGTTACTTTACACAAAATTTCGGATTTCAAATAGAAAAGGAACTATTCTTCCAAGGGGAGGAAATTACTTTTCTAAAAAAACAAAATACTCGAATCGAATTGATAAAACATTCATCACAACTAGTAAATCCAAACGTTCATTTCTGTTTTGAAATAGAAAATCTGCAGGAGGAATTACAAAGAACGGGAATCACTCCTTTAGAGGGCCCCTATTGGATTGAACAAGAAAAATGGCTGACTGTCTTTGTTGAAGGACCACAGAAGACAATATTGGAATTGCTGCAGCAAAAGTAAAAAGTACAGTATGAGCTACTGTACTTTTTACTGTATTTCTGGAATTAATCTATTTAAAGCTGCTTGTAAGCTTGGAAAAAACTCTGTATGTGGAAGAGGCTCACTCCGTTTCTGCCATTCTAAAGCTACAATCGGGCGAACACCGGAAATTCTAACCTTTATGCCTAACAGCTCTAATGATTTGATAAAGGTTTTCACTTTATCAATAAAGGCGTAATCCACTGTTGCTATACTAGAGAAATCAATAATCAGGTTATTTACCTTCATTCTAGCAACATTCTTAATTCCTTTATCCAGTATATAATGGAATTCTACTTCATCTATGATTGGCTGTAAGGGTAATAATGCGATGGAGTTTGTAAGCGGGATGACGTTTACAGCCATATCCTCCATACGATTAATAAGTTCCTTGTGCTGTTCTTCTGCCTTCGTCACATCATAGAACTCTACCATTGCACCAATAACATCATTTCTCTCACGAAGAAGCTTTGTCCTTATGGAAAAGTATTTATGATACCCTCCCCACATATAAGGAATTGCCTCTAAATATATTTCCTCTTGAGTATCTATGGTTCGTTCTACATACCTTACATCTTCTGGAGCGTCGGAGAATGTCTCATAAACACTTCTCCCCATAATATCCTCTTTTCTAACCTGTAGTAACTCTATTGCTGCGTCATTAATTGTTGTCACACGGTATTCTAAATCTATTGCCAATACACCTACCGACAATCCATCGAGCACTTTTTCTGATGTTGCAAGATTTATCACCGTATTCACCCTCGCTTGTTTTGTCTATTTTATCCTTTTTTATTTCATAAATATAAAGACTTATCCCTTCACCTTATATTCGACAAAAATATGCTATCCCCTTTTCTCAATTAGTTTACAAATAAAACAATTTCATGAAAGGTTGTAACATTTTTATAAAAAAGGGGCCAAAACTCTCTGTGAGGTTTTGGTCCCTACTCCATTATATACTTTTCTGTATCTTAAGCACGTGTAAAATACGATTTATTTTCTCAGTTCTCACACTGAACCCATTTACTTCCAGCCATTCTACCAATACACGGCGATTGCCATAATATTCATCCTCTATTGCAGCTATGGCTTCCTGATTCCCTTCCTTAGCAAAATCCGCTAGTGTTTTCTCCCGTTCCTTTTGATCTGTAAACATCAAATCAGCGATAACTATTATTCCACCTGGCTTTAACACTCTTTCCATTTCTTGAAAGGCTGTTATTTTCTTTTCGTCCGGAAGATGGTGGAGTGCATAACTAGACACAATGAAATCAACCCCTTTATCCATCACCGGCAAGGCTAGAAAATGGCCATGACGCAAATCAATTTCTGAATGCTTTTCCTTGCACACCTTAAGCATTTCTTCTGACTGATCTACCCCTATCATTTTATTCCCTTGATGAATAAATTTTTCGGCAAGATTTCCAGTTCCAATGCCAATATCCAATCCAACACAAGTTTCAGAAACATCCGCTAATACCTTCACTCTCTCCAAAGCTTCGTCGTACCCTTCATGGACATTAAAGCGATAGCCTGTTGTCTTTATCATAAGGTCATACTTCTTAGCTTGTTCGTTGAAATTCCACTCATCCTCCCACTTGTCCCGTAATTCCTTTCTACCCTTCAAACGATTTGCTAAGTAGAATAGATCCTCCTCTGACAATTGCGCTTCTTCCTTTTGAAGCATAGTCTCAATGGTATGAATGGTGTCCTTCAGCTGGAGCCACTCTCCATAGAGAGCTGAACGCTGCATGTTTAAGTATGTATGAATGGGCGATGCTTCAGTCAGGGCTTCTTTAATCCTGTCCGTTCCCATACCAAGCTCTCTTAAGGAAAGAATAGTTTGAAGCCTCCACAAATCTTCTTCCTTAAAATATCGATAATCGTTAGCACCCTTCTCTAGCGTCAGTAATCCCTTTTCCTCATAGAATCTAATAGTTCTAGGTGTCGTATTTAATTGCTTAGCTGCTTCTTTCATTTTCATACAATCCCCTCCCTTTCTAATAGGCTCTGCTCTGATATAGCTGAGGAAAACTGTTATCTCACCCCATATATGTTCCACCCATTTAGGAAGGCAGCGAAAATGGCTGGGCCATTCTCCTAATATAACTAGGACCCATTTCTAAATACTATCTCGAAACCAAGTCTTCCACTATCTCCTTATATAGATCAACCTAACAACAACATAAGTCTATAGCAGAGCCTTCTAATAAAAGCATAAGGGTTAACGTTACGTAAAGGTAAAGTACCTATTTTCATTTTTTCATTCTGCTATAAACATTCACTAGATAGTAGAAGGCTTATTTTCGAGATGATTATTGTGAGGTGAAGCTTTTCCAGTAGTATCCATAATAAGTTCCTTGTACACTAATCAAAAAAAGCTCCCCATTTATGATACAGAGTCTCTCTGAAAATAGTATTTAATTTCTCGGTTGAAGCAGTCCTTGTATAGGAAAGCTGAGCAATATACTCCTCTATTTCCTCTAACTGATCCTCTATGTATCGAAACAGACGCTCCTGATTTGGTACTGCTTCCTTTGAAGCACCGTTAATCTTTAATTCCCTAATTCTTTCAAGACTTAAATGGACATTTGTCGGTAAATTGAGCTTTCCTAACAAATCCTCATAGTTCAGTGCGGGAAATGTCTCATATTGTTTAATCCAAAGACACATCAATAAAGGACGCAAAATGAGCAGCATCTCTTTCAAGGCGATAGCATCTCCTTTGGCTCGAGCTTTCTTAGCGTTACGTCTCGCCATATTCATATAATGGTACAGCACTGATACTGGAGACATCATTTCAGGCAGCAAATCCAACAGAGGACCTGTGAACCATTCGCCTTTCCGATACTTAACCGGTGAATGCAGCCATTCTAATAGAGAAGGGTTTGATTTACGAAACAATCTTAAAGCCTTCCTAATTTCCCACCCATGTAAATCGAGGGAAGGGTGAATTTGCTTTTCAATAACATCCTTCTGTTCATCTATCGATAAATACCATTCTGGATGGGGAACATATATGAAACGAATATCATAATCGCTTTTGGAGGAAGCCAGCCCGTAGGCTCTGCTGCCCACTTCACAGGCATAGACAATTTTGACGTTATATTGCTGTTCAATACTAGATAGATACGGATATATTTCTTCATGCATTACTGCCAGTCTCCTTCCTCTTTTTCCCTATTGTATCATGGGACGAGCTTCCATCCCATCTCTCCCCCTACCCTTATATTCAATAACTTCCTCAAAATAGTGTCATTCTATGTCTATGAAGTAAGCGTTGACACAATCTATGATTTTACCGATAATAGAGTTGCATCATGACAAAAAATTCCGACAAAAAGCCAGCTATTTTGTAAGCGTTTCCTAGATTTTTTTACTAGTATTAGGAGGGACATTATGGCAGAACAAACCGTTTATAAACCCGGATTAGATGGAATCATTGCAACAGAAACGAATATTTCCTATTTAGATGTGGATGCAGAAGAAATCGTCATTAGAGGATACGAATTAATCGAATTAGCAGAAAACAAACAATACTTAGACCTAGTTCACCTTCTTCTCAGAGGGGAATTGCCAACTAATTCTGAGAAAGCTTCCTTAGAAGAAGAATTAAAACGAGAATATAGCCTTCCAGAGAATTTTTTCAACCTATTTGAGCTGCTCCCTGAACAAACACATCCAATGGATGCCCTGCGAACAGGCATTTCTGCTCTCGCTGGTCATGACACTGACTTAAATGAGCGAGAAGAGGAGCAAACTAAGCATAAAGCCATCCGTTTACTTGCAAAAATCCCAAACATCGTTGCCAACAGCTATCACATTCTACACCATAAACAACCTGTAGCTCCAAAACAAGAGCTGCCTTACAGCGCAAACTTCCTCTATATGATTACTGGCAAAGAACCGACCGAGAAGGAAGCAGCTTACTTCGACCAATCTTTAATGGTATATAGCGAGCATGAAATGCCAAACTCTACATTTACTGCTAGAGTCATAGCTTCCACTAATTCAGATATCTATGGTTCTTTAACTGGAGCCGTCGCATCTCTAAAAGGAAACCTTCATGGGGGAGCTAATGAAGCCGTTATGTACATGCTCCTGGAAGGAAAAACAATTGACGGCTTCCGAAACCTCTTATACGAAAAGCTACGCAATAAAGAAAAGATAATGGGCTTTGGACATCGCGTATATATGAAGAAAATGGACCCACGAGCAGCCTTAATGAAAGAAGCACTTCGTGAGCTTGCCGAAGAAAAAGGACGTATGGATTTATATGAAATGTGCGACGCAGGCGAAGAACTGATGCGAGAAGAAAAAGGATTGTATCCGAACCTGGACTACTATGCAGCACCAGTATATTATCTATTAGATATCCCCATTGACTTATATACACCAATATTCTATGCAGCCAGAACAGTCGGCCTATGCGCCCATATCTCTGAACAACACGCAAACAACAAACTATTCAGACCAAGAGTCCACTACACCGGCCCAAGAAACTTACATCCGTAACGAAAAGCGGAAGGGCCTTGTTCACCTCCGACCGGCATAAGTCAACCCTCGACGTGGCGTTCTTTGCCACAGCGAGGTTGGACTTATGACCCGAGGAGGTAGGCCCTGGAGCTGGACATAAACGAAAAGCGGAAGGGCCTTGTTCACCTCCGACCGGCATAAGTCAACCCTCGACGTGGCGTTCTTTGCCACAGCGAGGTTGGACTTATGACCCGAGGAGGTAGGCCCTGGAGCGAGCATAAGCTCACAGTTACAGTATATTATTCTATTAGGAAACGCCGGTCGGGTTCCGCTGGCCGGTTTGTAAGTACATATATTATACAAAGAGGTGGAGATACCAATGGCAGACGTGAAAGTAAATGAAGCTAAATCAACTGATCAAGTATTAGAACAGATTGCAGATTATGCAGTTTATGGCAATATAACTAGCAGTGAAGCATTGGAAACAGCACGATATGTATTAATGGATACTATTGGATGTGGATTATTGGCACTTCGTTATCCAGAGTGTACGAAGCATCTTGGACCCATTGTGCCAGGTACAGTTGTCCCAAATGGCGTAAAAGTTCCAGGAACATCTCACGAGCTCGATCCTGTTCATGGTGCCTTCAACATTGGCTGTATGATTCGTTGGTTAGACTATAATGACACATGGCTTGCTGCCGAGTGGGGACACCCATCTGATAACCTTGGTGGAATTCTAGCTGTGGCAGATTATGTGAGCCGTACACGCATTTCTGATGGTAAGAGCCCTCTAACGATGGATACTGTGCTGGACTATATTGTAAAAGCCCATGAAATCCAAGGGGTTTTAGCCCTTGAAAACAGCTTGAATCGCCAAGGTCTCGATCATGTCCTTTACGTGAAGGTTGCTACTACAGCGGTTGCTACTGCTATGCTTGGAGGGTCTAAAGAAGACGTGGTCAACGCGGTATCCCAAGCTTGGGTAGATAATTCCAGCCTGCGCACCTATCGTCATGCTCCTAACACTGGGTCCCGTAAATCCTGGGCCGCAGGAGATGCAACGAGTCGAGGTGTCCGATTAGCTATGATGACTATGAAAGGTGAGATGGGCTATAAAACAGCACTTTCTGCTCCAGGCTGGGGATTCCAGGATGTACTCTTCAATGGTAAGGAGCTGAAGATTGCTCGTCCTTTTGACTCTTATGTGATGGAGAATATTCTATTTAAAATATCCTATCCAGCAGAATTCCACGCCCAAACTGCTGCAGAGGCTGCCATTCGTTTACACGATCAGGTGAAGGACCGCATAGATGAGATTGAAAAAGTAGTAGTTACTACACACGAATCTGCCATTAGAATTATTGATAAGACCGGTCCTCTTCATAACCCAGCGGATCGTGACCATTGCCTGCAATATATTACAGCAATTGGACTCCTTTATGGATCCCTTACAGCTGACCATTACGAGGATGAGATGGCACGTAATCCGCAAATCGATCGACTTCGTGATGTTATGGAGACCTCAGAAAATACACAATACAGTAAGGACTATCTTGATCCTGAAAAGCGTTCGATCGCCAATGCGGTTCAAGTATTCTTCACAGATGGTACTTCAACAGAACAGGTTGAAATACAATATCCAATCGGCCATAGAAGACGCCGCGAGGAAGGTATTCCGTTACTATTGAATAAGTTTCATGATAACTTAAAAACTCGTTTTCCAATACGACAAGTGGAAAGTATTATCACGCTATGTGAAGATCATAATGATCTTGCTCGTAAGCCAGTTAATGAATTTATGGATTTATTCCATATTTAATCAACCTATAGAGGAGGCTAATTTATGACATGGCTTGTCGAACCAAAATCAACTCAACCGGAACGAGCAGAGCGTTTCAGACAGCTCATGAAAGAGCCGGAAATATTAAAAATACCAGGGGCACATGATGGGATGTCTGCTAAAATCGCCAAGGATGTTGGGTTTCAAGCTTTATATCTCTCTGGAGCAGCATATACAGCCAGTCGTGCTTTACCAGACCTTGGGTTGATCTATTCCAATGAAATAGCAGAGCGTGCTCAAGAACTAATTCGAGCAACTGACCTCCCTCTGCTTGTTGATATTGACACCGGCTATGGAGGTGTTATCAACGTAGCTCGAACCGCTAGAGAAATGGTAGAGGCAGGAGTAGCAGCTGTTCAAATTGAAGATCAGCACCTACCTAAGAAGTGCGGCCACCTAAACGGTAAGAAGCTTATTGAAGCAGAAGAGATGATGCAGAAAATACAAACCATAAAAGAAGTAGCTCCTTCTCTTGTCATCATTGCTCGAACGGATGCTAAATCAGTCGAAGGCATGGAAAAGGCAATAGAACGGGCGAATGGATATGTGGAGGCTGGAGCAGATGCTATTTTTACGGAAGCATTAACGAGTGAGGAAGATTTTCGATATGCCTCTGAGAAAATTGCTGCACCACTGCTCGCTAACATGACAGAATTTGGGAAAACACCATATTTCACAGCTCAGGAATTCGAATCCTTTGGGTTTGAAATGGTTATTTATCCTGTCACCTCCTTGCGTGTTGCAGCTAAAGCATACGAACGAGTATTTACAGAGATATTGGAGAAGGATACTCAAAAGGACATGTTAGATGATATGCAAAGTCGCTCTGACTTGTATGACACTATAAAATATTACGAATATGAAGAACTAGATGAGAAAGTAGCAAGAACAGTTTTACCACAGATCGGAAAAGAAAATAAGTAATATACAGACAGGGTGTTCCCATCAGGGATCACCCTTTTATTATGTCTTCAAATGCATTGATATAACCTGAGGTTATAGTAGTATAGCAAAATGGTATTACCACCTATCCACCTAACCCGTTTACACTATAAGTACATTAAGAAAAGGTGTTGAATAAATAAGCCAGCTTGGCTGCAGAGGTTGCGTATAAATACATTGTTCTTGTTAAAGGGGACCCTTCTATTGGTATAAACACAACACCTTTGTAATCAATTTGGGCTGCCATTACTCTTGGGATATAAGCAACTCCTATACCGAGCGATACAAGACCAACCATTGCCTGATAATGGGTCTCCACTATATCTCCCTGGAAATGGTAGGCTTTGTATATTTCTCTAAGTCTTTGATGAAGAGGAGACCCTGAAGCAGGTGGGATGATTTGCGTGAAGGTAAGGCAGTCCTCCATAGTCAGTACCGTTTGTTGTGCGATAGGAAGATTAGTAGGAACAGCTGCCACAAATTCATCCTGAAATAATTTTTTGGAATACAAATCTGGAACAGACTCTATATCCTGTACGATAGCAGCATCAATATCTTTTCTTTGCAGCAATGGAATGAGATCACGACTATCATCCTCGATAGCGGTTACGTGGAACTGCATAGATTCGAACTTGTGATAGTATTGATGCAAAAAATAAGAGCTCAGTAACGGGGTAGACCCGAATCGCAGAACATCCTGATGCTTGTGCTGATACAACAATTGTTCCATTCGCTGAAACAGAGGCTCCATATCCTGGTAAAGGGCCGTCCCCTTCTCTGTTAAAGTTAATCCCCTGGAGGTTCGAACAAATAAAGAAAAGCCCAGTTCATCCTCCAACAACTTAATTTGTTTAGAGAGTGCAGGCTGTGATATGTAAAACGTCTTCGCTGCTTTCGTGAAGCTGCCTTGCTTGGCTACTTCAATAAAGTATTTCACCTTTTGCAACTGCATAGAACCGAACCTCCTTTTCTACACTATACCGATACGTTCTGAGAGGTTCAAGTCAGGAGAGGATAAGATGTTGATTCGAAGAGGTATTATATATGTATTGGGGATGCTGATCACATACTTCGGCACAGCTCTTGTTGTCAAATCAGCACTTGGGGCAGGATTTTGGTCTGCTCTATACGTTGGAATGAGTCAAACAGTTGGCTTATCCGTTGGCATCTGGTTTGCGCTTATTCAAATAGGTATTGTGGTGTTGAATGCTAAGCTTAGGAATCAGAAGCCGGATTGGCTAGCCATTATACCTATTCTTATTGAGAGTGCTGCTTTTACTTTATGGCTCGAATATATCTTACAGGACGTCCAGTTCGAGGAAGCAACGCTGCTTGTGAAAACGGCAGTATTTTTAACTGGGATGACCATAGCCAGTCTCGGAATCGGCATTTATATTCATACTGGCTTTACACGAGCTCCGGTAGATGAATTATTCTTATCTCTAAGTCACCGTTTTCGGTTAAAAATGAGCGCCTCTCAATCACTAATTGCCGCCACCGTTACATTGACAGCATTGCTGCTTGGAGGGCCGGTAGGATTAGGTACATTTCTGTCTATATTAGTCTTTGGACCCTTTATCCAATTTTGGAGCGATTGTATAAGTAAACTGTTATCCGTGTACACTTCATCTACACCGTCTCATGCAGAAAATGGATAGGGCCATAGGTTTTTGCTGATTTTACCACTTCAATCAACTGTCTTTTTACAATTCAGCCCTATCTCTTTTCCATAAATGGCTTTATAATGAAAAAGCATAACTCAATGAAAGAAAAGGTGTTTAGGATATGAGTTTACTGACAGTGAAGAACTTAAGTCACGGCTTCGGAGATCGCGCCATTTTCGATGACGTTTCTTTTCGATTATTAAAGGGCGAACACATTGGATTGATTGGCGCAAACGGTGAAGGTAAATCCACTTTTATGAATATCATTACTGGTAAAGTGGAGCCTGATGCCGGCACAATCCAATGGTCTAAACGGGTCCGTGTAGGTTATTTGGATCAGCATGCTGATTTAGCACAGGGAATGTCGATGAGAGATGTGTTAAAAACAGCATTTCAATATTTATATGATATGGAACAGGAAATGAATGACCTATTTGCAAAAATGGGGGAAGTCGAGCCTGATGAATTAGAAGAGCTTTTAGAAGAAACAGGCAAGCTGCAGGATCAATTGAGCAGCAATGATTTTTACATTCTAGACGCCAAGGTGGAAGAAGTCGCCAGGGGTTTAGGATTAGATGAAATAGGACTGGATCGAGATGTTCATGACTTAAGTGGCGGGCAGCGTACGAAAGTATTATTAGCAAAGCTGCTCTTAGAAAAGCCAGACATCCTTCTCCTGGACGAACCAACCAACTACCTCGACGTAGAGCATATCGAGTGGCTTAAGCGCTACTTGCAAGAATACGAGAATGCCTTCATTCTAATTTCACACGACATTCCATTTTTGAACAGCGTTGTTAATCTCATCTACCATATGAAGGATCAACAACTGACACGTTATCCTGGTGACTATAATGAATTTGTTCGAGTGTATGAAATGAAAAAGCAGCAGCTGGAAGCAGCGTATAAAAAGCAGCAAAAGGAAATTTCTCAACTGAAGGACTTCGTGGCCAGGAATAAGGCTAACGCAGCAACAAGCAAGATGGCGATGTCTCGTCAGAAAAAGCTGGATAAAATGGAGAAAATAGAATTAGAATCAGAAAAGCCAAAGCCGGTCTTCCATTTTAAACAGGCACGCACACCAGGTAAGTATCTATTTGAGACGAAGGATCTCGTTATTGGCTACGATGAGCCTTTATCCAGACCATTAAATTTATCGATGGAAAGAGGGCAGAAAATTGCCCTGTCAGGAGCTAACGGTATTGGTAAAACGACACTTCTCAAGAGTATTCTTGGCGAGATTCAGCCAATTTCCGGAGAAGTAGCATTAGGCGATAACCTTCATATCGGCTATTTTGAGCAAGAGCTTAAGGAAAATAGCCGTAGGACTTGCATGGAGGAAGTATGGGAGGAGTTTCGCCACTTCACACAATACGAAGTACGATCCGCACTCGCACGCTGTGGTTTAACCCAAAAGCACATCGAAAGCCAGGTTCAAGTATTAAGCGGTGGAGAAAAAGCTAAAGTACGTTTATGCAAATTGATTAATAAAGAAACCAATTTACTCGTACTCGATGAACCGACAAACCACTTGGATGCCGATGCAAAAGCAGAACTGAAACGAGCACTGCAAGAATATAAAGGTAGTGTCCTACTTATTTCTCACGAACCAGAATTTTACCAGGATGTCGTCACAGACGTTTGGAATTGTGAAGACTGGACAACAAAAGTTTTCTAAATTAAAACCAGCACCCCCTTTATGGTGCTGGTTTTGTCATAACTAATCTTATTCTTTTGCATGGAATGGATTAATGCCCATTTTTCTATATTAAGGCATTGGTAAGGAGAAGTTGGCTGTGCCCTCCTCGAACATACCGCTTCCATCCTCAGCAACAAACGGACCAAACGTAAGTTCAATAGATTCGAAAGTCTCGAAATTTTTCTTCTCAAACAAAAACACGTGGTATTTCGTCCCTTCTTCTCCTGCCTCAAGCTCCCGTGGATTACGTGGCTCTGCCATTAAATTAGCATTGGCAATTCCACTGCCCTCATCTATCGTCAGTTCCGATCCAACATTCCAAATACTTAATGTCTGTTCACTCTGGTTGTCTAGGTTAACTTTAACTCCAACAGATACAATCCCGCTATCTCCAAAATTACTAAAACGCTGTTCATTTCCTTTTGTGGGAATAATTTCTGTGTATTGCACTCCCTCCACCGTTACATTCACATCACCTATTTGCTTTGATTCGTTTACTTTCTGATCGCTAATCATTTTCTTGTCAGCAAGATTATCATTTGTCATTCGATCAGGATAGAAAGCATCATTGGATGCATTTTCTTTACTCTGCTCCCCACTATAAGCGAAATCGAAGGTCGCGTCTTCTTGAAAGGCCCCACTATACTGCTTGTTATCTGCTACACCACCCTCAATTATGAATTTAGGGTTCACATTCTTTACAGCTTGAAACTCTTCCTTTGTTAGTGTAAAGGAAATGAGTCCTGACACCTTTTCTCCTGCTGCATATTTAGATGGCTCACTTTCCTTCTCGGAAGAGGGATATTGGTCATCCACAAAGGTTCTATTCGTATCACTTTGAATGTAATCTACTTCGTTGCTAAGCTGAATACGGTACATGTTGTTATAATACATTGCTTTATCCTTTGTATTATGTATAGTAACGTCTGCTGTTACCACATATCCATCGGCTTGGTCATCAAAGGGAATGGCATACTCATCACTCATTCCTGTTACTTTTACGATATCATACTGATTCACAGCAACCTTAAAACCTTCCATATCGTGTGAGTACTGCGGATCCTCATTCGTGTACACAACGTCGACTTCCCCACCAGATTTTTCTTTAATAGAAGGGTTAATCATCCCCTCTTTATTTTCGGACGAAGTATTCGATGCTGTTTCATCTTCTTCAATAGAAGTAGTGTCCGTTTCTACTGTAGTATCTTCGCTCTTTGTTTCCTCCTCTTTCACATCTGATTCTGATTCCTCCGTACCCGCAGCATCTTCCTCACTGCCACAAGCCGACAAGATAAGTAAAATAAACCATAAACTCACCATCAACATTAGAGTAAATTTCCTCATACATTCACAACCTTTTTCATAATAGTATCTGTTTCAACATGTGTACCTGCATCTTATGACGAATGGTGTATATTATTGTATGAATATGGTACATATGTAACAATATGTATCTACCCCAACTCTTCTCCCTAAAACCTATATAATGAATATTTTTTTATGTGCTTCTCTTCTAAGGAATTTTCGCACAAAAAAACGACGATGATTCCTCTCGAAACCATCGTCGTGATTACTCTTATTAGGGAAAGGTTCATCCATATCCCTTATCGTTTTTGATGAGCTCTTACACAATTTGGATGCCCTGTTTTTCAAAGTAGCTAAACGTGATGCATTAAGCTTATGTCTTCAAATTAGTTGCCTGTTGTATATCGAAAACAATCACGTTCACACAGTCTTTGCTGAATAACACTAGTTCTGTAGTGAAGAGTGAATGGTTGCTTAAGCTAGTATGCCTTTATCAACAGTATGGCCAATTTCTTACACTACTTTCCACTCTTGATTAATAGGAAATATAAGTTCGTCTCTGTTTTGTAGAGCTTCGGTAAGATAATTTTCCTTTAATCTTTCATCCTTATCAAATGAAATAACAATTCCCATAGAATTATTCTCTGCGGGGATAAGTCCTCCCCATGCTTGATAGTTGCCCAGCTTATCACCCTGGATAACTTCCCCTTGAAGTATGTGCAGGTACGTCGTGTGCTGAAGCTCATTGGTTAGATAAAAATCACTAATGTCCCAATTATTTTCTAAAATTTCTATAGTGATGTTATCGTAAGTGTCGCCTTGACCGCTCTGGTTGAATATTTTATCGTGAACATGCTCCATAAAGAATTGATAGGAATCTCTATCCTTCCAAAATGTCAGAATTCCTGCTTGTGATTTATCCTGAGAGCTCCATCCCCCTATTTGACCGATAAATCCATCAATATAGCGAAGTTTTTTCCATTGTGATTGAGCCTGGGCGAAGTCCTCTTTGTTTCGTTCTGGAACAGTACATACAATCCATTTAATTAACATGTCGTCATCACCCTGCTTCTTCTAATATCTATTTATCCTTCCGATCCAACGTTCCATTCCGTGTTGGTACCCTTCCTTATCGTCCATAGATGCCAAACATTATATAGAGGAAATTCGTTTCCAAACTTATTAGGTAATTTCCCTTCCCCCCTCCTTCCTAAAACCTTATTAGATCGTTTTTGTAATAAATACCGTTTTTTTTTTACGAATGTTACATAGGTTTTACGGGTGATAACCTAAAACGAGTGCCCAAAAAAATAAGCCCCCAATATAAAACAATTGGAGGCTTCCGTTGTATGCAAATATCACTTATTCTTCTTACGATTATAAATCATCAAATCCATTATCAGTGTAATTAACTTTTGTGTACTGACGTGATTTCTGCTCGAAGAAGTCTGATTTACCACTATTAACGTCTTCATATGCTCTTATCCATTTCAATGGATTTTTACTATACCCAGTAAATGGCTTCTCCGCACCGAGTTCCTTACAGCGCTTGTTTGCCATAAATTTAATGTACGCTTCCAGCTCTTCCATAGAAAGACCATCAAAGTTATCCCCAATAATGTAAGCGGCCCACTTTATCTCTAGTTCAGCTGCCTCTCGAAAGGTTTCCGTAGCAAAGGTAAGCATCTCTTCCTGAGGAATGGATGGATTCTCGTGGAGCGTTTCTTTAAATATTTTTACAAATAAGTTTACATGTAACTGTTCGTCCCGGTTAATATAATTAATCATCGTACTAGTGGAGACCATTTTCTGATTACGAGCAAGATTGTAAAAGAAAGCGAAACCTGCATAGAAGAACAGTCCCTCTAATACGACATCATATACAATAGAGCGAAGGAATGACGTCGGTGTAGGGTTTTCAACAAAATCTTTATATCCGTTAGCAATAAATTTATTCCGCTCCAACAAAACGTCATCGTGCTTCCAATATTCGAAAATAGCATCCTGTTCCTGCTTTGGTACAAGGGAGGATAACACATATGAATAAGATTGGTTATGGACTACTTCCTGGAACGATAATACTTGCATGAGCGCGACTAAACTAGAATCGGTTAAATAGTCTGCTATTTTACCGCTATAGTCTGTTTGGATGGAATCTAGAAAGGCTAACAGCCCAATTACCTTTTTAAAGGTATCCTGTTCTTTATCGCTTAATTGGTGCCATTGCTTCAAGTCATTATTCATATTAATTTCATTTGGAATCCAAAAGTTTGCCAGCATATTTTTATACATTGGATATGCCCAAGTAAAGCGAGCATCATCCCAATTCAATACGTTAGAGCTTTCGCCATTAATAATTCCAGTAGATTGGTTTGGTGCTTGGGTATCATATAAATTACGCTTTTGCATAATAGATTCACTCATCAGTACTCCTCCTTAGGATGAACAGCTCTCACAGTCTTCGATATCTTCTGTACTCGTGGACCTCATGTAATAGGTCGTTTTCAGCTTGTTACGCCATGCTTCAAGATGTAACTGCAGCAATTCCTTTGCCTGCACTGTATTCTTAACGTATATATTGAAGGAAACAGATTGGTCAATATGCTTTTGACGGGCTGCATTTTGACGGATGCTCCACGTTTGATCAATTTCATACGCTGACTTGTAATACCAATACGTCTGGGGCGTCAGGTCAGGCGCTGTAACAGGGATTTTATAATTTTTCTTCTCCTCCGAATAGAACTTCTGGAAAATAGGATCAATGCTTGCCGTGCTGCCAGCGATAATCGAAGTGGAAGAATTAGGTGCCACTGCCATCATATAGCCATTACGTACTCCGCTATCCGCTACCTCTTGTTGGAGTGTACGCCATTGCTCTGTATCATATTCTCGATCAGAGAAGTACGCACCACTTTCCCATTTGGACCCGTTGAAATGAGGATAAGCACCTTTTTCCTCTGCTAATTGTTTACTCGCTTTAACCGTAAGATAGGATATTTGTTCGTATAGATGATCTGCGTAATCAACCGCTTCTTCTGACTCCCAGCGAATTCCTTTAACAGCCAGCAAGTGGTGCCAACCAAAGGTTCCAAGTCCAATACCTCTATATTTTCTATTAGTCATTTCTGCTTGGGCAACAGGGATGCTGTTCAAGTCAATCACATTGTCGAGCATCCTTACCTGGATTGGAATTAATCGTTCCAGCACATCAGCAGGAACAGCTTTTCCTAGATTAATACTAGATAAATTACAAACTACAAAATCACCTGGGTGTTTCACTGTAATGATTTTTCCATCCTTGGTATATTCCTCTTCTACAGTAGTGGGGCTTTGATTTTGCGTTATTTCTGTACATAGATTCGTACAGTACACCATTCCTTGATGGCTATTCGGATTTTTACGATTCACTTCATCCCGGTAGAACATAAACGGTGTACCTGTTTCTAATTGACTAATCATTACTCGCTTCATAATGTCAATGGCAGGAACCGCCTGTTTATCCAAGGAGGGATGATGGACACATGCTTGATATTTTTCTCGAAAGCTACCATTACCTTCTTCTTCATCATAGTAATCTTCTAACCTAAATCCCATTACCGTCTCCACTTCATGAGGGTCAAACAGATACCAATCCTCTCTATTTTCCACCTTCTCCATAAATAAATCGGGTAAAGATACTCCTGTAAATAGATCGTGTGTGCGCTGACGTTCATCTCCGTTATTAAGCTTTGCATCTAGGAAAGCAAATATATCTTTATGCCATACATCCAAATAGACAGCTATCGCTCCTTGTCGCTGCCCAAGCTGGTCTACACTTACCGCGGTATTATTTAATTGCTTCATCCAGGGTATAACGCCTGAGCTTACACCTTTATACCCCTTTATATCACTGCCCTTGGAGCGAATCTTACCTAAATAGACGCCGATGCCGCCCCCGCTTTTGGAGAGGTTGGCAATATCGGTATTGCTATCAAATATACCTTGCAAACTATCATCTACTGTGTCGATAAAGCAGCTGGATAATTGTCCATAGCTTTTCCCCGCATTAGAAAGAGTAGGAGTAGCCACTGTCATATAAAGATTACTAATTGCCCAATACGCTTCTTGAATAAGCTCTAAGCGCATATTCCTAGGCTCCTCAGCCATTAGGGTCATGGCAATAACCATAAACCGTTCCTGTGGAAGCTCATACAATTCCCCGCTATGCCCCTTTGCTAAATATCGATCTGCTAGCGTACGAAGACCAATATACGTAAACAGAGAATCCTTTGTGGGATCTAAGTAACTTTCTAATGTATGTATTTCTTCTTTGCTGTATTGGTCCAGCAGAAAGGAACTATAAACGCCTTTGTCCTCTAGCTGTTGAATAAGCGGATAAAAGGGTGGGTATGACGTATCCGCCGTGTGACCCCTTCGTCCTGCTGCATCTTCGTATAACTGCCTAATATAGATACGTCCACAGAAGTAGGTCCAGTCAGGCTCTTGCTCATCCATCCGTTCTAATCCTTTTAATATGAGCTCATTATACACTTGATCTTTAGACGTTTCTCCTTTTCTCTCAAGAGATGGGATAACAGCCTGCACGAATTCCTTTATCTCTAGCTGCGGAAACTCCTCCTCTAAGCTAAATAAAAAATCTTTCATGCTGTCGAACCATGTATCCCAGCCACTCTCCATCTTAGCTCCTGCCACTGCGCTTGTCGGTTCCATCATTATTCCTCCTTATACCTTGCCTTCCTTTTTCGTAACCCTGATAAATATAAAAACACCGTTCTCCCATCAGAGGAAAACGGTGTAAAACGACAGAAAGGTATAGCAGAATAAACTGCTTGATCCACACTCTATCGTTTCCCAGCTTTCACCCCGAAGCACGGAGAAACTACTAACGAGTAAAGGCAGGTCTCCTGACTCATGCTTCTCCCTACTCTGAGACCTTCCCATAACCGTTGGATTATAGTGGCATTCTCATTTCGTAGCACTTACAGTTGCGGGGGCAGTTCTGGCTTCACACCAGATTCCCTTTCAAGCCTGCAATTAGGCACCTTTCCCTCGTTCATAAACTATATATAGTTGTTTTTTAGAATTAACTTTCTATATGTTGTAACTTTACCGAATATCGTCGACAATATCAAGCATAAATTAGGAAACCTTTTTCAGTATTTTTCCATAACCCTATTGGTGATGGTAACCTAATGAAGAAATTTTTTATAGACTTGACTTCCTTCCAAACTATAGGTAATGACCAATGCTCCTATTAGGATCCTCCAAATGTTAAGAGATAGTGGGAGACCTGATAAAGAAAAATTTGCTTAATATAGATAGAAAGGAGAGTGGAGTGGTCTGGAAGCTGCGTTTTCTGGCGGCCCCATTCGACGCGGGGGTCGTTCACCGTTTCTATAGGATGTAGCAACTTTAGGTGCCTTACATTGCTAAACAACCTCTAACAGAAAAAATAAACGCCGGGACTAGCCCAAGCGTTATGTCTGTCCTTTATTTTAATGCTCTAAAAACGTTCTCCAGGCTGTATAGGAATGAATAGTGATTCCTTTAAACCCTTGAGCCTTCTGATCCAGATAATGTTTTCTAACAAGAGCCACTTCTTGTTCAAGCTCCTTATTACTTTTACCGTCGAAAGTAACATTTTCTACCTCATATGGAAGTAATTCTACTCCTAATTCAACCTTTGGAGAATTCGCATAGAGTATTTCTTGATCTGAGATGGATGTAATGCTATTAGTACCTAATGCTTGATCTCGGTAGGACATAAGAGAGACGTAATCATGTAGATCCATCATTTCCTTATAAAAATGGTCGTGGATGCTTGTCACCTTTTCATTATCAAGCCAGAAAGGAAGGGCTGCCCCTACTTCGTAACCAAACGCTTTAGCATAGCTTGTGTACTCCTTGGTAGACTGCAACCATTCGTTCACGACTTTTTCCCTATCTTGATCCCATACGTCTAACGTGTAAGGCTCTACATCAAAATGAATACCTACAAACTGCTCATTGGCAGGCACGCTATCATTATATTGCTGCACTAAATCAATTCGCTTCTTTGCATCAGCGGTATAAGCAGCCAGCCCCCATTTAGGGGACCCGATTAATGCATGCACTTTCATGCCAGCTTGGGTAGCCTTCTTAATAAAGGATGGATACCCCTCTCCTAAATTGGGCTTGAAATGTACATACACATTTTGAACTCCTTGTTCAGATAAAAAAGTAACCGTTTCTTCAGCCTGATGTATCGGCTCTTCTTTCCAAATCCACACATTCTTTTCAACTTGATGTTCGTTCAGTGCGTCCTGAACTGCCATAACGTATTCCAGATATTCTTTATTCCCCTTATCCTCCAGCTGATGTACCAGAGTCTCAGACAGAATTAATTTGGCTTGGGGGGAAGTTATCTTCTTCTTAAAAGGATTCCATCTTGTGAAAAGCCCTTCTTTAGGAGCAGAATCTACCTCCACACTAAACTCCTGCATTTCTAGAAACTTAGCCAAGGTGGTTTTTAGTTGTTGATTGGTCCCTTCTATCCTTGTAACAGAAGAAGAATCCTCTGATGTTTCAATCGTTATATTTGTGTCTATGGCAGCGGATTTCGTAGATGCAGCAGTAATACTAGAGGAAGATGATTCTAAAGCTGAGATAGCTACAGTATTAGAAGATGCGTCTTGATCCTTAAAAACGTAATAATTATGAGTCGAGCCTGATATATCCTTCACAAGCTGTTTAGTGAAAGATGGTCTGTAGGAATCCTGCACCCCATCTAGCACAATATTGGAGCCATTCTTCACTATAGAAAGTTCCTGGCAGTCCTCATCACAAGGAACATAGTCCTTTAATGCGGGGCTGCCACCCTTATTGATTATTGGATATATTAAAAACCCTGCTAACACAACAGCAAACATCATAACTTTCGCCTTATGTTTGAGCATTATTCTCTCCCCTATGATTTTAGTATCAGTATATTATCCTCACTAATTATAATTATCGAACCATGGTTTGGAAAAGTTAAGTGGTTTTCGTTATTTTTTTGAGTTTTTTTACCCACAACTTGTGAACCATTTCGATTTGTTTTTTTCATAGGGCAAGAAGTTAAAGGAAGAGAAACGTTATAGCATAAAAAAAGTGCGACCTCTAAAGAGATCGCACTTTCTTGGTTTCCCTACTATATCAAACGGGTAGTAATGATAGTAAGACTAGATTATCTTTTAGTGTAAGCTTTTCGCTCCAAGGTAACGTGGGCTCCAGTAGCTATTGTCCATGCTTGAAACCTCAACACCGCGGCTATAACCAGCGTGGATAAACTTATTGTTTCCTACGTAAATTCCTGCATGGGATGGGCCGGATTTGTAAGTTTCAAAGAATACGATATCGCCTACAGAAGGGCTAGATACACGTTGTCCAGCACTCCATAAAGAAGAAGTGGTTCTTGGTACAGAGATACCTTCCTGCTTGAATACGTAATGGATATAACCACTGCAATCAAAGCCAGATGGAGAAGTTCCTGCCCATTTATATGGTGTACCAATGTGTTGTTTAGCTTCGCTAATTAAACCTGATGTGCTAGAAGTATTAGAAGTGTTAGATTTAGTAGTTTGGCTGGATGTGTTGTTGGAAGTAGAGTGTGATTGATTAGAAGTTGATCCAGATAATGATAGTTTTTGACCTACATAAATAATATCGCCTGAAAGACCATTTAATTGCTTAATTTTGCTAACGCTTGTTCCATGGCTGATAGAAATTCCCCATAATGTGTCGCCAGCTTTTACTGTATATGTATTACTAGAATGCTGAGATGAAGTGTTATGTGACGTTGCTTTACTAGAAGATTCACCAATAGTTATCGTTTGTCCAACGTAAATGATGTCGCCGCTCAAGTTATTCCAATTTTTTAGGGATGAAACACTAGTATTATAGTCTTTAGAAATTCCCCACAGTGTGTCACCGCTTTTTACTTTATAATTTTCTTCCGCTTGTGCTAAGTTTGGAAAAGTTAAGCTCGCTCCAAGTACTAGAGCTGGTAGTACCATCTTTTTATTTAATTTCACTGTCTATTTCCCCCTCGTAAGTTATGTTTTTCATTATAGTATATGGTTCCTATGGTTTCTATTACTTGCCAGGTATTTTAATATAACTGTAATAATAATGTCGGTTTTTGTAACATTGTCGTTACATTCACATCGAAATGTAACTGATTTAGAGTGAAAATAGATTAGTTTTAGCCTATATCGCACTGTTTTACAGCAACTTTTCAACGTTTTGTAGCACTAAAGTCCATCATTAGACACAAAAAAATCCTGTAACACTACAACAGTGTTACAGGATTTTTTCATAGATTAAGACAGAGCTTTTTTTCCAGAAGCAGAGAAAATAGACTGCTCTGCTGAAATGCGAGCATCTTCTTCATAAGCCTGCTGCAGTTTTTGCGTAATAGTACCAGGTGTACCTTCTGCCACCTGATCACCATCCACCTCTACAATTGGCATTACCTCTGCAGTACTACTCGATAAGAACATTTCGTCAGCAGACTTTATATCGTCGAGTGTAAAAGCCTGTTCATGAAACGGTATTCCTGCTTTTTTCGCAAAAGCCTCTACACGAATACGAACACAACCATGCAAAATATTTTTCGTTGCAGGATGCGTATAAATAGCACCGTCCTTTACGAGATAAGCGTTAGAAGAACTACACTCCGTTACGCTTCCATCCCTGTGCAGAATAGCTTCAAAACTGCCTGCCTCTGCAGCCGCCTGCTTTGCCATCACATTTGGTAACAGGTTCAAGCTCTTAATGTAACATAAATCCCATCGCACATCCGGTTGCGTAATAGCAGAAACCCCTTGCTTCATCCATTCCACTTTACGAGGTAAATCCATTACGTATGCATATAGGTTAGCGGTTACCCCTTCTGGAAATGTATGGTCACGAGGTGCTGTACCTCTCGTAATCTGCAAATACACTTTTCCATCACCTGTAAACTCATTCAATTGCAGTAACTGATCCAGCTTCTTATACATTTCTTCCTTCGTATAAGGAACCTCAATTCTCACAGCCTCTGCAGATCGATACAGTCTCTCCACATGCTCCTCGATTAAGTAATGCTCTCCATGATATACACGAATTACTTCGTACACACCATCTCCAAACTGCAGCCCTCTCTCTTCAAACGGATACATTAACTCCTCTTGATTCATAAATTCCTTCTCCGTTAATACATATGGCCGAATAGACAAAACGCTTCCTCCTTCACCTAAAAAGTAATACTACATTGTATTCTAAACTGTTTTTCCGTTGATTAAATAAATCGTATTCGTCCAATTTTATCAAACTTTCAGACAAAAGTGTATAGTTACAAATTACTTTATTACTGTAAAGTATTACTATATCTAGAATAAGGGTAGAGAGGTAGTTTTCTTGTCGGGGGAGCTCGTTGGAATTGCGCCATGCTAAGGCTGTTTTCTGGCGCTGGCTTGGTCGGCGCTTTCCTGCCAAATCCAAAAAACCACAAACTTAATGTTTGTGGTTAGCTGCTGATGGATTTACGCCTGTTTATCCACTTTTTTAGACCAAAGGCAATTAGCCTAATCAAGGTATATACCCCTAAGAAGGCAAAGAAACCTACTATCCCGATAGCTGCGTCATCAAATTCCATGTTCCCGCTGCCAGTAACGCCTTGTTGAATTTCAAGAGCGAATACAAATACGAGAACCATAGTAAATGTGTATATAAACGACAATACGGTGATACTGTATTGGGATACAGCGTGAAATAGTCGATCAATACATAAGAAGCTGATTATACCTAATATTCCAATGATCCAAAAATGGAGTTCCTTATCGGTCATATTTAGCCCAAAAGCTTGGGACATAGCCATTAATGCGTCATGAAAAAAATCGACGATTTGAGCTAAAAATAGTATTATTTCTTTCATCTTGTCTCCCCCATAACCTTATCTCTGTACTACTACATCGCTATTATAGTAGCATGTTCCCTTCCATATTACTATGAATGGCATGTATATTTTTTACATATTCTCAAGATAGTCTAGCTTGGTACTTTAGAATAGAGTCTCCGCTACGAGAATAAATCGAAAGAGGTACTCGCTTGTATGAGACGTTTTTGAATCAGGAAAGTTTCTTAAATCAAAAAAAGGCAGGATACCCTGCCCTTTCATTAGCAATCACCAATAAAGGAATCGGAACTTGCATCTGTAGCAAATGGCACGGTTGTTTCAAATGTTGTACTCACTCCATCGTCCGCTTGTATATTCCATGTAATCGTTTGTTCAACGAGGTTTAATGTTGCATCTATTGTCACCTGAAACGTCCGTTCCGGTCCATTATTTAATGAACCAGTGGCAAGGCCCTCTAATTGAATCGATTGATCTGTGCAAGTAAAACTAATCCGCTTCCCATTCGTCACTACGAAGGAATCCATATTTTCGGCCATAAATGTGAATTGGAAGGTGTCTACGGTAGCATCACATTCTTCCATTACAGCATCTCCACACTGCATTAGGCTAATCTCCATGTTACCCTCTAACACTTTTTCCATTCCAAACTGGATTACCTTCACTTCAGCTCCCTCTTGATTGCCATCTGTACAAAGTAAGCCTTGGCAGGAGCAGTCAGAAAATGGACAATTTACAAGGACATTTTCAGGACCTACTTCAATAAATTCGCCCCCAACCGTCGTAGAAACGCTGACTCTCACTAGTTCAGACACGCCTTGGGCAGGAATGATTTGTGTAGTAAATACTCCATTTTCATCTGAAATAGCGGGGTTTGGAAATGCAAAGACATTGTCATTAGTCGATTCTATTGTAATGAAAACAGCTGCATTTGGAACGAATTCCCCATCACATATCACTCTTCCGTCCAGTAAAGCCCCCTCACAATCCACTTCACAAATCGGCGAGTTAAAAATGATACAAGGGTCCTCACACTCGACACAGCCCGCTCTTACAAAGTTGGTTTCCTCCACCATAATTCCATTTACAGTAGCACTGGCTGTATATGGTACCCCTTCCTCTATAGGTGTCCCGAGCGGAACTGTGACAGTGCTTGAAAAATTTCCATTCGCGTCGGTGGTAGGATTAGGGGGATTGAACAGTAAAAAGGAAGTACTCGATAGTTGTACCTCTACATTCGGTACAGGTACACCATCACACGTTAATTTACCGGTAACTTCCCCTACACAGCTGATTGGACCTGGGTCATCTAAATGAATAGCAGGATTTCTACAATCAGTACAGTTTACCTCAATTTTGACCGTGTCAGAAGTCACCTTAAATCCGCAAATATATGTCGATACCGTAACCATAATCGTTTCCTGAATGTCCTTAAACGGAATTAATGTAGACATAAAGGTTCCATCAGGCTGTGTTAAGACTGGATTGGGACTTGCAATGATTTTACCCACAGCGTTAATCTCGATTGTAATAACTGCACCTTGAACAGGAATGCCATCACACGTAAGCCTCCCTCTCAGCTTTCCTCCACTACATCCAACAATCCCCTCTGGAGGTATGAGCGTAAGCAAAGGATTCTTACAAGCTATACATTCCACTCGCACACATATAGAATCCTCAATAGCAACTCCTTGAACGACAGCTTCGGCCCTAATGTAAACTTGTTGAATCTTAGTTCCCGGCGGTATGCTTACCCGGGTTGTAAATCTTCCTCTTCCATCTGTTACTGGTGTGGCATTGTCAAATTGCACGATAGGCGGCACACTGCTTAGTTGAACCACTACTCCAGCTTGTGGTACATAATCACATAGCACTTTACCACTAATAATTCCCTCACAACTGATTAATGTTACATCATCTAGTATAATGACAGGCTGATTACACTCTCTATCCGGAAAAAGAGACGGACACCCTTTCAAGACCGGACGAGGGCGACAGACATTAGATGGATTCACCTTGGAATGACACCTTTTGTTCGTCTTTATTTTCATATCGCTTTACCCTTCCCCAATTTAGATTTTAGCCTGTATTTATAGTATGAAGCATTACCTGTTCAGTTCGTGCCGGATGAGCCTGTTTGGGAATTGTGGTTGTAGCAAGGAGGGAAGGTATATTAATGCTTTGGTTGAAGCATAGGTTTTTTCAACAACGGTGAGGGAATATCATACTTCTTCCATTAAAAATGGCATCATCTTCTGATTGAATAAATCAGCTTGTTCCATATTCACCATGTGACCACACCCTGGTATGATGCTGACATCTGTGTACGGAAGAAGACCAGGAAGAATAGAGTGATCCTCTTCGCCGGATATAAAGAGGCGAGGTATTTCCAATTGATCTAAAGCCTCTAAGGGAAGAACCCTGTCTAATGTATGAAGGGCACGGACCCAGCCAATGAATGCCTTCCGCTTTATATTGCGCCCGCCTTCCCATATTTGTCTGTTCACAGATAGGTGGTGCCGTTTAGGCATCATGTAATACATAAGCGAGAGAAATACAAACCGATGGGATAGTACCGGAAATAGGAACAACGTCGCTGCTAAAATTCGATTCGATATAGTTGGAAAACGGATAACCGCTCCTCCAAGCACCACACGATTAACGCGTTCTGGATGATGCATCATGATGGTATGAGCAACAATGCTTCCTAGTGAGATTCCTACAAAGTGCGCTTTCTTTATCCCAACAGCATCGAGCACCTCCAGTACAAGACGAGTTGTGTGACGAAAGGGATCAGCATAATCTACCTCTACATCTCCAGAACCATAATGCGCCGGAAGATCAATTAGGAGCACATTAAACTTCTCAGATAAACAAGCAAGCTGTCCTTTAAAAATAAAATGCCCTGTGCATATAGCATGCAAGCAAACCACCCATTCTGGATTACCGTTATCATACTCAACATAATGGAGCATCATCCCGCCACTCTTCCCTCTTTTTTCCATAATTATAACAGAAATTATTTACTATAATTGTAATAAAATGATAGCACACCCTTATCAAATCCCCTCATGCCAAAAATGAAGGAAGCAAACTTCTCGTCTGCTTCCTTAACCTTTATATAAACTTCCGATTCACTTTCTTCCCTTCATACGTAAACAGGATATTCCGGTCCTCGACATTGGTCTCCAGATGAATCGGCCTTCCCCACAGCTGATACATGTAAGGAAGCACCTTCTCCAAGTAGTCTAAGTCTAATTCAATCCCCTCAAAATGATGCTTCAAATACAATTCACCACTTTTTAGGTAATCTCCATTTTCCACTGTAATATAGGGGAACCCTCCATTGACTCGCATCGTAACGAGCTGTTCTCGTATGGCTTCATGATCCTTATCGGTTATTTTATACTCGCGTCCTTGTTTTTGGAAAAGGTACAAGTCCTCTCGACCACACAGTTCCTTCGTTAAATAATTGCGAAGGAAGGATATATCCGATTCAATTTCCCGCACCTCAAACATTTTTTCTCTTCCAGAGCCTGCCTTCACACCTAATCGTTTCATTTCTTCATTTGGATTGTCATAGCGTCTCTCAATATCTTCAAACATCTTCAATCCTAAGTAATAGGGATTGATTTGTGTTTTTGATGGCTGCACTACTCCTGCATTCAATTTTGCAAATTCAATTGCTTCATCACTCGTTAAATGCAGTTCCCGGAGAATTCTTGCGTGCCAATAGGAAGCCCAGCCTTCGTTCATGATCTTCGTCTCCAGCTGTGGCCAGAAATACAGCATTTCCTCGCGCATCATGGTCATGATGTCGCGCTGCCAGTCGTCTAGTTCACGGCTATATTCTTCGATGAAGAGCAGTATATCCTTTTCGGATTGTGGTGGGAATTTCTTTTTTCTTTTCTTTGGTTTTTCTTTTTTCTCTTCGCCAATGGACCAGAGATCGTCGTATGGGGTAGCTCTTGGTCCTTCCAGTTCTTCTTCCTCTAGATCTTCTAGGGTCCAGGCTAGCTTTGGTCTTAATAGGGATGGGTCAATATGTTCGTTGATGGCGAGGACAGCGTCAATGAATTCTTCTACTTCTTTTCGGCCGTACAGCTTTTCGTAGTGTGCGATGCGTTCGGCGGTGGAGCTCATTTTTTCCACCATGTCACGGTTGGTATTTTCGAAACGGACGTTATTTTTGAAAAAGTCACAGTGGGCAAGAACGTGAGCAACAATTAGTTTGTTTTGAACGAGGCTGTTCGTATTTAATAAGAAGGCGTAGCAGGGGTCGGAGTTTATGACGAGTTCGTATATTTTACTGAGACCTAAATCATAATGTAGCTTCATTTTATGGTATTGCTTTCCGAAGCTCCAATGGGAAAATCGTGTTGGCATTCCATAAGCCCCGAAGGTATAAATAATGTCAGCTGGACAAATCTCATATCGCATTGGGTAAAAATCCAACCCAAAGCCTTCTGCAACTTCGGTTATTTCATCTATCGCACGATGCAGGTCTTTTTGATATTGGGTATTCACGGTCATCTCCCTTTCTTACGCGTCTTACTTCTATTGTATGAGCGAGATAGACGAGAATGACTGGAAGGATAGTTTCTATTTTAACGGGATGGATGTTTAGGCTTTGCATCCATTCTTTTTGTGCTGTTTGTACATAATCATCTGTTTTACACAGAAACTACAATGGACTTCGTTGAAAGGAGACAAGGGTATGTTAACCTTTCTTCCGCCTCTATTAATTATTTTTGTCTTGTACATTCTTGTTGTTCGTTTGCTTGGGAAGTCGGCACTTGCTCAGCTTACTCCACATGATTTTGCAGCGTTGTTCTTTCTTGCATATGTTGCCTTTCAGCCTATTTCCATTGATACGTATCTTCAAAGCTTTATTGGTTTAATCGGAATTGGCTTAACTCATTATCTTATAAGTAAATTAATGCTAAAGGATGGGGTAAAGCATTGGATTATTGGACAGCCTACTGTGCTGATTCGCCATGGTGAAATACTTCCAGATAACTTAAGAAAATCTCGTTTCTCATTAGTGGAATTGTTATCTGTATTACGTACTTCTGGTCATCCTCGAGTAGCGTCCATTGAATATGCATTCTTAGAGCCAAATGGTGATGTCAGTGTTATTCCTAAGCCTCAATACACCCCCCTTACCCCTGCAGATATGGGAATGGAACCACCTTATGAAGGAATTCCATTATCTATGGTGGTAGAAGGTAAAATTCAAAAGCGTAATTTACTTCTCATCGGAAAGGAAGAGCAGTGGCTCACTGAGGCTTTACTTCGGAAAGGGTACCGAGATGTTACGGAAATCTTTTTTGCTTATTGTTTAGATAAAGAGGAGTCTCTTGAAGTTATACCATACCAACAGAGAGACCCCGAGCATTAGCCCGGGGTCTCTCTTGTCATTATCTTACTTCTGGAAATAAGCGATTGATCATTTGGCCAAATTCTCTAAAGAATCCTTCTATCGGTTCACCGTTACGTACATCATCTGCGTAATCGCGGTTCATTTGTACGAAATTTTCGTTAGCGGAGACATATACGTTGTCTATGTCACGATCCGTGCTTTTTACCACTTTCGCAATTTCTGATTTAAGCTGATCGTCTACTTTATCGTTGTCATCATCATTCATAGTTACTGCTACGAATGCATTGTTACGAGTTTTCATCACATAGGCTCTGTCTACTTCTGCTACTTGCTTGGATACCTTTTGAGCTGCTTCTCGCGCAACATTGTACTGGCGGTTGCCATTATTATCATTGGTGGTATTACGGTAAGTATCTTCGTTTCCTACATTTTCCTCTTCATTTACATTGTTATAATTTTGACCATCCATCATGCCTTGATTTGGGCCATTGTCATAATCAACATTGTTGTACTCGTCACCCTGTGGAGAATAATCGTTATTATGAGCACTATTCTCATAGTTGTTGCCTTTCGTTCCCATTCTTGCTTCTTTATCATCTCCACCACATCCGAAAAGGACAAGTGCAGAAAGAGCTGTTACACCGATAATTTTCCAATTCATATTGAATTCCTCCTTGAAGAATAAAGTATGCTCTTAGTATGTTTTGCTAAAAGCCGTTTATTCCTCAGGGGTTATTCTAATTTTTACCATATTGTTAGTTTGGACTATGTTCAAGATAGAAAATGACTATTCCCGCGAGAACGAGGATCATCAACAGAATGGTAAATGTATTTCGTCTAATCCTTCCACTTCCTTCCATTTGTTCTTATGCTTCTCCTTCCCGCAGCTTTTGCCATAAAAACGTAAAAAGACTGCAGCACGTGTATGCTGCAGTGTGTATATTTAATGATTTTGCGGGTTTTTCAGCTGCGATTTGCTTCCTTTTTTAGAACGGTACACATTTCCTTTATTATTATCACCTGTGTGTATTTCCTTACCAAATTCTTCGTTCATTTTGCCGCCCTTTAGCTTACCGGTACGGCTTGGTGCATTTTGATTTTTGCTTCCTTCGCTTCCGTTTTTGCTTGTCATGCTGATCACCTGCTTTCCTTAGTTTGGTGCAGCATTAGTTTTTTACCGTTTGCACAAACTATACGAAGAACCTTTTTACTCTCTTCCCCATACTTTAACAAGGACACCATTAATCCTATAGCTTGTTAAATGGAGATGCGGTTACACTAGTAGTAACCCTTCGTGAAAGGGGTATGTAGAGTATGTCTGTATATATTGCGGATTATGATAAAGCGTTATATTTTACGCTCTGGGGACAATGGGATGATTTGTTAGTGCTAATGGTACGCACAAAGGATGACATCCTTTCAAAACGGATTGAATCCTTTCTACATGCATATCACTATTCCCCTCAGGATGAAGATGTTTTAACCTCACATCAAAACCTATTACAATATATTGACCATGCTATGGTCACGATTCCGCCATTCTCTGTGATGGATCAGCCGGAGTTGGTATAGATGGCATAAGGGAGAAGACCTAATCGGCTTCTCCCTTTCCAATGTCTACTTCATCTTATCAGCAAATTGTATAAATTCCTCTAACAGCTTTTGCACGTTAGCAGCAGCATCCTCTGTCAGGGTATCTTGCTCTCGTATAAAGCAATGGGGATCCAACACCATCTGATTTGGTACGACATGAGCATAAAGCGCCCTTCCAATGAGACGCATTTGATTCAGAGAATTGATGCCACCTTTCCCTCCACCAGCTACTGAAAACAGTAAGGTAGGTTTAGAACGAAAGTGATCTCCATTTAAAAAATCGAGACAGTTCTTTAATGCTCCGCTCATCCCGCCATGGTATTCAGGTGACAGCCAAATAAAAGCATCTGCTTCCGTAGCCGTTTCCTGAATTAGCTGTACATTGGTCAACTCATTCAGTTCTTCCTCTCCATTAAACATTGGCAAACCTAATGTACTAAGGTCGATTAATTTTCCATTCACTTTGCTTGCAATATGCTTCGCGGCTATACGAGTTCTTCCATATTTTCTTGGCGTTCCATTAATTACCACTATGTTCACTTTTTCTCCTCCTGCCGACAGATAGTATGTAAATTAAGATTTCAAATATTTAACTGCAAATAGGGCCGCCTGTGTTCTGTCATGAACTTCCAACTTCGATAATATATTGGAAACGTGCGTTTTTACAGTTTTTTCGGTTATAAATAGGTTACTTGATATTTCTTTATTGCTTTGACCTTTCATAATTTGTTTTAGAACATCCATTTCTCTTTTAGTTAGAGATTCCAGCTTAATTCTTTCTTCTTTATCTGTCCCCCCAGTCACATGATTCATTAAATGGGATGCGACCTTTGCATCAATCATACTTTCTCCCTTATAAACCTTACGGATAGCCTCCGCTAATTCATCTGGTTCTACATCCTTGAGCTGGTAGCCATTAGCACCAGCCTGGATGGCAGGGATAACCGAATCATAATCTGAAAAGCTGGTGAGCATTAAAATTTTTACCTTTTCATACGTTTCCCTTATGAATTTAGCCGTGTCAATTCCATCCATCTCAGGCATTTGCACATCCAACAAGGCAACGTCCACATCGTACTCCTTTAAAGCTGTAAGTACTTCCTTTCCATTTGCTGCTTCAGCAACCACTTCTAAATCATCCTGTGTCTCAAAGAAAAAAACGAGCCCTTTCCGAACAACATGGTGGTCATCTGCCACTAATAAACGTATTGTCATGCAAGACCTCCTTCCTTTTGAGTAGGAATTGTAACGGTAACCGTAGTTCCTTTACCAAGTGTACTCTCAATCATACATCTCCCACCTGCTAATTCTGCCCGTTCACGCATTCCCTTTAATCCATAGGAAGGTAGGGATTCACTCATAGCATGATCGAAGCCCCGGCCATCATCGTCAATTTCCAGAACGGCTTCTTCTATTCCCTTTGTTAACGTCAACGTTACTTGCTGGCACGCTGCATATTTACTTGCGTTGTGGAGCGCTTCCTGCCCTATTCTCCAAAGTACTTCTTCCACTCGATAAGGAAGGCTTGTCGTCCCATTCGATGCGGTCTTAACTGCTAGCCCAATTTTTTCAGCGTACCGTGTTAATCCAGCAAGTACACCTTCCTCCATACCTTGTGGCTTTAAGCGCTGTATTAGATTTCTCATTTCCTGCAATGCATCCGATGTGAGAGTTTGGATATGGTGGAGCTGCTCTTGCACTTTCTCCTCCATACTAATTGCCCTCGTCCCCTTAGCGGTCAAGAGAACGGAGAATAATAATTGATTTACGGAATCATGCAAATCCTGTGCAAGCTTTGCCCTCTCCTCAAAACGAGCCAATTCCTTTTCCCGCTCCTTTAGCTTCCTCTCTCTTATCCCTAAGGTTATATATTCAACAGCAAGATGAAGCATTTCCTCTTCCATATCCGATATATCTTCCCTGATAAAAAGAATGAGCTGATCCCCTTCCTCCGATAAGGTATAGGTGGACATAGCACTACTATCGGATACTTGGTCTCCATACGTATTACCTGCAAGACGCAACGTGACCCTCAAGATGGAAGACAGCTTTTTCAAATTACGCATTGAAACCTGACTAATATCAGAAAAGGAGTGCGCTTCTTGAATTTCTTTTGATAACGTATGTAAATGGCGAAGCATATGAACTCTTTGCTGCTCTACTTCATAAAGCTCCATCCTTTTCAGTGCCGTCCCCATTTGATACGCAACCGATTCTAATAAGTCCAATTCAGCCTGGTCATAATTATCTCTATATGGTGCAGCGACATTCAATAAACCAAACGATTGCGTTGGTGTTTTAAGAGGAACGGTTGCATGATGGGTTATACCGTTCGTATCGCCCTCTCCCTTTACAATAGCCTTCTCAATCCTTTTGCAGTTCATAATATTCGTGGCTCTTGTAAGCTTACCTTTTTTATATTTACTGACACAGTAGCAATCCTCCCCGCACATGGCAGCCTTTTCATGCATAGCCAAGGCTTCCGGTAGTGATGTATCTGCTACTAACTGTACATTACCGCTTTCTAAAAATACCCATCCACTCTCAAAATGCGTAATGGCAATAAGCTGATCAAGCACATCCTGAATCATACCCTCTCGATCCACAGACTCATTTAGTGTTTCAGCTATTGTTTTTAAAGCCTCCAGCCTTTGTTTCTCCTCTAGCATAATAAATCCCCCTATAAAGGCGTAAGCGCCTTGTCCACCTCCGACAGGCTTAAGCCAAACTCACAGTGGCATTTTTTTGCCACAGGGAGGTTGGCTTACGACCCCCGAAGAGGTAGGCGCTGCAGCCAGACATCCCCCTATAAAGGCGTAAGCGCCTTGTCCACCTCCGACAGGCTTAAGCCAAACTCACAGTGGCATTTTTTTGCCACAGGGAGGTTGGCTTACGACCCCGAGGAGGTAGGCGCTGCAGCCAGACATCTCCGAATGGCGTAAACGCCTCTCTCAATAGATGCTCTCACGCTCTTAGTCATTGGTTACAATTTCTGTGGACAGCTGCTTGTAATTCGTTTCAAATAAATCTTTTCTACGATCCCTTAGCTGGCGGACCGTTCCCGATCTGCGCTGGCGGCGTAGTACTTCTAGATCCACATCCCCTACTACGACCGTTTCTATATTAGGGTGACACTCTCCAACAATTCCATCTCTTGCAAATTCAAAGTCTGACGGTGTAAAGATGCCGGATTGAGCATATTGAATATCCATATTCTCTACTTGCGTTAAATTACCGACGGTACCTGCGATGACAGTGTACACTTGATTTTCTACAGCACGGGCCTGAGCACAGTAGCGAACTCTTAAATAGCCTTGGCGGTCGTCTGTACAGAACGGACAGAAAATAATATTCGCACCTTGATCAACTGCATACCGAGCCAATTCAGGAAACTGAATATCATAGCATATTTGGATAGCAATACGACCGCAGTCCGTATCGAATACTTTAACCGTGTCGCCTGCCTGAATTCCCCACCATTTGCGTTCATTTGGAGTAATATGAATTTTATATTGCTTCTCTATCGTTCCATCTCGGCGGAATAAGTAAGAAATGTTATATACTTTATGCTCTTCTTCCTCCACAAAATGAGATCCGCCAATTATATTTATATTGTATTTCACAGCTAGGTGCGTAAATAATTCAATGTACTCCTCTGTGTAGTCCGAAAGCTTTCGTACAGCTTTAGATGGGATTTTCTCATCAATGATGGACATCAGCTGGGTGGTGAATATTTCAGGAAAAACTGCAAAATCAGAGCCGAAATCACTAGCCACATCTACATAATATTCAACCTGACGGGTGAATTCTTGAAAAGAATCTATGTTCTTCATCATATATTGAATAGCGGTAATGCGCACAGGATAGGAGGTCTTGAAGTATCGTTTCGTCGTGGGACGATAATCTACATTGTTCCATTCCATCAAAGTAGCATACCGCTGGGACGCTTTATCATCTGGTAAGTAATTCGGATTCAATCGCATAACAGTAAATCCATTCATGATTTGGAAAGTAAGCACAGGATCGTATAGATTTTGATTCATGACCTCCTGCACATACGTTCTTGGGGACATCTCATCTTTATGCTTATAGTAATTTGGAATTCTCCCCCCAATAACGATACTCTTTAAATTCAATTGCTGGGCTAGTTCCTTTCTCGCTTCATACAAGCGCCGTCCTATTTTTAATCCTCTGTAATCCGGGTGCACCATTACTTCAATGCCATATAGATTATACCCTTCAGGATCATGGTTCGTTATATAACCTTCATCTGTTATGTCATCCCATGTATGCTGGTCATCGTATTCGTCGAAGTTCACGATTAAACTGGAACAGCTGCCGATAACTTCTCCTTCCAGCTCTACACAAAATTGACCCTCTGGAAATATATCAAGATGACTTTCTAAATGCTCCTTTTTCCAAGGCTCCATTCCAGGGAAGCAAATTTGCTGTAACTTAAGAATTTGTTCGATATCTTCCTTTTGGATGTTACGAACTTCAATCTTTTTTTCAAATTGAGATAAATCCAGTTTAGACATGTGCGTTAACCCTTTCTATAAAAGGTTTTAGGATGGTAAAACCTTTATGATGAATTTTTTTAACATTCTTACTCATTTGCTTCTCCTTTATCGTAATCAATAGAGATAAGGTCTGTCTAGTAACGTCTATGTATATCGTAACCATTTTCGCCCCAAAATAGAGAATAGCGCTACTGAAGGCGGGAGAGATAGTAAATGTACACAGGCTGGGAGCAAGATTATGCAGGCAGATATAGTACTATGATCATCATTATTCTTTTTCTATTGCTATGGCTTCAGGTAACAGCATGGCACCATAGAGGAAAGTTCCACCGGTGGCAAATGTGGATTCCAGTTGTCTTCTTACCTATTACTTGTATAGCTGGACTAATGGTAGTTGTCTATCCAGTAGCATGGACGGGATGGATGTATTCCATTGCCCTTATACTTGGCATAATTGCTGGTGGGTATGGAAGTCTATTGCACTTATTGGCGATTGGCAAACGCACAGGGGGTATGAATTATGAGAACATCCAATCTGGTCTCCCTTTCGCCCTGCCTGCCGCCGTGGCAATGTTATCCTTGCTAGGTTTTCTAATTATTTGGATGTAAAGGAGCACACTTATGGAATCAAATCACCCTCGGAAAAGCTATTACCCTACATATGATGTTCTAAGTAACAAACAGAGTTGGGATCAAGTAACAAGGAATATAATAGAACAACGAATGCACGGAGCAGAAGGAACCTTCTTTACCCCTGATCAAAAGCGAACATTAGTAGCTATTGCAAAAGCGCTTTTCCCATCACATGTTGGGGAACAATCTGTTAGTGTTTCTATTGTTTTGGACCGCAGAATGCTAGAAGGAAAGCTTAGCATCTATCCCAAACAATCGAGCATTTCCAAAGAGGTCATTATCGACCAGGGGTTAATTCTTGCTGATAAGGATTGTCTTTATCGGTATCATCAGCCCTTTTTCATGCTGGAAGAACAAAGTAAGCACGAGTTATTAGAGGAATGGCGACAAAATGACGGCAATCCGGAAGTATGGATGCCTGTAAAGAGTGACTTATTCTTCTCAACATTGGCGAGTGAGCTTGTTAAGATTGTCTATTCTGACCCTGGTGTTTGGTCAACCATTGGATTTGGCGGTCCAGCCTATCCTCGTGGATACTATGCATATGGCCCAAAGCAATTTGATTCCTGGGAGGCAAAACCTCATGACGAAAATGCACTGTGATGTGTGCATCATAGGAGCTGGTGCTGCTGGATCGGTCATCGCCGCTCACCTTGCTAAAGCAAATTTGGATGTAGTTGTCCTAGAGGCTGGTCCTGAGAGAGATCCACAAAAAGATTTCGCAAGCGATGAATTAGAGATGGAGACATTATTTTGGGATGAACCACGTATTAGTGAGGGACAAAATCCCATTGATTTATATAGGAGCACCTCTGGGAAAGGTGTCGGCGGAAGTGCAATTCATTATACCGCCCAATTGCTCAGGTTTCATCCTAGTGATTTTCAAACCTATACGGACGAACAATGTGGCGCTGACTGGCCCATTACATACGATACGCTGTCTCCCTTCTATGATGAAATGACGAAGAAGTTATCCCTTTCAGGTCCTGCTCCCTTTCCATGGCCTGAGTTTGGATCACGCTTCCCTTACCCCGCCCACCATGATTTGTCCAACAATACATTAAAATTCCGACAGGGTGTGGAGCAAGCTGGCTATCGGCACAGTGTTTCTCCACTGGCGATACTGTCCGCTCCAAAACATAACCGTGCCCCATGTACGAACCGTGGTTTCTGTGAAGAAGGGTGCATGCCAAATGCTAAAACAACGCCCTTAAATACGTTTATCCCTGAGGCTGTTAAGGCAGGAGCAACGATAATACCAAATGCTACTGCATTAAAAATAACGACCAATGATACTAAAAAGGCGAAAAGCGTTCTCTTTATGAAGGAAGAAAAACAAAGAGAGATTGAAGCTATTACGATTGTTATTGCAGCGTATGCAATTGAAACTCCTCGTCTTCTGCTTCAATCAGCAAATGAAGATTACCCGGAAGGCCTTGCTAATCAATCAGGTTTGGTGGGGAAATACATAATGACCAATACAAATGATAGACTGCTGGCAAAATCTCCTGAGGAAATTAGGATGTACCGCGGCAACCCCGTTCAGGCGCTGACACTCGATTTTTATTTGTGCGGCAGAAAGCATGGATACAAAAGAGGGTTTGTGTTAAACAGCTATGGAATGAGACCGATGCGGCTAGCAGGTTTATTTTTGGAAAGCGATCCCAACTGTCTCGGCGAAGCACTTCGCCGCAGAATGCTTGACTATAACCATTATATCAGTATGGCGATGCTAGGAGAGGTCATGCCCCAGAAACATAATGCTGTTACATTATCGAATAAGAAGGACAGCTATCATTGCCCTATTCCAAAGGTTACTTTCTCTCATCACGAAAACGACCAGCATCTTCGGAATTTAGCAAAGCAATGGATGCAGCATATTTCAAAGAAGGCTGGCTGTACCCCTATGTATCATCTACAAACCCACGCCCATCTGATGGGAGGGTGCCGAATGGGAGATAATCCAGCTGCTTCGGTAGTGAATAGCTTTGGCCAGACTCATGACATAGAAAATGTATTTGTTGTCGGAGCACCGACCTTTGTTACAGCACCATCTGCTAATCCTACCCTTACCATTTACAGCCTCGCTTCCCGTTCAGCTGCTTATATTGAGGCGGTGACTAAGAAAGGAAAGCCATACTAGTCGATCTTTTTGAAATATAAAAATTGATTTACTTCAAAACCCACGGTATGATGAAGGGTAAGAGGTGGAGCCAATGAACGGGTTTGAAAAAAGAACGAAGATGAAAAAAGATAACATTTTGTCCACAGCGTTTCATTTGTTTGCTAACCAAGGACTTCAACAAGTCAGCATTCAACATATAGCTAAAGAAGCAGAAGTATCTCAGGTTACCATCTATAACTATTTTGGCAGTAAGGATCAACTATTTATAGAAGCTGTTAAACATTACGCGATTTCGAAAATGGAAACCTTTCAAGAGATGCTGGAAAACGAGGAGCTCACTTTTGAGGATAAAATTAAAGAATTAATTGCCATTAAACAGGATAGTATGAGCCAACTAAACCTTGAGGTTATACAAGCATTGATTTCGGACAAGCCTGAGCTGGAAGAATTCATGCAGGAGTTCACAGAACAGTATTCTCTCCCTTCCTTCCTTACGTTATTAGATCAAGGGAAAGCAGAGGGCTATATTAAGCAGGATATTAGTCTCGAGATGCTTATGTTCTATATAGACATGTACTCTCAAGCTGTCAGAAAACGGCAGGATATGTTTGAAAGCCACGAAGCTATCCAGCAGTTTACCGAACAGACACTAAATTTGTTCTTCTACGGTTTAACAGGCAAATAACATTTGGTAAATGAAGGTAGGAACAGTACAAATTTCTACTCATGAAACAGGTTAATATCCCAATACTATAAATACTCTCCAGTACAGAGAGGGTTATTATATCGTAGTATAGCTGTAAAGGTTCCAGATGATAAACCATTGCTTATTAACGGAATCGAAGTATATAGCTACAACCTTCACTCCTAATTTCCCAGTCGCTTGTCCCTATTAGACAAGCGACTTTCTATATATAGGAAAGAATCTTCCCAAGCTCTGAAGAATAAGTCGACTGTTGTCCCTCTAACAAGTAAGAGCGTTGATGAAAGAACATATCCGTCTCCCCGCAAAATAGAATATGACCTTCGTGCATAACAATAAAATGATCACTTAAGGAAGTTAGCTCATGACGATCATGGCTAATATATACCAACGTCATCCCTTCTTGCTTATGCAAGGTCGATAACCAATACAAAATGTCTTCCTTTGCAGCAATATCAATTCCTGTGGTGGGTTCATCCAACAAACAGATGGTTGGCTTATGTAACATTCCTACACATAGATTAACCTTTCGCTGCCAACCTCCAGACAAATCTGATACACGTCTATGCATTACCTTATGAAGCTTTAAGGTGGTAACCATTTCCTCTACAAAGGCCTCATCTATAGTAGCAGGAGAAATTCGTTTCCAGAAATCAATTTGCTGCGTAACGGTAAATTCTTCAAACAAAGCAATTTCTTGTGGAATGTAACCTATGCCCTTTCTCACCTGCTTCACGACCTTCTTATAGGGTTTTCCATGATAATGGATCGTACCTTTTGAAGGCCGTTCTATAGACGCCAGCAGCCTTAATAACGTCGACTTCCCTGCACCATTAGGACCAATGACGCCATAAGCTGCTCCTGGTTTTAGTGTAAGCGATGGGATCGTCAGCACAATGTTTCGCTTGTATTTTTTGACAACTTTACGGAACTCGATCATATCTCCCCTCCTATGAAAGCTGGTTTATTCCATAACCAATAATGTGGTAATGCCTTTACAATAGAAATTGGAATTACTTCTGCACCCATTACATAGGTCATATGCAATATAAAGGAAGCTGCTCCAATCCCTGCTAACAGGAACATGGTCCGGTTTATACGGTTACTACTCGCCATCACAATAAAGGAGAAGGATACTCCTATACAAAGAAGAAGCAGCCCCCACAATACCCATTCCACGCTTTCATGCACCGATGACCTAACGATTAATGGAACACATGCTATGATAAAGGTCAGACTAGAGCTAACCAGCATAGCACTCCAATAGCTGCTATAAAATGGTACTGCATGTGATTGGGAAAGGGCAATTCTTGAAGGCATTTTATTAGCTTTATCCTTTTGCAGCGGCATCATCGATGCTAGCCCCATAATATAGGCATACAACATAAAAAGACCTAGTACTGTTTTGGAACCCTTCCCTATGTCAGCATCATTCTCTATTGGAGCTCCTGGCTGTCTTTCTGTATAGGACACTGTAAATAAAGGAGAGGGCTCCCAAAAGCTATCCGCATATTCGTATATCTCTACCCAGCTCTCACTTGAAGGAGAGGCATTATTCGTTACTGCATTTGCAGCTTTGGCATTTAACGCGATCCGCATTATTTCTGCTCCTATCTTCTCCTTCGCAAACACGTCAAAGTTAGATTCCGATGTTCGATACCAGATTACTGTATCTCTTACAGTTCCTGTGTGCAGCATTGAGGTGAGTTCAGCTGTTAACACAAACCCAGCTTCTACATCTCCTCGTTGCACAGCCTTCTCCAAGTTGTTCCTTGTCATAGTTTCTAGTCGTATTCGTTTTTCAGATTGAAGACGACTGATGATGATAGCACCATATAGACCGTCATCCTCATTGACAACAGCAACTGGTATAGCAGACTCCTGAGCCGTTCTTTCCACTAGCGGTGCGAGAATAAGAAAGCATATACATGGAAAAAGGAGAAATACGATGTTTCGAAACGGGTGCGTCATCCATCTACGAAGATGGAGTAAAAGGTAAATACCCATATCTCCTCTCCTTTCTTACAGCCCCAAGCCAGCCAATGAGCCATAATCCAATACACCATAAGGTAAGGATAAAGCTTTGTGCATACATAAAATCACTTCTTAGGAATAGCTGTTCCAGCATGTTATACATAACTGTGTAGGGATTCCAGTAAAACTGAATATATTCCGGTAAATAAATGGATGGAACGAATATCCCCCCAGCGCCAGCACCTATAATGAAAAGCAATAATACGACACAGCACCTCCACCATACGTTAGAAAAGATTCCCTCGACAGCTGCTAACAAGCAACCGGTAAACAGCCCAATGAAAGCAATAGTCGTTAAACCTTCGATGGACAGTGGAATGTATGGTGGAAATGCTTCACTAGCAATTAGGCAATAAAGTAGCAGGGCTGTTCCAATAGATGCAGCCAGCCATTTCCAAGCATGAAACATGTACATATGTATTTCCGTTATGTGAAAAGACCTTAGTCTATGCATAAGCTTGTGTTCATATCTTTTATTTTCCAACAGCTGAAATAACACACCAAACAAAAGAACATACATAACAAAACCGGCAATGATACCGTGGGAACGCCATCCAATTTGAGCACCTAGCGGAATAGCTTGCAGCTCAAATGCTTCATTACGAGTTAAGGCAAATACGGTATAGTTTACAATAACGGCCTCCAGCTGTTCCTTTCGTTCATGTAATGGCTGATCTGACAGCTTTTTGTCATATACTGTATTGACTGCACTTTGAGCAGCAGATATATAAGCAGCACCGCTTGAAAATAACGTCTCTATCATGGATTGAGCATACGCGTTCTCTGAATTCGTAGTTACACGAATAGGCGTATTCTCTCCAACTCTTAAGCTTTTGGTGAATCCTTGTGGTATATGCATAATGGCATCGACATCAGACTGACGAAAAGCTTCTTCTGCTTCATTCTCGCTCATCTTATCCAGCACCAGAGCATCTTTCATTTGTTCTTCTTCTGTAAGCTGATACAATAATGATTTTGTCTCAAAGGTATTATCCTTGTCCACTACTGCCACTTGAATATTGGAGGTGGTTCCTTGAAATAAAGAAGTAATGGTAATAAAGAGGAGACAAAGGAATGCAAATGGTATAAAGAGAGACAAAAAAAGAGGACCAGGCCTGCGACGGATGGCCCTCCACTCATTCAACCAAAATGAGAACCCATTCATCTGCCTGTTCCTCCTTTCTATTACTGGGAAGCCGTTTGGTTAAAGCCCTAGACTACTAAAACCGTTTAAGCCGCCCATCATATTTTGAATATACTGCTGGAAATTGCGTTGCATCTCTTCTGTAATTTGATTCCATTCATCCTCGCTTTTTTCCATTACCTGAATAGTACTTTCACCGTTAGTATCAGGAAAAGAGAGGTCATTAGTAAAGATATGCTGTTGATCTACATGGAACTCTACGTGTGCATTAGTAACCCCAATATTAGGGTCGTCCATTCCTATGTCAAAGCCTAAATCCAGCTTCTGCATATAGGAATCTGCTTTCTTTTGAGTAGTTTCCGAGTTAAAGAATCCACTGATGGAAGGAACCGATTCAGGGTCTATTGTTGTGCCCTTTACCTTCACATCAAATTGGGTGTTAGCACTCGTTTCTGTGTAATCTGTATTCAATACAAGCGTTCCTTGGAAATCTTCGTCCTCTTTTTGAACATCAACGCCAATCGTGTAATCCACATGGAGTCCATCCTTATTTGGCTTACCATTCTCATGGTAGGAAAGACTGTACTCCTCTTTACTATCGTCAGCTGTTGCGGTCATATCCATGGAGGAGTCGTAGCTATCTTTTCCTTCTTTTTTATAACTGCTATCCCATTTCACATGGTATAACGGACTATTTTCCAGTTGGAGGTCCATACTCCAAATTTCGTGAACTACAATCTCATCTTTAATATATGCCTCAATAGTAATCCCTTCTGGAAGGGACAATTGATCTACATTGCTTATCGCTTTATCAAGCTCTGCTTGAATAGTCTCTCTTTCTTCAGTCGGATTTAACTGCTGAAGCTGCATTTGCTTATCGACTACATTCCAAATACGCTCATCTTCTTTAAGCTTCTCCAGAACTGTCTTCACTATAGCCTGGGTCTTCTCTTCACTAATAGAAATGGTTACCTTATCAAAGGTATCTCCTTCATAGGAAGCACTCTTCTCTAAAGAAAATTGATCTTCGGAGAAATGTTTTCGTACAGCCTTCACATAATCAATCACAATGTCTTCCAGCTGACCAGATGTGAAAGCAGCTTTATTAGATTCTACAAAGTTTGGTATTTCTGTTACAGTCGGCTCTTCAGCATCTATCCGTTTTAGAAAATCTCCCAATTCGTTATTGTGAATTGCAAAGTAGTCATTGTGTAAAAATGGAATTTGTGCTGCTGTGGTCTCTTTATTTTGATACAAACTGGCTTCTGCCAAGCTAGTTCCTTGCAGTTGAACATCCAGCTTTCCAGACATCTCATTCGTGCTTGGATCAACCTGAGAGTCCACCTTCAATTTGATAGTAGATAATATACCTTGCACCATTGCCGCTTGCGGTAATGTCTGATTCAGCTGTTCCCCCTCCATGTCTGCATTCATAGCCAGGGTCGCTTCAGACGTGTGCGCCTCTTCCAACATTCTCTCTTGGAGTGTTGCCGTATGTTTGTTGTACTGCTGCATTCGTTCCAGCTGTTCCTCTATCGTATTCTTTTCTGCAATGGCATACAAAGCCATCGGATTATTTTCCTTTAGTACACCGTATGCAGTTGCTCCTATCCCCAGTACAACGACGAACACCAGTAGCATGACCAGCCATTTGTTAACGCCTCTTCGTTGTTGGCTCATCTTGTCCTCCCCTTTTACATATAAAGGCTCTATTTACCTACCTGCTTTCATAGGTTCATAGCGGTGTTAAAGAGCTCCCCACCCCTAGCAGGAGACTTTAGCTAAACCTATCGTCACGTATGTTTAAGCCTATTTCAGTAACATTCTTTATTTCTATTTATAATTGTAACGTATTACATTTATATTTCAATTATGTTAAGACCTACTAATTATACTATTTTGTCACCGCTTAGAAAACCTTTACTTTCATAAAATAGTAGCTGCCTCCCACTTTCCAATTTGTCCAATCCTTTAAATACTGTATAGTTCATGCGTATGTACTTGCTCTTATCTTTATGGCTATTAAATTCAACTTTCTTTCTATGCCTTTTCTTCCTTGTACATCCTGTTTTATGCTTGAATGTAAAATGATGTAAAATGGGAGCATACAAAAACCTCTTCTCCCATGCACTGGAAAAAGAGGTTTCCATTATCCCTGATATAACTTCCCTATTTCATCCATTCGCTGCCGATTCTTACCTAAATCTGAATATCCAGTTCTAGAGGCCGAGCGAAAATGCACTACCTGATTTTCCTCATCCAAATAGAACTCAACGTCATCGGTGAATTTCATTATTTTTGTTTGACATGTTGCATGGATATAATCCTCTGTTTCTTCCACAATCGTCGTTCTTGAATAATTGGTAATGACTTCCTTAAGCTTAGCCTTTGTTGACTCCATATCCCCTTGAAAAGGAAATGGTTCCATTTTCTTGTCAGCATTATCTGCTTGTGTTGATACGCAATTTGGAGAATTTGGACAGGGAGCCAATTTGCCATTGCGAATCCCCAAGTTTTCCTTTGCCATTCTATATCCCTTCCTCTCTATACTCATTGTACCCTAGATACGAGAAATCTTTCACATGTGAATACGCTAGAGTCTTGTCAATGAGGAAAGTGGGACAAAGATGACGGAATTTTCTTATTATTGTGGATAAAAATAAAAAAACCGAATTATTATTACAAACAAATATTCCCGAGGGGGTATTTACATGTCATTAGCTTTCCCTTGGTTACTGTGTATGTTAGATTTCGGATGTTCGGTCTGCTTCTTATGCCCGTGTTTCTTTCCCCGATGCTTACTGTCAGAAGGTGCAGCAGTATTATTATTGGGATGCTGTTTCTTAGTTAGCCCTTCTTTATTATCAGCCGTTCCCTTTATAGACGCTTGTATAGTGTTATGAGCTGTTCCATCATTATCATATGCTGATGGTTTATTCTGTTTCAGATGATCACGAAGTAACTGCTTGAAAGCTTCCTTATCTCCGTCATGAATCCATTTGTTTACAGTGCCAGGTGGAATCGATTCAAGTAGAGCATGAGGCTGCTCCAGTTTCTTCATAATACCTGGTGGTACTTCTTCCGCTACAATAGCAATTTCTTCTGTTGCTTTAGTTTCAGTATTCTCAGACTTTGTTACTGCTTCTTCCTTCTTCAAAGAAACTTCCGTTGGAGGTACTGTCGATTGTTTTGTGCCTTTATTTGATTCCGAATGACTGGAATCGTTATAAAATGAACGGATAATATCTTCTTTCTGAGGCTCCAATTCGCTAGTTGCCTTTACCTTCGTCTCTTGAGAGGAATTCGTAGTACCGTTATCTGATTCCTGGTTTGCCTGAATGAGGGTTTGAGCATATACTTCATTCATGGACTTATTGGTATCTTGCGCTTGTTTCCGTAATGCTTTCGGCACCTCAAATGTAGCATATGTTAAGGTTGCCGTATTTGATTGAAGATAAGCATCAATGGATTTCGTCAACTCTTTTCCGTCCTTAGAGTTACGATTGTAGCTTACTCCTATCATGACTTGCTGATTATCCTCCATAAAGCCTTCTGAACGACCCTTTTGGATTAGCGTAACCGTTACCTTTTCTACTGCTTTGTGTTTCCAATCATTTAACGTATTGACCAATGATGTGGCATCTTCATTTAAAGGTATAAGCTCAATTACGTTCATATTGTCATTTACCTTCATCTCAAGACTTGGGTTCATATCAATATTAACGTAAGCGTAGGCTCGGTTAGAATCATACCAAGTATAAAAAGGTAATATGGCAATCAATAGAGCAACAACCATTGCGATTAACTTCATTTTAGGCATCATTATTCTCGGAAACTCAAAGGGGAATGATTGTTTCTCCTCTAATGGCTCAAAGGAGACTTCATCCCCCGGATGACTTTCTTCCAGTCGTTTCGCTTTGTAGAACATTCCATCCTCAGTCATCACAACAGTGAACCGACGTTGCTGCTCCATGATTATACCTTTTTTCATAGGCCCACCCCCCTAATATAATCCTGTAAATATACGTAATCTTCACTCAAAATAATAAAAATAGCTAAGATAAATTTTCGATTACGTTCTAACGTTTTCTTACTTACCTCGACTTTTCCAGCCAAAAGTTTCATAGGAAGTTTACGCTTTTCTAGAACGAAGTCTCGTAGTTGCTCATCCTCATAGATGGTGCGAGCTACTTTTATTGCTGATTCCCGGGCATCCCGGTGCTTCGGTGAAATGTTTGTTAGTTCCTCAAAAGATAACTTATAGGTCTTTAGCTTTTCGGAGAAATCATGGATTTCTATTCTTCTATACCAGCTTTCTGTCTCCCGTTCATATCGATCTCTGGACGCACGTACCTCTTGAGGATTCTCCATTTGTTCCTCATCGTCGTACTCTTGATCAAGAGAAGCTACTACCGGGCTATTCTGTTCCTGGCGAATATAATCAATGACTTTTCGTTTCACAACGAGCTTTGCAAAAGAAAGAAATGAGCTTCCTTTTTCCCGTGAATACGACTTAATAGCTTCGTTAAAAGCCATTAACCCTATGCTAAATTCATCATCTTTCGTGGGATCTATATACCGTTTGCAAACTTCAGAGACACTTTTGGCGATAAAAGGTTGATATTGCTTCAAGAGATGATTTTGTGCTTCCTCATCTCCATTCTGTGCAAGATATACTTGTTCTTCAAGATTTTCATCTCGCTTCTGGTGAAAAAGACGTTTCATCAACCCTTATCACCTCCAGCTATTTATAGTTTTCGTTTTTGTCGAATTATTTTTGGGTGGCGGCACTTTACTTTTTTTCATTTCTGTTACAAAAAGATTGCACACCATGTCATATTTAATACATGTTTTTCCTATCATGGCGGGGGTTGAGCCATATTCAATATGGGTATCATACACCATATTAAAAAAGGAATCTACCGTTTTTTAAAACCATATTCTTACAAACTAAGAACAAGATACATATACCCATTGGGAGGCACCGTTAAGCGCGTTTTACAACAAATCATAACAATTATATTTCAAACGTCATCAATTTGGTAAAAGATACCTAGACACATAAAAAAGCAGGCCTTTTCTAGTACAAAGGCCTGTTCTTTATAGCAGCTCGTGTTTCCTTTATCTCATGCGGGGGCGTCCAGTCGTGTCGACGTTTTACGGGCTCATCCGCTTTCGCTCTTCCAGCTCCTTCGCCCAACTTCTCTTCGACTTCCTTCCCCTCCTTCCGATAAGTCAACATCGACTCGCTTTGCTCTTCGTGTTTCCTTTATCTCATATGGGGACGTCCAGTCGAGTCNGTGTTTCCTTTATCTCATATGGGGACGTCCAGTCGAGTCGACGCTTTACGGGCTCATCCGCTTTCGCTCTTCCAGCTCCTTCGCCCAACGTCTCTTCGACTTCCTTCCCCTCCTTCCGATAAGTCAACATCGACTCGCTTTGCTCTTCGTGTTTCCTTTATCTCATGCGGGGGCGTCCAGTCGTGTCGACGTTTTACGGGCTCATCCGCTTTCGCTCTTCCAGCTCCTTCGCCCAACGTCTCTTCGACTTCCTTCCCCTCCTTCCGATAAGTCAACATCGACTCGCTTTGCTCTTCGTGTTTCCTTTATCTCATATGGGGACGTCCAGTCGAGTCGACGCTCTACGGGCTCATCCGCTTTCGTAGTCCCATAAGTCTTTTCCTTTTGTAGCTTCGTGGAGGTAGGTGATGGGGACGGCTAGGCCTACTTTGCCTTGTTCTTCATTTCGAATTGTGGCGAAGACGACTGCAATTACATTTCCTTGTTCATTAATGACAGGGCTACCGCTGTTACCTCGATAGATTGGGGCATCTAGCATGAGTACTTGTTTATCCCAATTGTCTAATGTCGTGTAGCCGATAACTTCTCCATTATTTGCAATCCCACTAAAGCGTAATGGGTTACCAATAAAATGGACAGGTTCTCGTTCTGTGAATTCTGTTTTCTCAGCCAACGGCAAATAGGGCAGGTCTTTCGCTTCTTTATCCTTGACCCCTTTTGCCTTTAGTACAGCTAAATCAATATCCTCATATTCTGCAACCACTTCCCCTTGAAAAAGACCGGCTTCAGGAAAGGCTATCGAAACCCGCTCTCCGTTTTCAATAACATGATGGTTGGTAATAATGTAACCATCCTCTGAAACCGAAAAGCCTGTTCCCTTGGAATTACCTGCCTCTACAACGACTACAGCCTGCTGATCCTCTTGAATAACAGCGTTTTGTGATAATTCTGCGGAAGTAAGCAGGAAGTCTACTGCAGGTATGGAGAATGTTCGCGGAATAATGGCAATGACATTGATAAACATTGCAATGGCAATTAACCAAAAAGCCCATTTTGGGAAAGGTCGTTTTTTTTTCTCCTCTTCTTTTGTTGCTAGTGACTTTCTCCGTTCCTCTTCGACGAGTTCTAATAACTCCTCTTCGTCTAAATCCTCATATAAATCTTCATCTATAACATCATGATCATAGGATCGTTTATCCGACATATTTTGGTTCCTCCCTGCTCCGAGAGTTAGTGTATAACATTCTATTGTACCTACCCATCATACTACCGGAATTAGTGGATAAGAAAAAGATAGGCACACTAGGTACCTATCTTCTATTATGCTACGAAAATGCTGCGGCTTCCAGTCCGCGCTTTTGCATTTGATACATTTGGTAGTATATCCCTTCCTTCTCTAGCAAGGAATCATGGTTGCCATTCTCAACGATGCGTCCATGGTCGAGCACAAAAATACAATCCGCCTGTTGAATGGTCGATAACCGGTGTGCTATAACCAGTGTCGTACGTCCTTGCTTCAATACGTGCAGTGCTGTTTGGATGACACTCTCTGTTTCTGTATCTATATTAGCTGTTGCCTCATCCAAGATCAGAATGGATGGGTTAAACGCAAGAGCTCGAGCGAAGGAAATAAGCTGCCTTTCTCCAGCTGACAGGGTGCTTCCTTTTTCTTTAACTGGTTCATCATATTGATTAGGGAGCTGTTCAATAAAATGATGTGCCCCTACTTTTTGCAACGCCTCTATGGCGGTTTCTCTTGAAATAGAAGGATCCCCCATGGTTACGTTAGATACAATTGTTCCAGCAAATAGAAACGGATCCTGAAGCACTATTCCCATGTGACTCCTAACCTGCTGGCGTGACAAGGAAAGAGTATCGATGCCATCAATTTCTATCACACCATGCTGTGGATCATAAAAACGAAACAGCAAATTCATTATGGAGCTTTTTCCAGAACCCGTATGCCCCACAAAAGCAACTGTCTCCCCGTGCTTTGCTTGGAAGGAGATATCCTGTAACACATTCTCTTTTCCGTTATAGCTAAAGGAAACCTGACGGAACGTTATATCGCCTCGGTAGGATGGAATAGGCTTATTATTTACATCCTCCCCTTCATGGTCCATTAATTCAAACACGCGGCCAGCTGAAACACGTGCTTGTTCTAGCTGCGCTAACTGATTGACCACATCTGTGACTGGTTGAAATAATCTATTCAGATAATCCACGAAGGCATAAAGCAATCCAACCGAAACAATGTCTGAAGCACCTAGCGATGCCCCTCCGAAGTACCAGATAAATACGACGAAAGCAATATTTCTTAATGCATTGACGAGATTAAAGGAGGTTAGTGAATTAAGATGAAGCATCTTATTCTGGTAGGTAAAATGCTTCTCATTCATTTCCTCAAATTCCTCCGTGGATTGCTTCTGCCTGCGAAATGCTTGTATGATAGGCATCCCTTGGATAGCTTCATTAATATTGCCATTTATGTCACTAATGGTAGACCGGATTACTTCATTGTATTTACCTGCTAATCGCTTATATAGCTGCATCCATGCCCATATTATCGGAACCAGTATTAAGCAAATAGATGCAAGTTTAGCATTCAGTAAGAACAAAGCGATATAAATCCCTGTCATATAAATAGCACTCGTAACGAAGGTTGCTAATACTTTTTCATATAGCTCTCGAATTGCTTCTGTATCGTTTGTCACTCTTGCTACAATTTTACCGGCTGGACGATTTATGAAGTAAGGAATGGGTACCCGCTGTATATGAGCAAAAACATCCTTTCGCATCTTCTGAATAATTTTATTTGAGGCAATTTGAAGAAAAAAAGTCTGCCCATACTGAAAGCCTGCAGAGATTAATAGTAATATTACATATAAAACGAGTAACCATATAATGGCGTTTGTTTCCGGAGCAAAGAACGAATAGAGCTCCCCAACAGCGAGTTTCTCTGCTGGAACCTCCACCGCTTGTTCTGGTGTCGATATAGTTAGGATCCCATCCTCGAAATCCTTTTTTCCGGTCGTTGGAACAAATTCCTTTGTAAAATAAAAGCTCTTCCCAGCTTGAACAATCGTTGCCGCCTCTTCAGGTGGCGTTCCCTCTATACGATCAGCTCTAATATAAGCTTCTCCTTTATATGTGACTGCGTGCGTGCTGTCCGTATCCTCTACAGCGTACCACTGATCTTCAATTCCAAGGATGTGTTCATCAATTAATCGCTTGGCAATTAAAGGACCTGTTAACTCTAGAGCAACGGCTAATGTTAAACAAATCAATCCAAATGCAATTGTTTTTTTGTAATGCATTGCGTAATGAAACAAACGTTTCTCCGTTGACGCTTTCATTAGCTGCTCTCCTCCTCATCCCCCATTTGCTGTTTTGTAAACTGTTCATAATACCACCCTTGATCTTCCATCAGCTTTTCATGGGTTCCACGCTCCACTATCTTTCCTGCATCTAGTACAAGAATTTGGTCTGCATGCTGTACAGCTGATAATCGGTGAGCTGATATAAAGGTAGTCTTATGACTTCGCTCTTCTCTCAAATGCTTAATGATATTTGCCTCTGTTTTACCATCAACTGCTGATAAAGAGTCATCAAGAATCAGAATTTCAGGATCCATAATAAGGGCTCTTGCCAGAGAGACACGCTGTTTCTGACCACCAGATAAGGTAACCCCGCTCTCCCCTACCAGAGTATCCAGTCCTTTTGGTAAATGATCAATGTCATCTTTAAGGTGAGCAAGCTCTAATATTCGGTTAATCTGCTCATCTGAAGCATTTTCTAGTCCAAATTGTATATTTTCCCTAACTGTTTTAGAAAACAATACTTGATCCTGTGGAACATAGCCAATCCAACCTCTTGTCGTATCAAGGGCCAATTCTCTTATAGAAGCTCCCTCGATAGTAAGATTCCCCTCCATGTCACTATAATCTCGCAATAGCTGTTTAAAGAAGGTCGTTTTTCCAGCACCTGTTTTCCCAACAACACCTATAGTATCCCCTTGGAGAACCTTCACATTAATGCCCTCTAATTGCGGAGAAGTAGTCTCTGGATACCGAAAGGATACATCATCAAACACAATTGTCCTTGGGAGATCTACCTGTTTGGGAACTTCTGGATCCTGTACATCCAAAGGGTAATCAAGTGTTTCGTTAACGCGGTCTAGAGATGCATTTCCTCGCTGCATAACGTTAATGAGTTCCCCGACAGCGAACATAGGCCATATAAGCATTCCAAGGTAGACGTTAAAGGAAACAAGCTGACCTAGGGTTATCGCATTGGTAAATACCAAGTTAGCACCATAGCCAAGACCAATTGTATAAGAGAGACCAACTAACACTTTAATGGTTGGCTCGAACATTGCGTCGATTTTTGCTACTTCCACATTTTTGTTATACACGTCCTCTGTCATGTCATGAAAGCGCAGCTCATCCTGCTGCTCCTGTACAAATGCCCTGATTACTCTCACTCCTCTTACAGATTCCAGAACATTATCGTTCATATCACTAAAGGCGGATTGAGCTTTCGTGAACCGTTCGTGAATCGCTTTTCCGTAGCGATTAATAAGAATGGCCATAATGGGTAGAGGCAGTAATGCTGCCAGTGTCAGCTTCCAGCTTATAGTAAGGAACATAACACCAACAATCATAATCATGTAAAATGTGGAGTCTACTAAGGTTAAAATCCCAAATCCTGTCGTCATGGAAATTGCTTTTAAATCATTTGTAGAGCGCGCCATTAGATCTCCAGTTCGATATTTACCAAAAAATGCAGGAGTCATTCTTAAAAAATGCTCCATTAAGTTCGAGCGAAGTTTTCTTTCGAGAATAAAAGCTCCACCGAAAAGCATATAACCCCAAATATAGGAAAGAACATACCCTCCCACAATCAACAGAACGTACCATGTAATCAGCTCCATTAGCCTACTGCTAGTCAGTGTTTCAAATTGAATTTCGTCTATCGCGATTCCTACCAGCTTAGGAGGAATGATTTCCAGAAAGGACGCACACGTTAATAATACGATTGCAAATGTATACCGTAACCAATGCTCTTTAAAAAACCATTGTAACTTCCCTAAAACGGAGAACATGTTCTCACCCTCTTCCTTCGATATTCCGGCCATTTCTATCAAATCTCACAAAAAAAAGCACATACGTCCTGTGACGCATGCGCTAACTGCATACAAAAAAGCCACAACACTGTTGATGTGACTTCATACTTTCCCCCTATACGTATGTATGGGAAATGGAATTCGTAATCATACGAATACAGAGCAGAGGTCACACGTACTATTCAATTCATGGCAATCAAATACATTCTTCATCGTGTAACCTCCTCTCTATTGGATGTAAAGATTATATAATTTTCCAAATCTTAAGTCAATACTATTTACAAAACATTTTCTTTCTTCTAAAGCCCAATCCCTTTACCAAGAAAAATAACGGCTAATAATGAAACGACAATCATCAATACAAAGACAATGGACAAAGACCTTGAAACATTGGCTCGTTGAACTTCCTTCCAGCGGACAGGACGAATCCCTGTTAATGAAAAGACGATTACAGCCGAAAGCAAGATACACATAATGTTGACCAGCACGAGTAGAAGGGAGCCGTACATTTCTTGCCAAAGTCCCTTCCCAATCGACATACCTAAAGCTATATTTGGAGGTAATAAAGCAACAGCAACCATTACTCCTACAAGATTACCTGACTTTCTGTTCAGCGTCGCAATCGAACCAGCTGCTCCAGCAGCCAGTGCCAAAAAGAAGTCAAAAATGGTCACATCCGTTCTAGTAATATACTGTTTAGTACTGATATCAATATCAAAAATCATATTAAATAAAATAGCTATACATACAACTATCCCAACACCAATAAATGAGGTTAACGCAGCTTTCCCTAACAGCTTGTAATCGCCAAGAATGGCAGCAAATGCCGTGGCAATGACAGGTCCAATTAATGGGGCAATGACCATAGAACCGATAACAACAGCCTCACTATCTTTAATAAACCCCATTGTCCCAACGACTGCTGATAAAAATATTAATAGCGTATAATTTAACGTTGTCACACTATTTTTCTCAACATACGAAATTAATTCATGACGACTGGCACGAAGAAGCATCGCCTTCTCTTCCTTTTCTTCTATTTCCTTCTCTTCTTCTGCTTCCTCATTAATCGTAGCTCTTGATAAATACGTACGGACGGGAATAAGCATGGTCTCGAAGCCTTCGACCACGTTCGAGACACTTTCTAAATAATTCAATACTTCTTCCACCTCGTCTGTGTCCACTAATATACGGACAAGCATCCGCTCTTTCGATTCACTAGAAACCCAATAGGATGTATGTGGCAGTTCTCGCAAATTCCCATTTACAGATTCAAAATGCTTATTAGGAATATATGCTTCAATTAATTGGAGACTCATCTTCCATCAATCCTTTAATGACCGACGTCACTTTTCTTTCTTAATTGCTATCTAGTATGTAATAGAGCGTTATTTATTATGTGTAGCCTATTTCTTAAAATAGCTTGCCTATTGTTAATTTTTCTTTCTCCTCATAAATCTCCCAATTCCTCTCATACTAACACTAAAGCTAACGAATGGTGGTGAGTCCATGAGGAGAAAGAAAGCATCTTCCAATACTAGTAACAGCAGTCATTTCCCTTTTACTATTGATGCGCTCCATCAAAAGCTAAAGGATGTTTTTAAAGAAAACACAGATTTAAACATGGCTGAATTTACCATTCAGCAGAAAAAGGTTGCTGTTTTTTATATCACATATCAAATCAAAAAGGATCAGCTGAATAAGAGCCTATTACCTCCTCTAATTCATATCCAAGCATCTCCACTGGACCATACTGCGATTATGAACGAATTGCCGCTTGGGGGTGGCTCTACCCAGGATGATGTGAAAACCATCGCAGAAAAATTAATCCAAGGGTCTGTGTGTATTTATGTAGAGAATGATGAAAAAGCATTAACATATCTTATACCAGAATTAGAGCGCAGGGCAGTTGCGAAAGCAGAGAACGAGTCGCTTGTCTTTGGTCCACAGCTGGCCTTCACAGAATCCATCGTTACAAATCTGAATATTATTCAGTGGAGAATGGATACTCCTGACCTGCAAACAAAGAAAATCATCGTCGGAGAAAGAATTCCTACCGAGGTTCGAGTTATTTACTTAGACTCTTTAGCAGATCAGGACAACGTACAAACCGTCATTCAACGAATAGAAGATTTGGTAGTGGATGATGTGATTGATAGCACAATATTGGCACAGATGATTGAAGATAAATCGTCGAGTGTGTTCCCTCAGCTACTTCAAACGGAACTGCCTGACCGATTATGCTATTCCTTGAGTAAGGGGAAAGTGGGAGTTCTGCTGGATAAAAGTCCAAACGTTCTGATTGCACCTTCTACTGCCTTTACATTTCTTGAATCGACAGAAGATATATATATGCGCTGGAACATGGGGAGTTTTATTCGGATATTACGTGTTGTTGCTATGATTATTTCTATCATCCTTACACCAGCTTATGTTGCTGCTCTTACGTTCCATTATGAAGTAATACCTTCCTCCCTTTTAGTTTCTTTAGGTAAATCAAGAGCGAACGTGCCGTTTCCTCCGGTGCTGGAAGCTTTGCTTCTCGAATTACTCATTGAGCTGCTGCGAGAAGCAGGAGCCCGACTGCCGACTAAGGTTGGTCAGACGATGGGTATTGTGGGAGGTATTGTACTTGGTCAGGCTGCAGTTAAAGCAGGTTTCACCAGTAACATTCTTATTATCATTATTGCCTTGAGTGCACTTGCTTCCTTCACAGCACCGAGCTATATGATGGGAACTGCTATTCGAATCATACGATTCCCAACGATTATTTTTGCAGGATTATGGGGATTGATTGGCATTTTTTCCATGCTCGCCTTTCTGATTATTCATTTATTGAAAGTGACCTCCATAGGTCGTCCTTATTTAGCACCGCTTTATCCTTTGCAGCTTAGAGATTTAAACAATTCTCTGTTTCGAATGCCATGGAGCTACAGCACCACCAGACCGTTTGCTAATCAACCGAAAGACACAAACAGTTATTCAGCTAAAAAAGCCAAGGAGAAAAAAGACATAGATGAGTAGGGATTTATATGCATACATCGGGTCCAAACATAAAACCAAACGCACAGATTACAGCCTTCTATTTATTCTTCGTCATCCACACCCTGCAGATCGGCGCAGGGCTAATGGGTGTGCCGCAAATCATTTATAAGGAAGCGAAGAACAGTGCCTGGATTTCAGTGTTAATTGCTGGTGTTTTCTTGCATGTCACCATTATTGTCATGCTGTATATCCTAAGGCAGTATGAAAATGGCGACCTCTTCATGATCCAAAAGGATATTTTCGGAAAATATATCAGCCTCTTGTTAGGATCAATATATTTAGCATATATCTTTACAGTAACGAGCAGCGTCATTCTTAATTACACAGAGGTAGTCCAGGTGTTTATTTTTCCTAACATGCCAACCTTTCAAATTACCTTCTTCCTGTTATTTCTAGCGCTTTACGCTATTTTAGGAGGATTTAGAGTAGTAGTCGGAGTGGCGTACATCTTTTTCCTATCTACGATCTGGATGGTGATTGCGTTATATGAACCCATAAAATTAATTAATCTTGATTTATATTTTCCAATACTCCAGGCTTCTCCACAGGAGTTAATGGCTGGTGCATATAAGACCACCTTCTCCGTATTAGGGCTGGAAATCCTGTTCTTTGTTTATCCATTCATCACCAATAAAGAGAAGGCACCGCTGGCTGCTCATTTAGCAGTCCTACTCACAACCATCCTTACGTTTCTGGTTACTTTTGTTTCCATAGGCTATTTTAGCGGTCCCCAACTAGAAGAACAAATATGGCCTACTTTAGCGATGTTTAAAATTATCCAGCTGTCCATATTGGAACGATTTGATTTTCTAGCTGTCGCCCTATGGATGTTCGTTGTCCTGCCCAATATTGTATTATTCACCTGGCTAGTAAGCTACGGGGCCAAGCGCCTCTATCATGTAAAACAAAAACACGCTCTCTTTGTCATCGTTATTCTCTTATATATATTTGTCAATTTGTTTGAATACAGAATGAGCGTAAACACATTAACGGACATTACAGCCCAGGTCGGGTTTTATACTGTTTTTGTTTACCCATTCCTGCTAGCTATTTTAGTTACGGTAAAGAAATGGATAGCTAAAGGGAGGAACTCGTCATGAAGAAGCTTTTGTTACCTTTTTGCTGTCTAGTGCTCTTGCTAACGGCTTGTGTAGAAAAAAAGTACATTGAACGGCTTGGTATCATTACTGTTGTGGGGTACGATTTGATGGAGAACGGATGGGTGGAAGGAACACACGTATTGTTTCAATTCGATCCAAATGCAACGAATATTTCACAAATTATTACGAGTCAAGCAAAAACAGCTAAGGGATTAATGCACGATGCCAGTCTGAAAACAAGTAAGGAGCTTGTTTCAGGCCAGCTTCGGCTTATTATGTATGGAAGTGATATGGCTGAAAAAGGCATGATTAGACTAATGGATACCATGGACAGGGATGCCGATATTGCCGATATGCTTTATATCGCCATTAGCGAAACAACTGCAAACGAAGTACTAACAGCTAATAACTTTGAAGATGCCCCAAACATAGGGACCTATTTACATCAGCTGCTGGAGAAAAATATAAAGGATGAAAAAATTCCAGATACTACATTACATGAATTCTTATACAATTATTTCGACCACGGTTCCGATCCAATCATACCACTGATTAACGTTGAAAATTCAAAAGCGACTATCCGCAATCTTGCTATACTTCAAAATGACAAAATGGTTGGCAAAATTTCTGCCAAAGAGGGGTTCTATATTAAGCTCATCAATTCTAAATACAAATCAGGTCATTTAGAGCTAGTTATTCCCAAGTCCCCTTTTCTAAAAGTAAAGAGCGAAACAGAAGAATTCGAAGAATTAAAAGGCATTTATTTAGATATGGATCAAATACGAAGCAAAGCAAACATTGAAATGAAGGATCCAAAAGCACTAGAATTTGATGTGAACATTGAATTACAGGCAAGATTATTAGAGATATCCGAGGACCTTAAGCTCGACGACAAAAATACCGTCAAGGAATTAGAGAAAGCAATTGAAACGAATATTACTCTACAGTTAGAACAGCTATTGGGTAAGTTAATAGAAATGAAATCTGATCCAATTGGGTTTGGCCTCGAATATCAAAAGTATGCGGGGGTCGATGCATTAGAAGGTGACAAGTGGAGAGAAATCTATCCAGATATTAAAGTAAACTTCAACATTAATACAAAGCTTCTTCGTACAGGCATCGTCAACTAAATACAGAACCTCCACTGCTTCATCGTGCAGCGGAGGTTCAAAAGTCGACTTTTATGCATCATAATCAAATTCGTCTGGATGTGGTCCTAAACGCTTGTTCTCGTTCAAATTATCTAAACGAGCCATTTCTTCTGTAGTTAAAGCAAAGTCAAAAATATCCGCGTTTTCCTGCTGACGATGTTTTTTTGTAGACTTTGGTATAGTCACAACGTGATGCTGATAATCCCAACGTAATATAATTTGAGCAGGAGTCTTGTTATAGGTTGCAGCCAATTCTTGAATTGTTTCATCCTCGAAATAGTTACCTCTTGCGAGAGGAGACCAGGCTTCCAGTTGTATGTGTTTGTTCTGGCAATACTGACGTAATGTCGGTAGATTTAGCTGTGGATGAAATTCAACCTGATTGACCATTGGTGTAATGTTGGCCTCTAGTAATAAGTCATCTAGATGATGCTCCATGAAATTACTCACACCGATAGCTTTTACTTTCCCATCCTGATAAAGCTTCTCTAAAGCACGCCAAGATTCTTTATACTTACCAGGAACAGGCCAATGGATAAGATATAAATCGAGGTAGTCTAGACCAAGTTTGTCCATGCTACGTTCAAAAGCGTCTAACGTTTCCTGATACCCTTGTTCATCGTTCCAAACCTTTGTTGTTACAAAGAGCTCTTCACGTGGAATAGAGGTTTCCGCCAATGCAGCGCCAACCCCTTCTTCATTTTCGTAGAAAGAGGCGGTATCGATGCTGCGATATCCAACATCTAATGCAGACAATACGGCATCCTTCACTTCACCAGAGCCTTCTTCCATCTTATACACACCAAGACCGACCCACGGCATTTGCACTCCATTATGAAGAGTAGTCATTGTCGTTAAGCTCATCTTATCCTTACTCCCTTCTGTTATCTATTTCCACTTTTTATCCTACCTGAACATAAGGGGAAAGGACAACTAAAAAGCATAGCAAGAATTACTCGCTATGCTCCAATGTATTACATATTAGCAGGTATCTCTTGATGTTCTTCCGATTCCCTTACCGCTTCATCTCCTGTAAGCCCAGCAAGTACATGAACTCGGAGAATAAAGCCAATCACTCTACCTTCTTCATTGACTACCGCTAGGGGATATTTAGAATACAAAGCCTTCGGAATTAAATCGTGAACATAATCATCTGCCTGGACAATTTCAAACTCTTCTATTCTCATTACGTCCTGCAGCGTCTGTTTATTCCGCAGCCCTTCAATCGCATCATCAATTGTTACAATCCCTTGTAAATGACGTTGTCTATCTACTACAAACACACTGGAAATGCCATTCTCCTCCATCTCCCGAATAGCTACCTTCAAGCCATCCTTCACGGAGACAAGTGCATTTGGTTTTATCATTATATGGTTAGCCTGTAATACCTTTGATCGATCTATATCGGCAATAAAGTTAGCAATATAGTCATTTGCTGGTTCATCTAAAATATCCTCAGGAGTCCCAATTTGGACTACCTTCCCGTCCTTCATGACGGCAACACGATCTCCGATTTTAAAAGCTTCATTTACATCATGAGTAATGAAGATAATGGTTTTTTGTAATCGTTCCTGAATGTCTAACAGCTCTAGCTGCATTTCCCTTCTAATGAGTGGATCTAGAGCACTAAACGGCTCATCCATCAACAGAATATCTGGATCATTTGCAAGAGCCCTGGCAAGACCTACCCTTTGCTGCATTCCCCCTGATAGTTCATCTGGATATTTATCTTCATACCCTTTCAGACCCACTACCTCGATATTTTTTAAAGCAATTTCGTGCCGCTCTTCCTTCTCTACTCCACGAATTTCCAGTCCATATTCCACATTACCTAGCACCGTCCTATGACTAAACAGGCCGAAATGCTGGAATACCATTGCAATCTTATCCTGACGGTACTTCTTTAAATCAGCCTTATTATAATCGACAATATTTTCTCCATCGACATAAATAGCTCCACCCGTCGGCTTGTTGAGCATATTTAAACAGCGTATTAATGTAGATTTCCCACTACCTGAAAGCCCCATAATAACGAAGATTTCTCCCTGGTTAATAGACATAGAAGCATTATATACGCCGACTGTGTGACCAGTTTCGGCTAGAATTTCATCCTTTTCTTTCCCTTCCTGCACCATTGGGATGATAGATTTAGGCTTAGGTCCGAAAATTTTAGATACGTTCTCAATCTTCATTTTTTCACTCATTAGTTTGCCCCCCTATGTTTTTGGAAGCGATCTGCGATACCACCTGTAATTCGATCAATTAGAATAGCAAGGAATACGATGCTAATACCAGCCTCAAACCCTAAGGATAAGTCAATTCGGTTAATGGAAATCAATACCTGCTCCCCTAACCCTTTCGCTCCTACCATAGAAGCAATAACTACCATCGCTAACGCCATCATGGTCGTCTGGTTTACTCCTGCCATGATAGTAGGCAACGCTTGAGGAAGTTGAACCTTCTTTAACATCTGCCATCTGGAAGAGCCAAATGACTCAGCAGACTCAATGACTTCCGCGTCCACATTACGAATTGCAAGCTCTGTTAAACGAATAACTGGCGGTAATGCATATATTAATGTTGCAAAAACAGCCGCTACGTTCCCAAGACCAAAGAAGAAAATGGCTGGTATTAAGTACACAAAGCTCGGCATTGTTTGCATAGCGTCTAATATCGGCCTCATTACGAAAGAGAATCCTTTACTGAACGCCATCCATACGCCTAATGGCACTCCGATGACCAGGGATATAAATACAGACGTAATGACAATAGCTATGGTTGTCATTAGTACATCCCACAATCCAAAGGTTCCTACTAAAAACATAAAGAAAGCGTATAGAATACCAGCTCCAACTGATTTAAAACGCCACCCTAACAATCCAATTAATATGATAAATATCCACCACGGGATAAATAATAAGCCTTGTTCAATACCTAACATGGTTCTGGATGAAATAAGAAAGATAAAATCAAACAAAGGCTCAAAAAAATCATTTATCCATAATATAAAACTTTCAACATAATCTCCTAAGTTCCACTCAATACTTGGAAAATGCCCATTCATTGGTTTTCCCTCGCTTTTTTATAGTAATAAGCAGTTGGCTCTATTCTTAGAGCCAACCACTAAAGCTTCTCTTACAATGCTTCTTCTACTTTTTTAGCCACATCTTCGGATACCCAGCCTGTCCAAAGCTCCTTATTTTCTTTTAACCACCACAGGGCTGCTTCATCTGCAGAAGCATCATTTTCTTTCATGTACTTCAGAGCTTCTCCTGTTAATTTACTGCTCGTTTCATAATTAGATAGGAAATCGACTACTTCCGGAGCTTGATCAGGCATATCCTTATGCACCACGATAGTTACTTTATTCGGAGGGAATTCCGTACCACGATTTTTCTCCCATTGCTCTTGATTATATTCCGGCTCGTCCAGAAGCGTCATATCATATAAGGACGTCACCCATGTTGGAGACCAATAATATCCAACCCAAGGTTCACCAGACTCATAAGCATCAGCAAGAGAGGTAACAATTGCTGAGTCTGAACCTGGACGGAAATAATTAAACTTCTCCTCCAAACCATAAGTCTCTACTTTAGTAGCTAATATTTCTCCAACTGCCCAGCCAGATGGTGCACCAATTATTCTACCTTTACTTGGTTTTTCAGGATCTTGGAATACATCTGGATATTTCTTCAAATCTTCTACTGTTTTTAAGTCTGGAGCAATTGGTTCAATTCCTCTTTCCTTATCTCCTTCTATTACATACGTTGGCACCCAAAGCCCTTGTTTATTATCATCAAAGTTAACAGATACTTCTTCAAAATCCCCTGCTTTTATAGCTTCTGTATATACTTCTTTAATGTTGTCTACCCACATTTCCATATTCACATTAATATCGCCTTGGCGTACTCCTTGAACAGTAGCAGGAGTTGAGCCAGTCGTGACATCCGTGTTATAGTCATAGCCATTTTCAATAATGGTAGACGCTATACTGTTATGTACACGAATACTGTCCCAGCCAGCATCAGCAAAAGTAATCGTATCTATTTTCTTTTGACCGCTTGCTCCTTCATCTCCTCCGCATGCAGCCAGCAAAACTAACGTACAAATACTCACAATCCACAATAGTCTCTTTTTCATGTTATTTCCCCTTCGTCAATAATAAGATATATATTTTGTGAAGATTCTCACAAGATTTCATGCTTAACAAAGTTGCGAAAAACTACTTTTCCCAAAATAGTAGTTACTTATGGTATTAAGCGTGTTACCGAGTTGCAGGTAACTAATGTAGCGTGTATGAATAATAATCTTCTCGAGGATATGCTTTATACCAACACTCATATTTTATGGGTTGATATGAGTGCGAGAAAAAAGGAAGGTGTTTAGAACAGATAGTAATCTCTTCTTTGAGGGAGGACTCTATATTTATCTATTTTGCTGTTTCCTTCTTTTCTGGAATCGCCTCCTAAACGCATTGTTCTTTTTTTTCTGACAAGTTTAATTGTACAGAAAATTTGTAGCATTAATCAAAACGAATATAGTGTCATATTTTGTTATAACTTGCGGTTATATTGAAAGCAGGTATTTTATCATAAGAATCTTAACGTTTTCCCTCGTTTTATGTAAGATTTCTCTTAAATAATCAACATTTGGCTTCAACTTTATAAACTTTATAGAAAATATCAAGGTTTTCCCTTTGGTTTTATTCAATATGTTAATTATTCATTCACTATTATTCCTATTCAAATTTATACTGTACAGAATAGAATAGCTCACATATAATAAGAACATATGTTCCTTTATCGGAGGGTTTCTTATGAAAAAAGCTCATATAAATTGGAGTACCTACATGTCACCTGAGCACGTAGATCAATTGAGGAAAGGATGGAAAAATGACGAAAGAGTAACTAATGGTACACTGTCAAAAGAGCAGGCTATTGAAATTGATTTCAAGCTGCAAAGAGCGTTAAATGATGATCTGACTGTTTCCATTAAACAATTTGATCAACCGACAGCCTCCACTCTTAAATTGATATCTATTGTGAAAGAGACGCAGACTTTATATGGAATAAACCCATTATGTAGATCGGGAGAGGAGATTAATATTCTTAATATTACTCACGTTACTATTGAGTAGAACGACACCTCCCTTCAATAAGGGAAGTGTGTTAGTTAATTATTATTCGTGACTCTTCTTTCGTAAAGAAAATAAGAGATAACACGAAGAACAACTGGGTATAAACATAGAACTGCAATAACATTCCCTATCATACTCAATAGAGGAGTAAAAGCAAATAATAAAGCAACAGCCAACAGAACAAAAGCCGTTACATTTCCAGCTAGTCCATTGACTGGCTTAAAGGATCTTGTAAGAGCTATCGTCTCCTCTTCTACCTTTTCAAAACAGCGTCTATGATACGGCAGAATACGAAAATAATTTGTGGCCGTCACCAATTGCTGCCTTTCCTCTACATCTTTTGTACAGTATCGACAATACACCGAATCCATAGCATCCTCCTTAAACACCTTTGATAATTCTATTATAGTAGCTATCTTTAAAAAGGAAAGCCAGATGGATCATCTATACATCACCATGGATCTTAACAATGCCAAAAAGAAAGGAAACCTATTTTAGGCTTCCTTGATAATTTGAATGATTTTTTCTTTTGCTTTTTCACTTTTATACTGCTGCATAGTAGCTATCATTTCTTCTTTATGTTCTGCTAACATATCTAATTCCTGTTCTAAACGGTCTGTGTTCAGTTCCTCTTCCTCTACCATTCTGGCATACCCTTGTTTTTCAAAAGAATTTGCATTAAGGATTTGGTCCCCTCTACTTGCATGACGGGAAAGAGGGACTAGGAGCATAGGCTTTTGTAAAGCTAGGAATTCAAAAATAGAATTGGAACCAGCGCGGGAAACTACATAGTCGGTAATGGCAAATAAGTCATTTAACTCTTCGTTAACGTATTCATATTGAACATAACCAGGTCTATTAATTCCTTCATCCTTATTCCCCTTCCCACAAAGGTGAACGATTTGATATTTTTGCAGCAAGCTGTCCAGGTTATCTCGAATGGAGTCGTTGATTTTCTTTGACCCAGAGCTACCACCCATGACAAGAATTATCGGTTTATTCTTAGTGAATCCAGTCATAGCTAAACCTTTTTGTTTGTTCCCTTTAAACAGCTCCTCCCTTACCACTGCACCAATCCATTCTGCTTTCTTCTCAGGAAGGTATTGATTAGTTTCTGGAAAGGTGGTAAGTATTTTTTTAGCAAATCGCATGGCCAGCTTATTTGCTAAACCAGGGGTATAATCGGACTCGTGAATGATAGCTGGAACACGATTAAGCTTTGCTGCAGCAACGACTGGTACAGAAACAAATCCCCCTTTGGAGAATATTACTTGGGGCTTACGTTTTCGTATTATGGAAAAGGCTTGAGCTGTTCCTTTTAACACTTTAAATGGATCTTTTACGTTTTCTTTAGAGAGGTATCTTCTTAATTTCCCTGTTGATATTGAATAATATGTTACTCCTTGCAGGGTACCTATTAGTTCTTTTTCAATGCCATTATGAGATCCTATATAATCTACTTCCCAGCCATCCTTTTGGAAAACGGGAATAAGAGCTAGATTAACAATAACATGACCGGCTGTACCGCCACCGGTAAAGAGGATTCGTTTTGAAGTCATAGCGAGAGTCGTCCTTTCTACTAAACCATTTTTTTCTAATTTCCGTACGTTCTTGCTAATGTATGCTATAATCTCTTTTATCGTATTAGATACTAATCATAAAAGGAAGAGCTATATGTATCCTACTTCATCTTTAAAGCAAAAAAATATATTATTTCTTCACATTCTCCTCCCCATCCTTGTAACACAGTTAGGGATGTATGCCATGAACTTCTTTGACACTGTAATGTCCGGGAAGGCGGGGGCAGATGATTTGGCAGGCGTTGCGATTGGCTCTAGTCTATGGGTACCTATCTTTACAGGTATTAATGGTATTCTATTAGCCATTTCTCCTATCGTAGCACAGTTAATTGGAGGAGAGAAAAAGGAAAAAATCCCCTCAACCGTCAGACAAGGAATATACTTAGCCATTGCTCTAGCTCTTACCATCGTAATTGCAGGCTGGTTTCTCCTTGATCCTATTTTACGGTTAATGAGCTTGGAAGCTAATGTTAGTACCATATCCAAATATTATCTTATTACACTCATAACTGGAATCATACCTTTATTTATATACAATGCACTTCGCTGCTTCATTGATGCCCTCGGTCAAACGAGAGTCACTATGGTAATTACTCTATTATCCTTACCGGTAAACATCCTTTTCAACTATATCTTTATATTTGGAAAGCTTGGCGCCCCTGCACTTGGAGGGATTGGGGCAGGTATTGCATCGTCTCTTACCTATTGGTTTACGTGTATCGTTGCGCTGCTTATTGTGTGGAGAGTGCGCCCCTTCTCTACTTATTATATTTTTGGTGCTATTGAAAAGCCCTCCCTATCAGCTTGGTGGGAGCAATTAAAAGTAGGTGTCCCAATAGGGTTTGCTATATTTTTTGAGGTGAGTATCTTTGCTGCGGTTACGCTAATGATGAGTACGTATAGTACCTATACCATTGCAGCGCACCAGGCTGCCATTAATTTCGCATCTTTTTTATATATGCTTCCATTAAGTATCTCTATGGCTTTAACGATCGCTGTAGGATTTGAAGTGGGGGCAGGAAGATGGAAAGATGCCAAACAATATAGTGGATTAGGTATAAGCGTAGCTATAGTGTTGTCTCTGATAAGCGGGCTGGCCATTTATCTCTTTAATGATCCTGTTGCTCAATTATATAGTTCCAATGAAGAAGTGATTCAAATGACCAAGCATTTTTTATACTTTGCTATTTTCTTTCAGCTATCAGATGCATTCGGTGCGCCTATTCAAGGGGCGTTACGAGGCTACAAGGATGTTAACATTACATTAGTGATGGCGTTTATTTCCTATTGGCTCATTGGCTTACCTAGCGGGTATCTATTTGCGCAATATACGTTTTTAGGACCAGCTGGATACTGGGTAGGCTTAATTACAGGTTTAGCAGTAGGAGCAATCACCCTCCTCCTCCGTCTCATTACGGTTCAACGCAATGCATCCTATTCCAAAGAACTGAGTGCTTAGCTATTAATTACCTGGGAAATATCGTCGAACGTTGTAGAAGTAACCCCATTCCTAACCTATCCTATTGATCAAGTAGTAATTGCTTCTATTCGCATACACTTGAAGTCGAGATAAGGTTGGTCCCTTGCTGAAAGGCGAGTTGAGTGGTCGGAAATATCCCCGCTTTCCTGCGGCCCCACACGACTTGGGGTCGTTCACCGTTGCTACAGGATATAGCGCTTTTAGGTGAACTTCCTTACTTGCGGCTGAGCCTCCTCGGACATGAGCCGAACCCCAATATTTGGACACGCAACATCCAATTTTTGGGGTGCAGTACAACAGCAAAAGACGCTGTCCTATGGGGTCTCAGCACATCCGTATTTCCGCGGGAGTCTACGATATTTCCGACCACTCAACGCCGAAGGAAATGCTCCATCTTTATATAGTGTTAAACCAAATATGCTGAAAAAACTATTTCTTGAACCAAGCCAAGTGATGAAAGATAACACTTAACCATTGATAGGAAACAATTTCGTTTTATATAAATATGGTAATATTCCTCTTATACATTAAGTTGATTGCGAAAACGACGGTTCCGTTCTCCTATTACGGCAAAGGTATGGCCTGGAAAATGGGAGACTCCCGCTGAAAAATGGATGAGCCAAGACCCCACAGAAAAAGGGTGGAGTTTACTCCATCATTTTTCGAGGAGGCTTGGCCATTCATCAGCAGGAAAGCGAGCGTTTTCCAGGCCATACCTTTCTCTGATAAAGGGAAAGGAACCATCCCTGAAAACCATCTCGAATCCAAGTCTTCCACCTTCTCCCCGTTATGTGGAACAACCCAACAGTAACATTAGTTTTTAACATGGCCTATAAAAACCCCCAGCTGATTTTATCTTATCTCAGCTGGGAGTTCGTTTTACCCTTGTAAATTCATTACAACGAGCCGTTCCTCTGTCATATCCTCAATAGCATATTTCGGACCTTCTTTGCCCCATCCACTATTCTTCACACCACCATACGGCATAAGATCCACTCGATACTGAGAGGCATCATTTATCATAAAGCCGCCAACTTCTACCTTCTGAGCTGCGTAAAATGCTCGATTGACATCGCTCGTAAAGATACCTCCCTGTAGTCCATAATCTGATTTATTCACCTCTTTAATACATGCATCCAAATCAGTAAAGCTCATCATCGTCACAATAGGTGCAAATACCTCTTCACATACTACCTTCATGGCATGGTCTACGTTAGATACGATGGTCGGCTCTAGTACAGACCCTTTCCTGTTTCCGCCATGAATGACTTCTGCTCCCTGACCTTTCGCTTCCTGCAGCCATTCTTCAGCTCTTTCTGCTTCTTTCTCACCAATCATTGGCCCAACATCTGTGTCTGGATCAAAAGGATCGCCTACCTGCAGCTCCTCTGTAGCCGAAATGAATGCTGACTGGAATTGCTCTCTTACGTCTTCATGGATATATATTCGTTGAACAGAAATACAGACTTGTCCTGCATAAGCAAAGCTTTTCTGGGCTAATGTCTGAGCTGCTAATTCTACATCAGCATCTTTGTCCACAATGACAGGGGAGTTATTGCCAAGCTCAAGTGTTAATTTATTTAACCCCGTATTTTGTTTTAGCTTTTCACCTACTTCTGCACTGCCGGTGAAGGTATAATAATGTATTCGTTCATCCTCCATCATTTGGTTGCCTACTGTGGAACCAGAACCGATTACTACATTCAAAAACCCTTCCGGCAGACCTGCTTCTTCAAACAGCTCTGCTAATTTCAGGGAGGAAATAGGAGTTACACTTGCGGGTTTTAATACGACCGTATTACCAGCTGCGATAGCAGGAGCAATCTTATGGGCGACTAGGTTGACTGGAAAATTAAACGGACTTATAGCACCTACAACTCCTACAGGGACTTTAATCGTAAAAGCCATTCGATTCTCTGAGCCTGGGGCTGCTTGAACAGGTACCCCCTCGCCGTGAATTCTTTTGGCCTCTTCTGCAGCAATTTCGAAGGTCTGTGTGGCTCTGTCAATTTCTGCTCTAGCTTGCTTAATTGGCTTACCTGCTTCATTTGTAATAATACCAGCTAATTCTTCTTTGCGAGCCTGCAGCAGGTCGCTTACTCTATGGAGTACCTTATAGCGTTCATAGGGGGAAAAGGAGGTTTCCTTATAAGCCACCTCTGCTGAAGATATAGCATCGTCTACTTCCTTTTCAGAAGCCTTCGACACGGTTGCAAATAAATCACCGTAATATTTATTCAATACTTCATTATTCTCTTGTGTTTCTATCCATTTTCCATTAATAAACAACCCATAGTGCTGAGTCATGGAATAGCACTCCTTTATGATATAGTAATATCTTCTAGCTATATTTCCTTTATCATCCAGTACTAAACATTCACTCAGGCTGCTTTCTTTGGTTGGATGCCACAGCCTTATCCTACATTCATTTTCTTTAAGCATTAAAAAAGCTGAAGGAGAATGTATCTCCTTCAGCTTAACCATTTTGATTCAAATCTGCTTACCTCTATGTTTATTATAGGAATAAACCTGCGATAGTGGCAGATAGGATTGATCCAAGTGTTGCACCGATTAGAAGCTTAAGTCCAAACTTAGAAACGGTTGCTCCTTTTTGGGGATCAATTCCTTGCACAGTTCCTGCGATGATACCAATAGAAGAGAAGTTAGCGAAGCTTGTAAGGAATACAGAAACCACTCCGACAGTCTTCTCGGATAATGCAGAGTCATTAATAAGGGACTGAAGTTCAAGCATTGCTACAAATTCGTTTGTTACAATCTTCGTCCCCATCAGGCTTCCGGCTTGGACTAATTCATCCCCTGGAATACCCATTAAGAAGGCAATTGGAGCTAGAATGTAACCTAAAATCATTTGAAGGGTTACCCCTGCAAATACAGATTGAATAATAGCGTTTACTAAATTCAGAGATGCTATAAAGGCAATAAGCATAGCAGCTACGATTAGTGCAATTTTACCACCGTCTAATGCACCATTCCCCATTGCTTCGAAGAAACTCTTTGCACCAGAAACATCTTTAATATCTACTCTATCATCCTCTTTCTTAACCTTGACTGGAGCAATCATAGAGCCTAAAATCAAAGCACTAAACATATTCAAAGGAATAGCCACTAACACGTACTGTTCAGGAAGCATTCCCAGATATGCACCAACGATAGAAGCAGAGACAGACCCCATCGCTGAAGCACTAACAATATATAGTCTGTTGGAGCTTAAATGATGGAATTGAGACTTAATAGCTAGAAGTGCTTCGGATTGTCCAAAAAACATACTGTTTACTGCATTAAAGGATTCTACCTTTGGCAAACCAGTAATCCATGAAATAAATGCACCAATATATTTAATAATAAGTGGTAGAATTCTCAAATAAGTCAGGACGGACAGAATCGTTGCAAAGAAAATAATGATAAGTAAAACGTCAAAGAAAAAGACAGACGCTGGAGAACCATCCTCCATTGTTTTTGTCGCCACGTTACCTAATACAAAACCTACGCCGCCTTTACCAAATTCAATTAACTTGTTAAAACCAGCCGAAATTGCTGTTATAATTGTTTTCCCAATAGTAGTATTGAAGAAGAATGCAGTTGTCGCTAATTGGAAAACCAACATAACACCAATACCAACATAGTTGATATTTTTTCGGTCATTCGACATAAGGAATGCTATACCCAATACAAGAACAATTGCAAGCAAACCAAAAAGAATATCCACGAGCTTTTCCCCCTTAATAAGTATATATTTACGCCTAAAATAGAAGTTATGAAAATGCTTTCATCTCTACCTTCTTGAAGAATTGTACCAATTCGTCAGACGTCTTGCAATGGAAATTATTTACTATTTTTTAGTCCATCATAAGTAAATCCTAGAACCAAGCGACTTTATCAAAAAATAAATTTTTTTGTAGAATTATGTGTTCCGTGAATCCCCCATCATCATGGTAAAAGCTAGCTCTAACAGCTAGCTTTTCACCTCATATTATTTAGTGATAAATTGTTGTGTCCAATAGTGGCCGTAACTTCCACCCTTGGCGTATCCAACTCCAATATAGGTCAGGTTTTTATCTAGTATATTTTTTCTGTGGCCAGAACTATCCATCCAGGACTTTACGACTGCTTGAGGAGTGGTTTGTCCAGCTGCAATATTCTCTGCTGCCTTGCGATAGGATATATTAAAGCTATCCATCATTTGGAATGGTGACCCGTAAGTAGGTGAGTTATGAGAGAAATAATTATTGTCCCGCATATCTCTGGATTTATATCGAGCTACTCTTGATAACTGCCAATCCGCTTTTAAGGAAGGGAGTCCATATTTAGCACGCTCCTCATTCGTTAAGCGAATCACCTCTTGCTCAATAGACTTAATATTTTGCTTCAATGGAATCGTAACTCTATCCCCTGGATAAATCAAATCAGGGTTATGAAACTGGGGATTGGCATTAATGATTTCCGATAGACCTATTTTGTATTTCCTAGATATTTTCCAAAGCGTATCCCCTCGCTTAACTGTGTAAGTATCTGTGTTCTGCTGGGCATTGGTGTAGTCAGGGTAACTAAATGCCATTACTAACGCCACTAACAGTATCCCAGTAATAAGTATCATTCTTTTCATCCTTTTTCTTCCTTTCACAAGTTGATACATTTATTGTGTCATGATTCAGCATCTTTACTCATGAAAATCCTTTTCTATCTTAAAAAGTCTTACCTTCTTTTCATGAATATAGACCAGATGGAATATAGATAAGACGCATCCAATCATAAGGGGGATACACTCATGAAGGAAGCAGAAGGGTATACACATCCAACCATTGGGATGACATTTCCTAAAGTTACCGTTGAAACAACTAGAGGACGTAAAACCTTACCTGATGATTTCCAAGGCAAATGGTTTGTATTGTTTAGTCACCCAGGAGATTTCACACCAGTATGTACAACAGAATTCATTGCCTTTCAGCAATATCAAGAGGACTTTAACAAGATGGGGACAGAGTTAATTGGTTTATCCGTGGACCAAGTGTATGCCCATTTAAAATGGATTGAATGGATTCATGATAATACACAAATTGGTATTACCTTTCCTGTCATTGCCGATCCTTTAGGAAGGTTATCTAAAATGCTTGGTATGCTTCCAGAAGGCCAGGGTACAAGAACGGTTCGAGGTGTTTTTATCGTAGATGATAGCGGTACTATCCGCCAAACCTTATTTTACCCCGAGGAAATAGGTAGAAGTGTGCAAGAAATATGGAGATCTGTCCATGCTCTACAAACTGCTTCTTTATTTAATGTAGCTATGCCAGAGAATTGGCCTCATAATCAGATGCTTGGAAGCGATGTTATTCTCCCTCCTGCCGGGAACATCAAAGAAATTCAGAAACGCATGGAAGGGGAGAAGCAAGGCGAATACAATTGTCTGGACTGGTGGTTTTGCTATAAATCCCTATCTGCGTTCTCAGATAAATAACGCATAAAATTACGTACTCCCTCATATATTGTAGAGCTTATCTGTATATATGGGGGAATGTGGATATGGAAACGAAAATCAAGCACCTGGCTGAAACATACCTCCCAACCAAGATGCCTACCTGGGGTTATGATGTGTTCGATCAGTTTGCATCTGATTTATTAGCAGAGAACAACACATACTCCAACAATCTGGGGTTAGAAGGATTTAAACAGCGTCAATTACGATTAGCATTTATTGATTCTACTTTTCAAAAGAAAGATTTAGAGAGACTTGCTGTTGAATTAACCTCTTATGTGAAGAATTTTAGAAAATATGGTAAAAATACTGCTTTTGTTGCCCTTTTCCAGCCAGCTCGCAAGCCATTTACAATTGAAACGTATCACAAAATGTTCTGGCGTGTTCTTCATGAATTATATGAACTAGACGACCATAAATGGAATCCCTCTATCCCTAAACCTACCTATCACCATTTATGTGAATTTGCTTTTCAAGGCTCTGCCATGTATGTCACCAGTAATATACCATTAGCGTATGAGGACGGCTTCCCGACAAATCATTACTTTATGATGGTGTTTAAGCCAAAGTGGCTGTTTCTTCAGCAAACGCACCCACCTTTAATGGAACAAATACTAGCCTCTTCCACTCCGAATGTTTTTCGGCTTCAAGAGGAGGATATTCATTCCTTCTTCCCCGTTGCTCTAGATGAAAAGAAGCTGATGGACGGCAACAAAACTGCACTCATGAAACATGCCAAGGAATACCTCCCAGTGGAGGAGCCTTACCACCAATTAAAAAAGGGGGCTCTTGGCTCTATCATACAAGAGCTAATTGTTAAAGGAGCCAGTGATATTCTGATTCACCGCTCTGATGCCTTTACCTCCAAAAGCATAAGTAAACAGACAACCGCGCAAGTAGTACACGTTTTCGAAGGGAAAGGAACATTTATAACAGATGGAAAAGAAATCGAATGTAAAGCAGGGGAACGTGTTTATATTCCTGCTCATAAGGGAGGACAGCTACGTGTCGAACAGGCAGGCTGTTTATTTGCCGCTGCAAATGTAGATGGCATATTTCCATAGAAAAAAGGATGGGAGCTCCCCATCCTAACACTTGTAGAGAAACCTTCCCGTTTTCTACAGGTTTTTTTGTGTACACTTACTAAATGAAGTGCTGTTATCCTTTAACCGATCCGGCCAACAGTCCCCTTACAAAGTATTTTCCTAATAAAATGTAGACAAGCAATGTTGGCAGAGCTGCTAGAATTGCACCTGCCATTTGAACGTTCCACTCTACTACCTGGCTACCTGCAAGGTTCTGCAAGGCAACCATGACAGGCTGCTGGTCAGACTGAGTAAGAGAGACAGCAAACAAAAATTCATTCCATATATTTGTAAATTGCCAGATTGCCACGACAATAAATCCAGTGATGGAAAGAGGAATCATGATATGACGATATACCTTAATAAAGCTGGCACCATCAATTTTAGCCGATTCTATCATCGCATCTGGAATGCTGGCATAGAAATTTCGGAACATGAGTGTTGTAATAGGGAGACCGTACACAACATGAGTAAAGATAAGACCCGGAATAGAATTGTATAATCCTAAATCCCTTAATGTCACAATCAAAGGAATAAGAATACTCTGATAAGGAATAAACATCCCAAATAATATACAAGTAAACACGAGCTCTGAACCTTTAAATTTCCATTTTGACAATACATAGCCATTTAATGATCCCAGTAACGCAGATAACAGGGTTGCCGGGATAACAAGATAAAACGAATTCATAATATTTGGAGCAAGCTCTGCAAATGCCTTGCTATAGCTGCTGAAATCAACCGTTTGAGGTAAGGACCACATGGTATCTAGAGAAACTTCATCGAAAGGCTTTAAGCTTGTAACAATTAGAACGTAAACAGGCATTAAGTAAAATAAGCTAAAGCCAATAAGCAGTAAATAAATAATAGATTTAGTAATGTTCTTCATACCTAGTCCTCCCTCCTGTTCATTAACAGATACGGTATAATGAAAACAGCTACACTGATTAATAGAATAATGGCAATAGCAGCACCACCAGCATAATTGTTAGCCCGGAACGTTGTTTCAAACATGTATAGTGCCGGCACATCCGTTACAAAGTTTGCACCTGGTCCGGTCATGGCATAAATTAAATCAAATATTTTAAGAGATATGTGGGCCATGATGATAATAACGCTCATCGTAATCGGGCGAAGCTGCGGCATAATTACTTTAAAATAAACTTTCCATTCAGAAGCACCATCAATTCTAGCAGCTTCTTTTAACTCCTCCGGTACTCCCCTTAGTCCCGCTAAATACATTGCCAGAGAAAAACCAGTCATTTGCCATACGGCTGCTATAACAATTGCGATGATGGCAACTGGTATTCCAAATTCGATCTTACCTAGCGGGATGCCTGGAATAATTTCTGTACTAACATACCATTTAGGGCTTATACCGATTTTCTCTAAAAGCAAATTAACCCCTGTAGAAGGGTTTAAGAGCCATTGCCAAATGACACCTGTTACAACAAAGGATAACGCCATTGGAAAGAGGAAAATGTTACGGAATAAGGACTCTGCTTTAATCTTTTGATCAATTAGCACGGCCAGCAGCTGTCCGACAATAGCTACTGCCCCGATAAAAAGTATGGTGAAGAAAATGGTGTTACGGATATCTGCTTGGAAACGGAAATCCCGAAAGAGCGTGGTGTAGTTCTCCAACCCAGCAAACGAATAATTTGGAATTAACGATTGCCATTCACTAAGGGAAACATATCCTGTCCAGCTTATGAATCCATACACAAACACACCAATTAGTACAATTGATGGCACGATAAATATAAGCGACCATATACGATCAGAATATCTACCAAGCAAGTCATTACCTCCTTCCTACTAGAACGAATCATATAAATACTATAGATAAGCAAAAGTGTCTTTATTACTCTCGACAGCCTTAAGGTAAGCATCGCCGTGGTGTTATCACCTCTGCCAGAAAGGATTACCTGATGACCCCCGCGAGATTTGACGCTAGGAAAGGGAGGAGGTCCTCCCTTGTTTTTTTATTCACTCAAGGAGCTTGTAGCGTCTTGTAGTGATTGAATAAACGCATCTACTTCTTGTTGGGAAACGAAAACGTTCACAGCTTGATTCACCTTTGTTACTACTTGTTCAGGTGCAGCAGAACCATGAGCAAGGCTTGGTGCTAATGCTGCTTCACTAAAATCTTTAATAGTGTCGGTGGAATAAGGTCCGTATTTAGATGAATCTGCATCTGTTCTTGCTGGAATAGAGCCTTTAATTGGATTAAAGGTATCCTGTGCTTCTTTAGAACCTAATGTTGCAAGAAATTCTTTTACCTGATCAGGATTTTCGACGCCCTTTGGTAATCCAAAAGTATCTGTGATTACCATGAAGGTACCTTCAGAGCCTGGTGTTACGGCCCATCCATAGTCTTCTTCTGCTTTTAGCTCTTTGCTTTGGTAGTATCCATTAGCCCAATCTCCCATAATATTAATGGCAGCCTTTCCATCAGCCACTAATTGAGAAGCATCCTGCCAAGCACGAGCACTATGGTCTTCATTTACGTATGCTAAAACTTCTTTAAATGTCTCAGCGGATTGTACCACTCGTTCATCATCAAAACCGATTTCACCATTCCAAAGCTTGTCGTAATCCTCTGCCCCAAGGTTTGCAAGTAAAATACTTTCAAAGATCATTGTGGATGGCCACACATTTTTATCTCCTAATGCAAGAGGAGTAATATCTTTGGATTGCAGTGTTTCTGCAACCTCCAGGAATTCCTCCCAGCTCGTAGGGGCTTTCAATCCATTTTCTTCAAATACTGATGTATTGTAGAACATGACATTTCCTCTATGAATATTAACTGGAACTGCATATTGATTTCCGTCTTTACTTACCATATCGATTAAATCTTGTGGAAAAACATCTTGCCAATTGTTCTCTTCATATAGATCGTTGATTGGCTCCATTTTATCTGCTGCTACCCAGCCTGCTAACAATTCATCTCCACCATGTACCTGGAATGTGGAAGGAGGCTCTCCTCCTTGCATACGGTTTGCCAGCACTGCTTTTGCATTAGAACCAGCTCCACCCGCAACGGCTGCGTTCTCTACTTCAATATCCGGGTGTTCTTCTTTAAACTGTTCTATAATAGCCTCTAAGCCTTCTGCTTCTCCACCAGCTGTCCACCAGCTAAATAACTCTACCTTTCCTGTTGCGCTTCCTTCTCCATCTGATCCCCCATCGTCATTTCCTCCTGAGGCTTGATCATCTCCTCCCCCACTACATGCTGCAGTGAAGACGAGCAATAATAGAGCAAGCATCCAAAAATAGTGTTTATGCTTCATATAAAAAACCCCTCTCCCATAATTGTAATCGCTTTCAATTACAATGTATCATGAGAGATAGGGTTATTGTCCTAGAATCATCTTCATTTTTTTGTGAATGACCCGCATTATTTTGATGTGAGGTGGATGGAATCTCGAAAATCGCTAGGTGTTTGCCCTGTTTTCTTTTTAAACACGCGACTAAAGTAGTTCGGATCCTTATAGCCAACAAGAGAACATATTTCTTTCAGTGGTTTATCAGTTGCTCGCAATAATTCCTTAGCCTTTGCAACTCGCAATTCTGTCACATAATCTATAAAGCTCTGTTCAAATCGGTCCTTGAACAGCTTACTAAAATAATATGGACTTAAATTCACATGCTCTGCTATTTGTTCTAGCGTAATGGATTGGTCATAATGCTCTTTAATCCATTCTTCTGCATTCCATAACGCATCTTTTGATGTCACCCGCTTCCAGCTTTTCACCACACTGGCAGCATGGGAAAGGCGCTCCACTACGAACCTTCGATATGCGTCCAACGGCTTGCTTGAAAAATCTATGAATCTTGGTTCTTCTGTAAAACCCATTTCCTTCACGATAGCAGCTATGGTGTACAGTATATTTCTACAGCGCTCTGAAACATCATCCTGTTCTCGCATAAGAGCCCACCATTGTTCAAATTGATGAATGGCTAAATCAGCGTCTCCTGCACGGATAGCATCATATATATGTTTTTCCTGCACTACTTGATGAAATGCCCCTGGTTCCAGTTGAGATTTGGCTAACTCATAATGAATATACCCCTTCTTGCTTGGTATGGAGGATAAAGCAATCACCGCTTCATGATACGAATGGATTAATTGATCTGGTTTCTCACAAAAAGAACCAATCCCCATTTTTACTTGCTGATGAAATTGGGAGAAAAACAATTGAATGGCTGTCCTAACCCATTGTCCCAACGATGTTATCGATTCAGCAACCTGCTCGTCTTTGAAGGAAAAAATCCAAATCGGAATGTGTTGATCCTGAATGGGTCCCATTAAGCAATGGGTATGTCGTTCGAACCATTCTCTTAACCAATTATATTGAATGTCCGAATTTTCCTGATCCATTAAACGAATTAAAATGACACAGCCTCTTCCTTTAGCCATTGGAAAAAAAGAAGCTAGCTGGTCAGGGTAATACTCAAGGGCTCTCTCTGTAAAATAAGCCTGAAGCATATCTGATTGAATCATTGACAGCATTGTGGTATTGACCTGATGAACATGCTGATTCTTTGCTTCTACAGCCTTCATGGCACGTTGAAAGGTCTCTATTAGCTCCTTTTTTCTAGCAGGCTTAAGGACATATTCTTGGACTCCTTCCCGCATCACATCTCGTGCATACTGGAACTCGTCATATGCAGTCATCATGATAATTTCCACATCATTCCTCCAGCTTTTAATGTGGTGAACTGCCTCTACACCATCCATTACTGGCATTTTAATGTCCATGGTAATAATGTCAGGATTGGTCTTCTTAGCGAGCTCTACAGCCTCCTTGCCTGTTGTCGCTTCGCCAACTACTTCCAAATCCGGGAATGCTTGCTGCATTAACTTCTTTAGTCCTTCTCGTTCAATCTCTTCATCCTCCGCTATTAACCATTTCATGAGGAATATAGCCTCCTTCCCTGCGCCTCTTTGTTAGGCAGGGTTAGTCTAATTGTCGTGCCTTCCTCTGGGATAGAATGAATATCAACTAACCCACTTTCTTCATACAGCAAATCCAACCGCCTCATCACATTCACTAACCCAATACCGGTCGTATGCCCCGCACTTCCTACATTGCGCCCTCCATCCTCACCATTCATAATTTGTGTTCTCTTGTCTTCTGTAATACCTGTACCATTGTCTGCAACAGCTATTACTACACAGTTATCACTGTGGTAGGATTCCACCTTTATTACACCACCGAATTCTCTTCTTTCTATTCCATGGATAAAGGCATTCTCAATTAAAGGCTGGAGTGTTAATACAGGTATTTCTATTTCTTCTGTTCCTTCTTCAATTTTAGTTTCAAACAAAAAACGCTTACCAAACCTTGCTTGTTGAATAAACACATATTCCTGAACGCTGTCTAATTCCTCTTGCAGTGTCGCAGGCTTATCCAAACGAGACAAATTATACCGTAATAAGGAGGATACGGATTCAATCAGCTCTCCTGTACGATCAGCATTCTCTATATACGAAGTCTTTGAGATAATATTTAGTGTATTAAACAAAAAATGAGGGTTCACTTGACTTTGCAGGCTTTTCAGCTCCATTTCTTTGACTAAACGCTGCAGTTCTGATTTTTGTTTTATCTCCAAGATAGACGCTCTTATGTTTTCTCTCATACTATTAAATGTATTGGTAAGCAATCGTAATTCATCACTCGTCTTCACTTCTACTTTCTTACCATCAAACTTCCCCGCTGCAATTTCTCGTGCCGCATTAGATAAGTGATGAATGGGACGTGTAATTCCCTTCGAAAACCATAGAGCAAATAATATGGAAACTAGTAATGAAAACACAAATATAGTAATCGCCATCTTCTCAATATACTTACTGCGTTGGACGAGACTCCTGTAAAAAGTGTCATATTCTGAAAGCTCCTTGTTAATTAACGTTAACGTGGAATCCTGTATATAATTCATAATTTTCTCCGATTCTATCGTCCGAGCAGAATATGTAGAGATTTGTCCATTTTGGTATGCCTTCATAGCTCCATCCGTTTCCGATAAAAAGCTTTCCATCATATTGGCATAGTTGGAAACATCCAATCGATTAGCATCGAGTCTCGTCGTCACCTGATCCTCTAGCTCTTGTAACTCCTCTCTGCCTTGCTCATAATCCTTCTTTACATCCGGAGAAGTATTAATCATATAGCTGTTCATGTTACGAAAGACCATATTAGTGCTCTGTTCTACCTCATTTAAGAGAAAGAAGCGCTCCAGCATAGAATCATACTGTTGAATCGTCTCCTGGCTTGTGTGATATAGATAATAGGCCACTCCATTCATGAGGAAAATGATGGTTAAGAAAAATATCATTAGCTTTGTACGAATCTTCATTAACGAGTCCCTCCTTTCGGTAGGAGAAGTGACTCACTAACGGGTAGATCCTTCCTTCTAACAATATGAACGGTTGTATGTTGCACAGCATCTACCGTTCTCCCTTCGGCAAGGTCCTTCATAAGGTGGACGCTTTCATATCCCATTTCATATGGCTGTTGCGCTACAGTAGCATCAATAACTCCTTCTCTTATGAGCTTTACTGTTTCTGGTAAAGAGTCAAAGGTAATAATGTAAGTACTATTCGTTCGAGCCCGCTGTTGAACGGTCGAGGCAATACCAAACCCATCGAGCGCGCTCGTTCCAAAAAAAGCATCAATTTCTGGATATTCATTTAGTAGCTGCTCCGTCTTTTCCGCAGCTTGTATTCTAGTAATCTCTGATGACTTGATATCCATAATAGCTACTCCACTCTCTTCCTGCACAGCATCTCGGAACCCTTGAACCCTAAGCTTCATGTTTCTAGCTTCAAAGCTCCCCGTAATAATACCGACATTAGCTGTACCACCCGTGTCCTCAATGAGAGCTTTACCAGCCATGAATCCAGCTTCATAATTATCTGTACCAACATAAGCTGCCCGTTCACTAGAGGGAGCATCCGTATCAATAGTTACAACAGGAATGCCCATGCGAACAGCTTTATTTAGCACAGGGGTAAATGCTGATTCCTGTAACCCTTGTGTAATGATCCCATCCACCTTAGAGGCAATTCCTTTTTCGATCCATTCAATATGCTCTGTAATACTCGTTTTTTTAGGTCCATTATATTCAACAGCAACACCTAATTCCTGTTCCGCTTGCCGAGCGCCTTCCTCTATGAGCCTCCAATAATCATTTTCTGTTTCTTGAGGAATGAGGACGAAATGTAAATCCTGCTTTTCCCCGGCGTCTGCTTGCTGTATCTCAGCAGGGTGTTGAAGCGCTTTCATGTAATAAAATAATGCTGCTCCCCCTACCATAATGATTACGGCAATGAGAATACTGTATAAAAGACGGTCGGATTGCAATATGTCCATCCTCCTCTATGTAAGTAATTATTTGCTTGCAAGTTGCTTGTAAAGGAAACAACGTTATACAATAATTTTATTACGTATCCGTTAAGAAAAGAGGGAGTATTATGAGTAATAAGGAAGTAGAAGAAGCTTTAAAAGAAGGAATGTATGGTAAAAAACAAATTAAGCCATCTGAGCGTAAACGATTTCTCGGAACCATACGAGAACGCGTTGTAATCGCCTTAACGAAGGGCCAGCTTATGCAGGATAAAGCACTGCGAGAATTAGAAAGTGCTATGAAGCAGCATCCTGACACCGAACTACTACTAAACGGACACATCGCTTCCAAATTCATGAAAGAGGAGAAAGCTCTAGCTGACAAATATAACATCCCCTATACATCTGTATCGAACCAGGATGCAGAATCTGACTTAGGTGCAGTACTAACGTACGATTATGCAGTTGATATAGAGAACATCTTTGTAACGGAGGAGTTCCAAGAGGAAGCAAACGAAAATAACACATCACTCCTTGCTACGATAAAAAGCTGGTTTAAGCCTTCTTCTTAAGGAGGGCTTGGAAACCTCTCTACATAAATTGGTTAGTTCCATAATAATCCAAGCCGTTTCGACATGCAATTATATTTACATAAAAAATCTACCACATATAATGGTAGATTTTATTATCGATATGATTTAGGGTTCAGTGCATCCTTTAACCCTTCCCCAATAAAGTTAATAGATAGAATGGTTAGAGTTAACACGAGTGCTGGCGGAATCCAAATCCATGGCATATGCTGAAGTACTTCTGACTGCTGAGAAGCTGATAACATATTCCCCCAGCTTGGTACTTCCTGCGGTACCCCGAAGCCTAGATAGCTTAGAGCAGATTCTGCTACAATCATGGTAGCGAATGTGATAGTAGCGTACACAATAATCGTTGTGGATACATTTGGCAATAAATGCTTCCAAATTATTTTTCTCGGCTTACACCCAATCGAAACTGCAGCCATAATATATTCATTTTCTTTTTCAGCAAGAATTTTACTCCGAACAACTCTCGCTACACCGCCCCAGCCAAGCATACTAATGACAATAATAAGCAGCCATACACCAGATACGACTCCAAACAGTGCAGCATTTAAAACAATAACAAATACAAGAAATGGAAAGTTTAAAATAAAATCCGTAAAACGCATTAAAATATTATCAATAAATCCGCCAGCATAGCCGGCAATAGAACCTATTACAGTACCAAATAACATAATAAGGGTAGTACAGCACACACCTACTAATAACGAAACACGCCCTCCGTATAATAAGCGAGTGAACACATCTCTACCGCTCGTATCTGTTCCAAGCCAATGCTCCGCTGAAGGAGAAAGTGACATTTGTCCAATATTCACTCGTGAAATATCGGTCGACGTAATATAGGGAGCAAGTATCGAAAAGATAGCTACAATACATAAATACACTAAACTAATCATCGCTAGCTTATTCCGAAAAAACTTTCTGCGGGCCATGGCCCATGGAGACATGATTTTTTTCGGTTTGCTTAAAGGAACGTTTGTCTGTTCCTTTTTATTGTGTATGACTTCCACTGCCACCCCTCCTACTCTAATCTAATCCTCGGGTCCACGACACCGTACAGTAGGTCTGCAATTAAATTACCTATTAATACTAGCAAAGAGAACATAAGTGCCAGCGTCATTAACGTAGGATAATCATTTGTGCTCATGGATGTTAAAAAGAGTTGTCCAATCCCCGGGTACGTAAAAATGGTCTCTGTTATCAGGGCACCATTTACGATTGTCACTACATCAAACCCCAGAAAGGTAATAAGGGGGATGACAGAGTTACGAAGAATGTGGTGGTTATAAATACGGGATTCTGGCGTCCCTTTTGCCCTGGCAGTCCTTACATAGTCCTTCTGGCTATTATTAATAATATCGTTGCGAAGGAATTGGGTATAACTTGCAGTGCCCATTGCTCCTAATACTGTTGCTGGTAATAATACGTGATAGAATCTGGAGAGCCACCAATCTATTGTTCCTTGTGACGCACCTATATCTACTGAACCTGCAAATGGAAACCAGCCAAGCTGAAAGGAAAATATATAAATGGCAAAAACACCCGCTATATAGATAGGAATGGCCAGCATGAAATAATTAAATCCACCTATAAAATTATCTATCTTCGTATAAGGATTTCTCCCTGCATACATCCCCATAGCGAAGGCAAATAGGTATGTAATGATGATAGAGGTAATCCCTAAAAACAGCGTATTCGGTAAACGCTGGGCTATAAGCTCAGAAACAGGAATCTTATATTTCGTTGATGTCCCAAAATCCCCTTTAGCGAAATTTGTAATCCAGCGAATATATTGTTCATGAACAGGATCATTGTATCCAAGCTTCTCTCTCATTCTTTCAATATATTCTGGATCAGTATTGTTCGGATCAATCTCACCAGATAGGGAATCTCCTGGCATTGCTAATGCCAGGAAAAACACTACCACAGAGATAAGGAACAACATTGGTATCATGCCTAATATTCTTCGAATTGTATATTTTAACATGACCATTCTCCTTATCTGGAAACCCTTATTGATTTACTCCGTTATATACCATTCATTCGGATTATTATTTTCCGATACATCGTACTTGACGCCACCTACACGCTCATTCATTCCAACCAGCTCTTGAAGCTCTCCGATATAAAGCATCGGAAGCTCTTCGTTTAGAAGCTGCTGCCATTCTGTGTAGATGTCTTTACGCTTCTCTTGATCATCGCCCACTACTTCTACGTCGAGAGCTTGTGCTAATAGCTCATCACTCTTCTCGTTATCATAGCGAGTATAGTTCCAAAGTGTTTCTGAACTCCATAATCCTGTTGGATCTGGATCAGAACCAGTACTCCATCCACCAAAAAATACTTCAATATCATCGCTGTCTTTTTCCACTTTGTCATAATATAACGATGCTTCAATCATTTGAAGATCTGTTTGCAGACCAATATCGTTCCAATATTGAGTTAATGCTTTCGCCCGGGATTCAAATGTCGGATTAGTTGTTGCATAGTGAGAGAAATTCACCACAAACTCCTCCCCATCTGGATTCTCACGGAAGCCATCTCCGTTTGTATCCTCAAATCCAGCCTCGTCTAGTAACGTTTTTGCTTTTTCTGGATCGTATTCATAATTTGTCAAATCACTCTCATCAGCAGCAATCCAATGGGAAGTAGGAACCGGGGCATTGACAGGACTTCCATACCCACCAAAGAATGCATCAATCCACTCTTGACGATTAATAGCATGGTACATAGCCTGACGCAGCTTCAAATCATCGTATTTATCATTTTTCGAAGCTATTTCCTTCTTCTCATTATCGAATTTCCCAAATTTAAAGCCTACATAATAATAAGAGAGACCTGGGTACGTGACAAGGTTCACTCCATCCAGCTTCTCAATTTCTTCTCCAAGTGTCGGATGGACACTGATCATATCAATTTCACCGTTTTGTAGTGCACCGGAAACGGTTTTGTTATCAATAACCTTCACAATTACCTTATCTAGCTTAGGTGCGCCCTTCCAATAGTCTTCATTGGCAATGAGCTCATAGGACTCACCAGGTACTACGTTGCCCATTTTAAATGGACCTGTACCCATTGACTTTGTTCGTGACTTTTCGTCTTTCAGCATATCTTTCACAGGAACATCTTTCCAATAATCTTCATGCATCGGATAGGCCCATACATTTACAAGGTTATTAACCCGAGCCTGATCGAATGTCACCTTTATCTCATAATCATTAACAACTTCAAGTCCGGAAATGCTGTCCGCTTCTCCTTTGTTGAAAGCTTCTGCCCCTTCAATGGTTTGTACGTTAGTATATCGAGGGCCATCGTAATCAGGATGTGCTAGCGTCTCGATAGCAAACACCCAGTCATGAACCGTCAACTCGTCGCCATCATGCCATTTAACGCCTTCTTCAAATGTAAAGGTAAATACTTTGTTATCTTCTGTTTCCCATGTAGCAAGGTGTGGTTCTGGTTCTAAATTTTCATCGTATTCAATGAGTGGATCAACCATAAACCCAAGGATTTCGTCATCGACTGCAGATCCATAGAAATGAATATTTAATATTCCTTCCGGCTCAGAGTCAATTCCATACGTTAATGTTCCGCCATCAACTGGCTCCTTTGTTGCCTCTTCCTCTGTTTCACCTTCGTCAGCATCTGTTTGTGCCTCCGTATCCTCTCCACTACTACACGCAGCTAATAACAACGACAGCATCAATACCAAGGTTAAAAACCAATACACATTACGGTGTTTCATTAAGGAATTCCCCCTGTTTCATTAATGGAATGAATGATTATTCATAAAGAAAACATGCGACATGCTGTCCTGGCTTCACCTCCTTTAATGCAGGTTTCGTCGTAACACAATGCTCCATCGCCTTTGGACATCTTGTATGAAAGGGACAGCCAATTGGAGGGTTTTCCGGACTTGGCAAATCTCCTTCCAATACTATCCGCTCTCTTTTCCTCCCCTTATCAGCTGGATTAGGTACCGCTGAAATAAGAGCCTCTGTATAAGGATGAAGTGGATTATCATAAATAGCATGCTTGTCTGCTATCTCTACAATATGACCAAGATACATTACGCCCACCCGGTCACTCATATGCTTTACAACACTTAAGTCATGGGCAATGAACAAATAGGTTAACTCAAATTCTGCTTGGAGCTCCTTCAAAAGGTTCAGTACCTGTGACTGAACGGAAACGTCTAGAGCAGATACAGGCTCGTCAGCAATGATCAGCTTTGGCTTTAACGCAAGAGCTCTTGCGATTCCAACACGCTGCCGCTGACCTCCTGAGAATTCATGGGCATATTTGTAGTATGCATCCTCTGGGAGTCCTACTCGTTGCAATAAATCCATTATCTCCCTCTTTCTATCATGCTGATTTCGATACTTATGGTAGTTTTGCAGAGGCTCCCCAATAATATTTCCTACCATTTGCATTGGATTAAGCGATGCATATGGATCCTGAAATACCATTTGAATGTCCTGTCTTATTTCGTGAAGTCTCTTTCCTTTGACATGCGTAATTTCTTCCCCATCATACATAATACTTCCACCAGTCGGCTCAAGCAGGCGCAATATAGACCGGCCAGTAGTTGACTTACCACACCCCGATTCACCTACTAACCCAAGTGTCTCTCCTTTGTGAATAGCAAAGGAGACATTGTCCACTGCCTTTACCGTACCTATAGTTCTTCTGAAAAAACCTCCCTTAACAGGAAAATGCATTTGCAGCCTATCTACCTCCAGAAGCTTTTCTATAACTGCTCTGCTCACAATGTAACACCGCCTCTCGGCTTACTAGATTCATAGAGCAAGCAAGCTACTTCATGATTGCTTTTTTCTTCAGCTAATACAGGGGTTATATCAGAGCAAGCCTCCATTGCTTTCGGACACCGATTAGCAAAGCGACAGCCTGTTTCCGGCATGTTAGTTAAGGAGGGCACAATCCCTTCTATCGTCTCTAACGTATCAACCGTTTCCTCCATTTTCGGGATAGCACCCATCAATAACTCCGTATATGGATGAAGAGGCTTATCGAACAAATTTCTAACCGTCGTTCTTTCGACAATTCTTCCAGCATACATAACCAGCACTTCATCACACGTTTCTGATACAACTCCAAGGTCGTGGGTAATTAAAATGATGGACATATTATTTTTTCGTTGAATATCCTTTAAAAGCTCTAATATTTGAGCTTGTACAGTTACATCCAACGCGGTGGTCGGTTCATCTGCGATAAGAAGCTTTGGCTGACACGCAATCGCCATCGCAATCATCACGCGCTGCCTCATCCCTCCTGATAATTGATGAGGGTAATCCAGAACTACCTTCTCCGGTCTTGATATGCCTACGGCAGCAAGCAGCTGAATTACTTTATTCCTTGCTTCCTTTTTTGTAATGGTAAAGTGGTTGTGCAGCACTTCCTCTAATTGATATCCAATGGTAAAGACCGGATTTAACGATGTCATAGGCTCTTGGAAAATCATCGTTATATCCTTGCCTCTTATCTTGTTCATTTGCTGATTCGACAGTTGGTCTAGCTGTTTTCCGTCAAATAAGATTTCCCCGCCTTTGACTCTCCCTGCACCTTTTGGCAAGAGACCCATGATCGATAAAGACATAACACTTTTTCCACAGCCAGACTCCCCTACCACCCCTATTACTTTGCCAGGCTTGACCTGAAAGGATACCTGATCTACAGCGTTATAATCCTTACCCTCAATTCGAAAAGCCGTCTCTAGTTTTCTCACTTCCAGCAAAGAAGCTTGATCCTTTGAAACATACTTTCTTTCCATGAGCCCACCTCATATGTATTTATTGTATTTTTACTAATATTCTGAATTCTTCTATATAGTAGCCTATTATTGTAAATTAAGTCAATATATTTTTACAAATATGTTTTATTTTCACTTATATTCCAGCATAATTGTAATCGGAATGTAACATTGTAGTCTTAGCAGCCTTTATGAACGAACAAAAGGTTCATCATTTCATTGATGAACCTTTAATAGTATAGCTTATTGAATTAGTTAATGATTCCATGCTGTTCAACTCCAATGTTCACATTAACGTTAAACGTTATCTCTGGATACACCTCATTCCACTTTACTTTCTCCCAAGTTTCATTATGATAAGCCTTTACTCTTCGCCCAATGCCTAATACATCACTATTCGCTTCAATAAGCTTCTTGGTCAGCTCTTTATATTCTTTCTCCAGCTCTTTCCCGAAGTCCTTTTCTACTTGTTTTATTTTCTTCGTTTCGACAAAATCCATTCCTGGAGATTCTGTAATATCGGTTTGTAAATCTAAGGTAATATCCACAGCTATTTTTTCCGGATTATCCGTATGGATCTCAAGGTCTCTCTTCACTTTATTAACAGCCATCGTTATATAATTCTCAGGACGATTCTGTTTCTCTTGAGCTATCGGTTTCGTCAGCCGTGCATGCTTCCCCTTCTTGCCTTTCAATAACATTAATAGGGTGGATTCGTCATCGGATAAAATTGTTCCGCTAAATTTGTCTTCGTGAAACAGGGCAAGCCCGATAAACTGCAGTGTATCCTCCTCTGAATTCTTAGTCAAAACAGGTAAGGTAAAATCTTCACCTGGTTCCAGCAGTTCCGCTCTCATCAGCTGCAAATTTTCCTTAGGAGCCTGGGAGGAGCTAATCTGACCATCAATCAAGCCATTAATATATCCGCTAATTCTAGGCTCATGATCAATGCGTATCTTCAGCATATCCTCCCCTTTTCCGTTGAACATAATCACCTTCGCGTTCAAATTGCTTCGCGGATCCCGGTAAATCACATCCAACACAGGAGCAATTCCCTGCTTCGCTAATTCTTCTCCAAAGGCAATGACACGAATTTTTGAACCATCAAATTGCTTGGAAATCATTTCGTCTATTTTAGACCTTGTTTCTCTTGTTGAATTCCCATCAGCTGAAACAACTTGTATATATTCTTGACCTGGGCCCTCCATTCCAGCCTCTACAGTAGGGATAACGACAGTAGCACGGATATTCTTCTCCTCTGAAGTATCAAAGGAAGCTGCCAGTACGATTTTCAAACTTTTAAACTGCCGTTGGTCCCAGCATCCAGATAGAACAAGCATACAGCATGAGGAAAGAACAAGAAGTAACCTAGTGTTCATATTAACCACTCTCCTGTCGATCTTTCTTGTTTAACAAAAAGGATAGGAAGAGAATTATCAGCGGTACCCCTACGGAGGCAACGAGTCCTGCATTAGATAAGATAGAGTTAACGCTTTGAATAGTCGTATATTTCACTCCTAATCCAGTAGTAATAAAGAACATAACAACTCCTACGATGATTGTGAAATGCTCATGAGAAGGTTGATTAAAAATATTAGCCAGTCCGAGACCTGCTATATACAAATAAGTAGTGACAGAGGTTGCTACAGATACAATCCAGATGGATAAGAAGAACATATCAATTCTTGTAATAAAGGACATCTCAAATGCTTTTAACAAATAAAGCACAGGTTCAGTAATATACTCTATTTCCTTCGTGCCAAAATACGTATAAGAAACAATAACCGTAAATGCATAGAACAGCACTACAAACAAGTTGGCATATGATATGGTTTTTAAACGTTGGGGAGCTGTACCTTCTGTATAAGGGTAGGCGACCAGTATAATGAAATAGCCTAAAAGAGATATACTCGCTTTAATCACTCCTCCCCCTAATTCTTGAAGGCTTGCGTCCCCCACAGGGAAGATGTACATAAGCTGGCTGTCCTGTATTGCAAAAAGAAGAAAGGCAATCAAGAGTCCTAAAAGGAGAGAAACGAATGTATATACTCTTGCTATAATACGAAGCTGATCTTTTGCCAAATATACACTAACCGACAACATGAGCAGAGAGGTAATCCACAATGGAGTTCTCGGGAGAAGCCAGGCATTAATAATCTTCGCGTATAGCAATAAAATTAGCAGGATTACACCAAGGAAATAGATACAGTAAATAAACACTAAACCTTTCCCAAGGAATTTTCCTAACACCCTTTGAATAATCTCAAAATAATTACTTGTAGGAAAGCGACTTGATAATAACCAGAAGAGAATGATGAGAATTTGAATAATAATGCCTGCAATAAGTAAAGAAATCCAACCATCCTGCTTTGCTTCCATATGAAGATCATAGGGCAAGGAAAGGACACCTACTCCAATTTGGGTTTGAACAATGACAAAAAACAGCTGATTCCTAGATATCTTTTCCTGATTAGCGTTCATTCTTCTTCCACTCCCTGGAGCGGCCGCCTGTGTCTTCTTTCATAGGTGCTGCATCCTTAGGCCGCTTATTCATTAAGAACAAAGGAAGTCGAATAAAGGTATCCATCACGTCTCTCGCCCGAAAAGGGGCAACAGGGGCAAGATAAGCTGTCCCAAAGGATTTCAGTTTGATAAGATGAATCAGCAGGAAGAGAAAGCCAAACACTATCCCTAAAAAACCAAGCGTTGAGGCAAGCAGGATTAAAGGGAACGTCAATAGTCTTAAGGCATTACTTAATTCATTTGATGGAACGACAAAGGAGGCTATAGCTGTCAGAGCCACTATAATAATCATTAAGTTCGACACCAAACCCGCTCGAACCACTGCATCCCCAATAACGAGACCTCCGACAATCCCAATGGTCTGACCAATAGGACTAGGCAGCCGTATCCCTGATTCCCTAATTAATTCAATAATGACAACCATCACCAATGCCTCTAAAATCGGTGGATAGGCGATATTATTGATACTGCTTTTAATAGGAATAACGAGAGGATCTGGAATCACCTCAAAGTGAAATCCAACCACTGCAATATAAAAGGAAGGTAGTCCAATAGCAATAATGAAGCTCATTAACCGAAGCAGCCGCACAAAGGTACTAGAGATCCACCGACTATTATAATCATCTGGTGATTGATAAAAGGCAAAAAACGTAACTGGGAGGATTAAACAAGTAGAGCTCCCTTCCAGAAACACCCCAATCCGACCTTCCATAATGTTTGCAGCAACAGAATCTGGTCTTTCTGTATTTAACATTTGCGGAAAAGGAGACATACTATTATCCTCTATGAGCTCCTCTAAAAAACCGGGACTGAGAACAGCGTCCATAGAGATAGCCTTTAAACGCCTTTCCAGCTCTTTGATATTTTTTGGAGAAGCAATACCATCCATATACATTACAGCCATATTGGAATTCATCTTCTTGCCTATACGATAATATTTCACAACTAAATCACGATTTTGAATTCGCTTCCGCACTAGGTTTATGTTAACCATTATGCTCTCAATGAACCCTTCGTGAGCACCTCGAAGAACTTTCTCAGAATCAGGTTCTTGAATTTTTCGATTATGAGAGGAGGTTACGGTGAAAATCGCCATTCTCTTCTCCCCGTCCTCTATATAAACAGCACTTCCACTCAATAAAGCATAAATCACTTCATTAATATCCTCACTGTGACGGGTATTAGGCAGCCGACCTAAATGATGGGTATCGTAATTCGACTGAGGGATAAAGAGTTTGTTTTGCATCTTCTCCTGATCCACAAGAGATTCTATATACACCACTGCCTTATGGCTATGCTCCAGAAAGATGATTTTTATATCTTCTGAGTAGTGCAGCTCAGCCATAATCAGATCAATATTTTTTTTTAGAGATTTAGTCGCTTCGACCATATGTGTATGCTCATGTTCCTCACGCATATAAGGAAGGTATTTATTCTTTCGCTTCGGAAATAACTTATTAAGCACTCTCATGTCATTTCCCCCAATCCAATAAATGGTTTTCCTTATATTGTTTACCGTAAGATACATTCTCATTCTATACTCCAATAAAAAGACATAGAAAAAAGCTCTCCTTAAAAGGGAGAGCTTTCAGATTAAGCTGGCATCATCGCTTTATCCTGATGGAAGAAATGCTTCATTGCATAAAAGACGTCTGCCTTTCTGCGAAGAACGAAGTGCCTGAACCTTGGGTCATCAATTTTCTTATAGGCCGTCATTAGCGTAGAATGACGATTGTATTGGTTTACCTCTCCGTATCCAAACATACTGGATAGATCCATTAATTCATCCACATATTTCACACAACGCTTGTTATCGGATGTTAAATTGTCTCCATCTGAAAAATGGAACGGGTAAATATTGTAGCGCTCCGGGTGATACTTGGAATCGATCAGGTCTAATGCTTTCTTGTATGCAGAAGAGCAAATAGTACCGCCGCTCTCCCCTTTGGAGAAGAAATCTTCCTCTGATACAACCTTTGCTTCCGTATGGTGTGCAATAAATTCAATATCTACTGTCTCATATTTGGTACGGAGGAATCGCGTCATCCAGAAGAAGAAACTACGACTCATATACTTTTCCCAAACTCCCATGGAACCTGACGTATCCATCATTGCTAACACGACTGCTTTGGATTCCGGTTTAATTACATTATTCCACGTCTTGTAGCGGATATCCTCAGGATAAATAGGGTTAAAGGTAGCATCCCCAGCCATGGCATTTCGCTTAAAAGCTTCCAGCATTGTTCGTTTCTTATCAATGTTACCCTGTAAGCCTGTTTTACGAATGTCGTTAAATTCCACATCGGTAATAATAATGTTATCCTTTTCTTTCTCCTGCAGGTTTGGAAGCTCTAATTGAGAAAACAATGCTTCCTCCAGCTCAGCAATAGAGACATCTGCCTCATAATAGTCTTCCCCAGCTTTATCTCCTGGCTTTGATCCTTTACCAGAGGCTTTCTGAGGCGAACCATCCTTCGCAATTACATCTCCAATCTCACTATCACCCTGACCCTGGCCCACATGCTTATTCTTGTCATAGTTATATCTAATCTTATATTCATCTAAAGACCGAATCGGAATCTTCACAACATCTTTACCATTCGACATAATAATACTTTCTTCAGAAATCAAGTCCGGCAGTTGATTTTTAATAGCATCTTGTACTTTTTCCTGATGTCGTTGCTGGTCATCATAACCTTTACGATGGAGGGACCAGTTTTCTTCAGAAATAACAAAGCTTTTCGAACTACTCATCCTTACCCCTCCTAAATAGTATTTACTCTTATACTATGCAGAGATTGTCATTTTGATTAAAAATTCTGATAATTAAATAAAAAGCATACATTCCTGTCCTAAAACGAGGGACAAACTTCGATGGAATGCTAGTTTTACCTAGTAATAATTCATTGATTGACTCTTCATGACCGTCTCTACGGAAACAAAAAACCGGGCCTTTAAACTGCCCGGTTTCTGATTTGTACTATTGTACACACTATGAAGTTGAAATAGAACTAGTAGTTGCTGGCTGAGACGGATATAATTTTTTCCCTAACCACGTCTGGAAAATCAGAAATATTCCCCCGACCGCCCAGTATAGCGGAAGCGCAGCCGGTGCAGGTATAGAAATAATGAAAATCATAACCGGCGATAACAGCCCCATCATTTTCATCTGTTTTTGTTGGTCCTCTGGTACTCCCACAAGAGACAGGCGATACTGGACAAAATACAAACCACCAGCAATGATTGCCAGCATCATATCAGGCTGACCAAGATCAAACCAAAGGAACGAATGGGTAGCGATTTCTTCAGAACCTCGTATCGCATAGAAAAATCCCATAAGGATAGGCATTTGAAGCAGCATAGGGAGGCAGCCCATATTCAACGGGTTTACACCATGCTTCTGATAAAGACCCATCATCTCTTGCTGGATTTTCTGCTGTTCTTCTTTGCTGCTCGCTTCCTTCATCCGTTTTTGAACATCATCCATCTCCGGCTTAATCGCGGCCATTTTCCCCTTCATATCCTGCTGCTTTTTATACATATTCAGCATAAGCGGCATTAGAATAAGGCGAATAATCAACGTAACCAAAATAATCGCTATGCCATAATTGCCTCCCAGCCCTTCCGCAATAAATTGTATTGCATTAGCAAAAGGCTGGACAAATAATCTAGAAAAGAATCCGTCCCCTTCCCCAGGCTGTGTTGAGCAACCAGCAAGCACAAAAACAGAAATCAAAAACAACGTAAGCAACTGCATATAACGTTTCATTTATAGTCCTCCTCATTATTCAATTCGTCATGCTTATTGAATAATGAGGTAATAATCACCGTCTGATGAGCTCTCCTGCTTCTTAATTGTCTTATGAATCCAGCTCACGATATGATTGGCGGATTCCATCCTATTCATCTCACCAGACACTTGGAACGATTGGTGACTTCGTATGTCCCACTGATTCGTCATCCAGCTCGAAGTACCATTTATGAGGGAAATGAATACACGATTTAAGGCAATAGAAAGAAACAGGCTCACGTAAAATGAATATAGCCAGGGATCACTTACTAAATCAAAATCCAGTATATATTCTAGCAGCATATTCATGAATGCCTTCTCCTTATCACGTGTCGTCTATAACCTTCTACGATACAACAGGCAAAAGGTTTCTATTGATTCATTCTAAACCTAGTACCTATAAAATACAACAGAAGGGATTACCGTCATGCTCAACTACCCTACCACCATACTTAATCCAAAAAAACCTCTCTGACAATTGTCAGAGAGGTTCAAGGGCGCTTATCCTTCTAATAATAGGTTGTATGGGTCTTCTAGCATTTCTTTAATGCGAACTAGGAATTGTACGGCTTCTTTACCGTCGACAATTCTGTGATCGTAGGATAATGCGATGTACATCATTGGGCGAACCTCAATAGAGTCATCTGGCATTACCATGGCACGTTTTTGGATGCTGTGCATTCCTAAGATACCAACTTGTGGTGTATTAAGAATTGGTGTAGAAAGCATAGAACCAAAGATTCCGCCATTAGTAATAGTGAAGGAGCCACCTTGCAGCTCATCTAAGGATAATTCTTTGTTTTGAGCCTTTTTACCAAGACGGCCGATTTCTTTTTCAATTCCTGCAAAGCCAAGGCGATCTGCATCACGTACGACTGGTACGACGAGTCCTTCTTCTGTAGAAACGGCAATACCAATATCATAGAAGAGTTTCTTAACGACTTCATCGCCTTGAATCTCAGCATTAAGAAGTGGGAATTCCTTCAATGCACCAATAACCGCTTTTGTAAAGAAGGACATGAATCCTAGCTTCACATCGTGCTTTTTCTGGAAATCATCCTTACGTTCTTTCCGAAGCTCCATCACAGCTGTCATGTCTACTTCGTTGAAGGTAGTCAGCATTGCAGCCGTTTGCTGCGCTTCTACTAGACGCTTGGAGATGGTTTGACGACGACGAGACATTTTCTCTCTGTCTACTGGCTTATCAAATTCTGTTTTCTCAGCATCTTTATCTTTTTTCTTATCGGATTTTGGTTTCTCGGCCTTTGGTTCCGATTTAGACTTCTCTTGCTGAGATTGTTTAGCATGCGCATCTACGTCTTCTGGGCGAATTCTGCCTAGCGGGTCTTTCGGATAAATATCGCTCAAGTCAATACCTAGCTCTCTTGCACGTTTACGCGCGGCAGGAGAAGCAACAGAATCTCCACTTGGATCTTTCGCTTTAGATTCCTCCTGTAATGCAGAAGAATCGTCCCCTTTTGATTCCTGTTCTGCAGCTTTTGGTTCTTCCTTTGGAGCTTCTTCCTTCGGCTCTTCCTCTGCTGCATTATCTTGCTGCTCGTTGGAGGACGCACCTGCTTCGCCATTTTCATCTACTTTGGCAATGGAGTCTCCAACTTCCACGTCTTCTCCTTCTTGCTTTAAGATTTCAGAAAGGACGCCGTCATAATCGGAGTTTACTTCAACGTTTACTTTATCCGTTTCCAGCTCTAAAATCGGGTCCCCTTTTTTAACAGCTTCCCCTTCTTTAACGAGCCATTCGGCAATCGTTCCTTCTGTGATGGATTCGGCGAGTTCTGGTACTTTAATTTCCTTCATTGGAATCTCCTCCTTTAGATAGCTTCAATGCTTCATGGATGATTCTGTTTTGTTCTGTTTTATGAATGTTTGGTTCTCCTACAGCAGGTGAGGAGCGATGTGGACGACCAATATAACCTAATTCGTTATTATCTTTTACAATGTCATGCAGGATTTCTTTGACAAAATCCCAGGCTCCCATATTTCTCGGCTCTTCCTGGATCCACATTACTTCTTCTAAGTTAGGGAATCTCTCCAGAATAGATTGTAATTTCTCTTCTGGGAATGGATAAATTTGTTCTGCTCGTAAAATATGCAGCCAATCCCAGTCTGCATCTTTCGCATTATCAATAGCATCCTCTAAATCAACCATAACCTTACCGCTGCCGATTACTACACGGGTTACCGCTTCTTCATTTTTGCCAAGACCAGGCTGTTCTACTAATGGCTCGAACTTTCCTTCGCTCAACCACTTCCCATCTGAGGCAACACGCTGATTACGGATTAGACTTTTCGGCGTCATGAGTACAAGAGGTCGAGCTTCATCCTTTCCTCCAATCGCTGCCTGACGGCGAAGCAGGTGGAAGTATTGAGCAGATGACGTAACATTGGCAACTGTCCAGTTATGCTCAGCGCTTAACGTCAAATAGCGCTCTAAACGGGCACTGGAATGCTCTGGCCCTTGCCCTTCATATCCATGTGGAAGGAGCATAACAAGGCTTGATTTTTCTCCCCATTTTGCTCTGCCTGCAGAGATGAATTGGTCAATAATAACCTGTCCGGCATTTGCGAAGTCTCCGTATTGTGCTTCCCATAATACAAGAGCTTCTGGAGCTTCGACACTATATCCATATTCAAAGCCGATAACACCTGTTTCATTTAACGGGCTGTTATGAATCGAGAAGGATGCTTTCGCTTGTTCTAGTCCATGCATAGGGCAGTAGGTCGAACCATTTTCCACATCGTGCAGTACGAGATGACGATGGGCAAAAGTTCCACGTTCACTATCCTGACCTGTTAAACGAATCGGTTTCCCATCCGCTAAAATGGAAGCAAAAGCCAATGACTCTCCTAAAGCCCAATCTACTTTGTTGCCTTCTTCCAGCGCATTTTCGCGGCGTTGTAAGATTTTTTCTAGCTTTTTAAATACGTTAAAGTTATCTGGACGTTCCAGCAATCCTTTGTTTAATTGCTTTAGTTCTTCTAGCGGTACTGCTGTTTCGATATCTTCCAACGTGCTTTCCACTGCCTCTGGAAGCTTCTCTACTTCTCGTTCGCCTGCTTCGTTTTCCTTCATATTTTCATAAATATCACGAAGCTTCTTATCGACATCTTCTTTAATTTGCGTGAAATCATCGTCTCCTATAACTTGCTGTGCTATCAGCTGGTCCTTATACACATTCGCTACAGTTGGATGATTATCAATTGCTTTATATAAGTATGGCTGTGTGGATCTAGGCTCATCCATTTCATTGTGACCATATCGGCGATATCCTACTAAATCAATCAGGAAGTCCTTATGAAACTTCTGACGATACTCATAGGCAAGCTGCACAGCTGATAGACATGCTTCAGGGTCATCGGCGTTCACGTGCACGATTGGAATCTCGTATCCCTTTGCAAGGTCACTAGCATAACGAGTAGAGCGGCCGTCACTCTGACCGGTTGTAAACCCGAGCAGGTTATTCGCAATAATATGGATGGAACCGCCGGAACGGTAGCCAGGCAAGTCACTCATGTTCAGTGTCTCTGCAACTACGCCTTCTCCAGGAAACGCTGCATCTCCATGAATTAATATAGAGAACGCTTTACTAGTATCCTGGACAACTTCCCCACGCTCGCTTCTATCATCCTGAGCAGCCCTTGTAAAGCCTTCTACAACTGGATCAACAAATTCAAGGTGAGAAGGGTTGTGGGCAAGTGTTACCTTAGTGGAATGCTCTTCTTCTTGACCATTCTTTAATTCACGACTAGCACCAAAGTGATATTTAACGTCACCTGTCCATCCGTAGTTAATTCCCATAGATCCTTCGGAAGGAACAAGCTCCTTGTTAGGCGCATGATGGAATTCGGAGAAGATATTATCATATGGTTTCCCTAAAATATGGGCTAATACATTCAAACGCCCGCGGTGAGCCATTCCCATCATAATATTCTTCGTTTTTTCCGCATTCGCCTTCTGTACCATATGGTTTAACATAGGCACCATTACATCCAGACCTTCAATGGAGAAACGCTTCTGTGCTACAAACGTTTTGGCAAGAAAATGTTCAAAGCCTTCCACTTCGGTCAATTCTTGTAGTAATTGTTTCTTAGCGTTTCCATCGAGAGAAACACGATAGGATCCTGTTTCAATCTTATCTTGTATCCATTCTCTTTCTGCATCATTGTGGACGTGGTCCACTTCGAAGGATATCTTACCAGCATATTTCTCCTTCAATTCATGAACGACCTCTAAGCCGTCCTGTACACTAGCTGGTGCTTCCTCCCAAATCCAGCTAGCTGGGATTGATTTTAAATCCTCTTCCGATAAACCATACGTCTTTGGATCCAATAGCGGAGAATAACGATCCTCCTGCGGTGGAATTGCATATATATCAGCTTCCATATGGCCATCACGACGGATAGCTTCTACCAGCTTCATAGCAGAAGTAACCTTCTTTACATCGTTAGCAGATGCCCCCTGTGGTGTGGTGGTCTGTCCGCCACCATCAGATTTAAGCCAATCCGGAGCTCCATATGTGTCAAACATCTCTTTAAGAGATGCATCAACCCTTGCCGGGTCTTCTAAATACAAATCATACTGCTCTTCAATGTACCCCATATTTGGTCCATGAAACTGTTCCCAAATATTCTCTTTAGAACCAATGTTCATATTCGACACGATTTACTACCTCCAATAGAAGTTCGCTTTCTTCGAAGTAACCGTTTGCAAACTCATCTACTATTATAATTTTTTTCCTTTTCACTCTTCAACTACTTTACCCTAGTTTTTTTATAGAAAATACAAAAATTTATATTAATTAAGAAAAAAAGTACAAATATACAGGTTTTCTGTACATTTGTACTTTCATTATCAAGATATTTACTCTTCATCTTCTTTAACGGTATACGCCATGCTGAACAATTCCATCTGACTATCAATTTCTTTATCTTCGTCCTGTTTCTTCACATAATGGTAATTTCCATGCTCATCCTGCACTCTAGCCTTCATGTTGTCATTCAGCATAATTTGTAAAATGTTGTAGAGACGGTCTTTAATATCCCTGTCAAAAATAGGGAAGAGCAGTTCAACCCGTTTCTCCATATTTCGAGTCATCATATCCGCAGAAGACAAGTAAAGATTTCCCTTTCCATTATTGTGAAAGTAGAAAATGCGGCTATGCTCTAAAAATCTGCCTACAATGCTCTGAACACGAATATTCTCACTGACACCCTCAATACCAGGGCGTAAACAGCAAATACCACGAACAATTAAATCAATCTTCACACCTGCACAGGAGGCCTCATACATCTTCATAATTAAGTTTTTATCCGTCAAGGAATTCATCTTAGCTATAATATGCCCATTCCCATATTGCCTGTGACACTCCATTTCATCATCCATGTACTTAAGGAAATCGTTTTTGATTTCAAAAGGCGACATAGAAACATGATGGAACGAAGGCTTTTCCGTATATCCACTTAAATAATTAAAGAAGTTCGTCGCATCTACTCCAAACTCACGATTAGACGTTATGATTCCCATATCCGTGTATAATTTAGCTGTTTGATCATTGTAGTTTCCGGTACCAAGATGAACAAATCGTTCAATGCGGTGCTTCCTGCGCCGGACGACCAATGTGATTTTACTATGCGTTTTCAAGAAATTCATGCCGTAAATAACATGGCAGCCTGCTTTTTCTAATTCTTTAGCCCACTGGACGTTATTCTCTTCATCAAAGCGTGCTTTTAATTCTACCAGAACGGTTACTTGTTTACCCTGCTCTGCCGCCCGCTTTAACCCATCAATTACTGGAGAATCACCACTAACACGATAGAGGGTTTGCTTTATGGCGAGTACGTCAGGATCGTCTGCTGCGTCCAGTACAAAATCGAGTACAGGCTGAAACGATTCATACGGATGGTGAAGGAAAATATCACGTTCTGCAGCTAATTGCAGTAGATCCTCGTTTGACCCGATATCCTTCGGTGGCTGCGGAATGAGTCCTTCATAGATTAAATTCTCACGGAAAGGTGCTAGTTCTTTATGAAAGCCAAATAAGAAGGTTAAGTCTAATGGGCCTTCAATCTCATAGACGTCCTTACGATGGATTTCCAGTACGCTCAGAAGGAATTCCAAGACTTTAGGGTCATATTTCCCCTGTTTGATTTCCAGCCGTACTGCCGCTCCCCATTTACGCTTCTTCAGTTCCTTCTCAATCTCTTTCAGGAGATCGCGCGCCCCTTCCTCATGAATGGTCATATCTGCATTTCTTGTAATCCGGAATTCAGTCACTGACTGCACACGATAGCCTGTGAAGAGCTTTTGGATAAAGTGACTAATGACCTCCTCCAGCATAATAAACCGCTTCTCGTCTTCTTGTTCCGTTTCGATTTCAATGTACCTGTCAAGCACCGCAGGGACTTGAACAATTGCAGTCTTGATTTCATTGTCTTCTTCGTCAAATTCGTCCTCTAACACAACTGCTAGGTTAATACTTTTGTTTAATAGCATGGGAAAGGGACGATATGCATCGACAGCCATAGGAGTTAAAACGGGGAAAATTTGCTCATCGAAATATTGCTCCATGACTCTTTGTTTGTCTAGATTAAGCTCATCAATGGTTACAAATGAGATATTTTCATCTTCTAACATTGGTAACAACACATGCTGATACGCAGAATATTGCATATCGACTAGTTTATGATTTTTCTCAGATATTTTTGAAAGTTGCTCTTTTGGCGTTAGGCCAGCTTTATTTTCAGGTTTATTAAAGCCCGCTTTTACTTGGTCTTTTAACCCTGCCACACGAACCATAAAAAATTCATCTAAATTGGAGCTGAATATAGCTAGAAATTTAAATCGTTCTAGTAAAGGATTCCGTTTATCCAAAGCCTCCTGCAGAACACGTTCATTAAATGCTAACCAGCTAAGCTCTCGGTTATTATAATATCGAGGGTTTCCTAAATCGTTTGTCTGGCTCATATGGTTCCTCCTAACCCCTTAGACATAATAAGGCATTTTTCAACAATTTTATCTTACAGGAAAAAGGTTAAAAAATAATTAATATTTTGTTTAGGCAATGTAAAGAACGTTATTTTTCCTATGCTCTTTGACATAGATACGCCAAAAAAAGGGAAGTTGTATGCCATAAATACACACCAAAAGTACCATCTCGTACGAATCACTTCCCTTAACTATACCCTCTTCTACATCTATTCATACAAATAGAGGATGACAATCAATGTCATCCTCTGAATAAATGAAACTGAACAGAAATATTCTTTTTCAACGCTTTTTCCAGATGTTTTTTTTGTTTTTCCACCTGATACTCTTCTGGCATCCATTCTTGATCACAATACACGTCTATATATAAGTCTTCTTCTTCAAGCTCTACTTGTATATCCTTTACAATACTTCTTCTTGTGGAATCAAAGCAATAGGCGAGCTTTAGTAACGAGCCCAGCGTCTTAAGCTTATGTTTCTCTTCCTTCACAAACCAATGCTTATATGGCTCGAGGTATTGCTTGAATATTTGTTTGCTCTTATAGGAAGCGATAAGTGCTACCTTTAAGCGCTCTAAGTGAACCAGGCCATCTATCGTTCGATTGGCAAGTAAATAGAAGGTATGCTGAGAGGAGGACTCCGAATCTATATATTCTCCAAGGTTAAACACGTATGCTCCACGCTTTAGCAGGTTCATATCCGATTTCATCACGTGTCCTACCCCATGCTGACGAAGTTCCTCAAATAATTGCAAAGCAATATTGGTCGCCTGATGGACATGCTTATAATCAATGTCAAAGTCCATCGCAAGCTCTGTAAAGCTCTCCTCAATCACATTAGGAAACATAGATATACCAAAGTCCTGAGTCAGCTGTTCGTAAAACACACCGTCCCTTAACCCTTTGCGACTAAGTATGAAGGATGTCGATTCTACATGCTCATAAAGAGAATGAAACACCTCAAGCGCTGGTAAAATAATATCAGCACGATCCTTGGAAAGCCCTTCTACCTTCTGGAGCTTCTTAAAGGATAAAGTTAATAAGTAATTTTTTATAAAGGCCATATCATTCTCATACATACGGTATTGGTGCACGCCGGCTAATGGGTAGTTCTTTAACGCTTGATCCACCTGCACCATGTTCCGAGCACTTCCTCCAATACCAACCAACGGGACATTCTTCCCTTTTAACCAAGTAAGCGTTTCGAACTGATCATGAAGAAACGTCTTAATTTTATACATTTCCTTTTCAGTAGGTACGTCTCGTTTCACAAACATTTGCTTTAATGTAATCGCACCGAACGGAAAACTGTGAGAATGCATAATGTTCCTGTCTTGAAAATACGTAATCTCCGTACTTCCTCCACCTATATCAACGGTGATTCCATCCGACACAGACGTCGAATTCACAACTGCTAAATACCCATAATACGCTTCTTCCTCTTCCGAAAGAACTTGCATACGAAAACCCGATACTTCTTCCACTCGTGCAATAATAGCATGCTGATTCTCTGCTTGCCGTATAGTAGCAGTAGCCACACATATGATTTGATGTAGATCATACGTATCCGTTACCTCTTTAAAGCTTTTGAGGATTTTCAGTAATACGTCTATTCCGTCCGTATTCAGCGTATTGTCTTCCTCTAGATAATACCGTAATCGCGCTACGGCTTTAACGTTCTCAATTTCTTTGAAACGTCCGCTTTTTTCCCGCACATAGATAACTAGTCGAACCGTATTGGAACCTATATCAATAATGGCATAATGTTCTTTTCCCAACGATAACACCCTTTATGGTCTCTATAGTATTGAGTTTGTTTTGAATTGGCTTCATTATAGCACACGAAATTGTTCTAGTTTATGATTTATGGAAAAAACAAGCTATGTAGTATTCCGTCAGACATTGTAACATGGATCCCTTTACAGCAACAAAAAGAAGCCCATGCACCGAGTAAGCATGGGCTCCTTTATGATTAACGATTAAGCAGGCTTCCTACATAACGAAGTAGTTCATTGGCTGAAGTTGAATTGTACCCATACTCATCAATAAGGGTTGCCACCACTTCATTTACTTTCTTCAACTGCTGCTCATCCGGTGTTTTGGTAGATGTAGTAATCTTAACAACATCTTTTAAATCGGCAAACAGCTTTTTCTGAATGGCTTCTCGTAATCTTTCGTGAGAGGAATAATCAAACTTCTTCCCTTTTCGAGCATAGGCGGAAATTCGTATGAGAATCTCTTCACGGAACGCTTTTTTCGCATTTTCTGATATGCCTATTTGTTCTTCGATGGAACGCATAAGCTTCTCATCAGGATTTAGCTCTTCTCCAGTTAAAGGATCACGCAGCTTTGCTTTATTACAATAAGCCTCTACATTATCCAAATAGTTATCCATTAGCGTTTTGGCAGACTCCTCATAGGAATACACAAAGGCTTTCTGCACTTCTTTTTTAGCAATTTCATCGTATTCCTTACGCGCAGTTGAAATGAAGTTCAAATATCTCTCACGGTCCTCTTTCGAAATAGAAGCGTGACTACTTAATCCATCCTTCAAGGAACGAAGAACATCTAATGCGTTAATAGAAGTCATTTCCTTCTTAATAATAGTAGACGAGATACGGTTAATGACATAACGTGGATCAATGCCGCTCATACCTTCATCGTGATGTTCATTTTTCAATTCTTCAATATCCACATCGCTAAACCCTTCTACTGTCTGCCCATCATACAGTCGCATCTTCTTCAGCAAGTCGATATTATTCTTCGTGGTCTCTTTTAATCTCGTCAAGATAGTAAACATCGCAGCAACCTTTAGGGTGTGAGGTGCAATATGCACATCCTTAATATCACTCTGGTTAATCATCTTCTCGTAAATCCGCTCTTCCTCCGCCACTCGCAAGTTATAAGGAACCGGCATGACAATCATTCGAGAATGGAGAGCTTCATTCTTCTTATTGGCAATAAACGAACGATACTCTGATTCGTTGGTATGGGCAATAATCATCTCATCAGCAGAAATAAGTGCAAATCGCCCTGCCTTGAAATTACCTTCCTGTGTTAACGACAACAGATGCCATAGAAATTTCTCATCACACTTCAGCATCTCCTGAAACTCCATAATTCCGCGGTTTGCCTTGTTAAGCTCCCCATCGAAACGGTAAGCACGCGGATCTGACTCCGAACCAAACTCTGCAATCGTAGAAAAGTCTATCGAACCCGTTAAATCAGCGATATCCTGAGATTTAGGATCAGACGGACTAAACGTACCAATTCCGACTCGTTTATCCTCTGAAAAGAAAATACGTTCAATAATTACATCCTCAATCCTTGAGCCATACTCCTTTTCCAAGCGCATCATGTTAAGCGGTGATAGGTTTCCTTCTACTCGAATGCCATACTCATCGTGAAAATCCTCTCTTAAATGATGAGGAATAAGGTGTAAGGGCTCCTCATGCATGGGACATCCTTTAATAGCATACACCGCTCCTTCATCAGTGTGAGAGAAACGCTCCAGCCCTCGCTTCAACAACGTAACAAGAGTTGATTTACCACCACTTACCGGTCCCATTAATAGCAAAATACGCTTTCGTACGTCCAACCGTTTAGCTGCTGGATGAAAATACTCTTCCACTAACCGTTCCATGGATTCTTCGAGACCAAAGATTTCATTGTCAAAAAACTTGTAATTAAATTTGCCATTCTCTTCCTCAATCCCTGAGTGTTTAATCATATTATAAACACGGGAGTGAGCAGATTGCGCAAGATATGGACGTTCCTTTACCATTTCCAAATATTCCGCAAACGTGCCTTCCCACTTCAAACTCTCTTCTTCTTCCCGGTAGCTCTGGATCTTTTTTAAAATGTCCACTCACTAGACCTCCCCTGTCGATGTTGGGAAATTGCTGAATTAGTAAAGTCTATGAGGGCAAGGCTTAAAAAATGAGTTGATAGCTGATTTAGTAACAGAACCTGTCCAAAAAGCCTGCGTGCGTAAGGCAAAAACCTTTATTATTTCAATCAAGCTCTCCCCTCAGTTCTTAAAGCAAGGTAAAGTGTTGACATTCCACATAATGGCGAGATAGTGGACGGGAAAAACAAAGTATATAGGAAACAAAGAAATTCGTTGAGGAATGGTTTATAGGAATCCCTCTCTATACCAATGTAAAAGAAATGGCACACGCTAATTACAGCATGTGCCTTCTTTTTATTGGGTTAAAAATCAGGGTTAAAACCGTCATCGGTCACATATCCATCATACTCCCAAATCTTATACTTCTCTTGTTTCGCACTATTCTCAGCTTCTTGGAATTCATCAAGGTATTTTGCATTAACTTCATTCGCCTCGATATTCGCCACTCGTGCGTATCCCAAACTTACCATTAATTGATTAAGCATTCCGATACTACCTGAACCCATATTTGTCCAGATAAAACCCACCGTATTTCCATCTTCATCTTGTGATGGTTGCCCTCGCTCTAATAATACCGTTTGACCGGTTTGGGATTCAGTCACATAATTTGTTGCACGCGACGCGTACTCTTGTCCCCCATCTGGTGCATTAGGTTCCGGTGTGTCAATTAACAATAGGTTTACGGTTTCTTTTCCGTTTTCACTTTTTACTACAACGGTATCCCCGTCAACAGCTTCCACGAATTCCACGTGTTCGACTAATCCATCTAGGTTTTGTTTTGTGATGTCTTCCTTTGTAACATAATTTGGTAAATCATTTTCTTTTGCTGTAGATTCTTCGGTTTTTGCTTTTGTGTCCTCTCTTTCTTTTGCTAGTTCATTTTCCTCTTTTTCTTGTAACTTTTTAGCTTCCTCTATATTATCCACTCTAACTAATTCATTATTTTCTGCTGCGCCATCTGGGGTTTTTACAACTATTATTTTGTCTTTATTTTCAAAATAACCTTCAAACAAAAATACATTAGAGCCACTTTCTGGATTGACAACTTCTACCAAGAAGTTATCGTCTTGAGTTTCAGTCAATATGTACTCAGCAGTCATTGATTCTTCTCTGTTTACCAATCTCTCTTCACCTATTTCTAGGTATCCTGTTACTTTATCATCTGCAACAGCTTTCCAACTTCCTATTATCTTACTTTCGCTAGAACTACCACATGCCCCCAAAAGTAATACAGTAGTAACTACCGCCAACATGGCCAACCATTTTTTCTTTAAACGCATTTCTTTAGTCCCCCCCATATTTATTTTTTATACTTTTTTAGGAAAAATGTACCAACAATAGTATAGTCATTTTTCACTAAGTTCTCAACCATTCTTTTTGGAAAATTACATCAATCACGATCTTTTCTCTGCTTGTGAAATGAACAAACTTTGTAGTGTTCAAAAATCTCTATTCATCAAACTCACTATAAAATAGTGAAACGAGACATCTGTTATGGAAGGCTTCCTATCTCCAACAGAATTAACGGCACAAAAAAAGACAAAAGTGGCTTTATCCCTTTTGTCTAGCTGCATGTAATAGTTTTTCAAACGTTTGTGTGAGCTGACTTACTTCTTTTTCTTCTAATACAGAAGCAAATAACCCATAAATATACTGTTCATATTGCTCTAAATCGTTTGCATATTGTTTGCCTTTTGGACCAAGCTCCAGCCGTTGCACACGTTTATCTGCTTCATCTTTGAAACGTACAATAAAGCCATCCTCCTCAAGCTTAGAAAGCATTTGACTAATGGCACTCTTGGTTTTTTCCATTTGATCCGCTAAATCCGTTGTCGTTGGGCTTTCTAATCGAATAATCTTCATTAGCAGCGTCTCTAAAGCGGAAGAGAGATTGTACTTCTTAAATCGATCCTCTACATCTGAAAACGTCATCCAAACTTTTTCAAACCTATCATATAATTCAGCAATACGATCTTCTGTAATCATAATCTCTCCCCATCTACAAGTTAATGAACGGCTCTACCCATGTTCAGCACAAGGACTCCGCCAACAATTAGCATAATACCTAGTATCATCATACCATTTATTTGTTCTTTGAAAAGGAAGGCACCAACAGCTACAGTGAGCGCGGTTCCCCCTCCTGCCCAAACTGCGTAGGCCAAATTAAGCGGCATATGATGTAGGGTGAGCTGTAAAAAATATAATGCCGATAAAAAACCAGCTAACCCGCCGACCATAGCCCACACTTTCGGGAATGTTTCCATAGTCGAAAGTTTAAGCATGGTGCTACCTACTACCTCGCTCAGCATAGCCACCGCTAAAAAAATGTATCCCATCCCGTATCCCTCCTTCATATTTTCCGAAGCTAATTGTTTAGTTAACTTAACTAAATTATATCGTCTTTTCTTTTTTTCGTCAAGTATTCATGGTTGTACTTATTCATGAATAAGCTGTAGCGAGGTGATAGTATGAAAAGTAAACACGCCTTCCCTATTCTTATAATTCTGTTACTCGTATTAGTATCTGGTTGTGGGAATAAATCGACTTCTCTTATAGGGGATTGGATAGTTGTGGAGGAAGGTGATCCCTTTATGAAGGGAGATCAAATGACCTTTTACGAGGATGGTCAGATTGCGTTGGATGGATGGTATTCAACCTATGAATATGTAGGTGATGATCGAATAAAAATCGCTGCCTTTCAGGATAATAGCTTAACGTGGAACGTAGAGGTTACGGAAGACACCGTTACTCTAACGGCCACTAATATCACCACCTCCTATACCATTAAGGCCCGCCGGTTACACTAATATCATGTAAGATGTATATGAGTTTATTCGATGCAGCATTAGATAAAACTAGACCTTAGCACTTTAAAAGAGAAAATAAAGAAGAGAGTAAAATAAAAAAAATAGACAATCAGTTCACAGTTTGTCTAGAATTGGGTATAATACAAGTATCATTGATGAAAACGATAACGCGTTTACATAAGGGGGTAACAACCGTATGAAATTAGCATTGATTATTGGTGTCATTATCACCTACTTAGTTTCCATCTTTTCAGCTGGATACGATGTAAAATAAACCCTTACTAGGCAAAAAGCGAGCAAAGGATCTATCCTGCTCGCTTTTTTTGTACAAACCTAACGGAAAGAAGGTGCTGGTTCTGCTACGCAATATACACGTTTATCTTATCAAAGTAGTGTTCACCCTTGCATTGGTCTACTATGCTCTTGTCTATCTTATCGATGGAAGGGGAGGAATACTCTTTCCGATTCTTGCTGTTACCTATATTATTTGGATCGTAACAGATTACAAAAAGCACCAAAAACATCAATCCTGGAAAAAGCCCTTCACCTTTCGAGAACATGCAAAAAAATAGGCTCGGTTCATTTCACAGTAAAAAGCCCATTCGAGTAATGAAAGCTCTCGATGGGGCTTTTTTTATTTCAATCCAGGAAAACCTTGCTGACGAAGTACTTCATATATAAGAACGGCAGCTGTATTGGATAGGTTCAACGAACGCACCTTATCCGTCATATGAATTCGCAAGCATCGATCTTCTTTACCTTCTAAAAGCGATGTAGGGATACCATCTGTTTCTCGGCCAAAGACAAAGAATAAATCCTCTTCAGGATTACTAAAATCGAAATCTGTCCAATAGCCTGTCCCGAAATTTTCTATATAAAAGAAGCTTCCCTCTGGATAAGATTCGTACAATTCCTCTATAGAATCATAATAGAATATACTAACATCATGCCAATAATCCAATCCAGCTCGACGAAGCATTTTATCATCCGTTGAAAACCCTAAAGGACGAATCAAATGGAGGACGGTATCTGTTGCAAGGCAAGTACGAGCAATATTCCCCGTATTAGCAGGTATTTCTGGTTGATATAACACAACATGGACTGCCATGGTCGTTCACCTCATATTACTTTTTCACAATGGTACGTATTATACCATATTTTAATCTCCAATCCGAAAAAATTTATACTTAATGTTTGCTGTGTAGGCAGTAGAATCCTCATAATCCCAATACCGATGATAGCTGTTGTACGTATGGGCATTGACCAAAGGTTCTCCAAAAGCATCCTTTTCGACTACAATGGTATTATGATTCCACCTGCCATCCCCTTCAAAGTCATAGCAGATAACATCCCCAGGGATTAGCTCCCGTGCCCGTTCCACCTCTGTGCCTTTCAACCCTTTCTTAGCCCCGCTTAAATACCACCTTAACGCATTGGCAACCGTCCAGCTGTAGCTCCACGTCCCTCCAGAATACCACCACCCTTTTCCTCTGGCAGGACTTCCCCACATAGGCGCTCCTCCTGCACGAAGGCATTGAGAAATGAAGTTGGTACAATCATTCTCAAATTGTTTATAAGCAGGATTATAGCTATTCCACCAACGATTTGCATATTGTACGGCCTTCTGACGGTCATATTCAAATCGCAAATCCTCTTCCCAATCCTCATAGTCCCGGACGTACTCAATGGAAGGGATTTCCTCTACCAGCATTGACGGTTCGATGTACACGTCTTTCACAAGACGCTCTCCTTCAAAAAATGCTGCATGTCTCTCCTGTCCTTCTTCTATATAAAAATGTCCTCCTTGTTTTACGAGGAAGGTTGCATAAAGATCGTACTCTACCTTGTATGTAGAATCCCCAAAGGAGAAGGAACGATATGGTACCCCATCTGCTGTTATTCGCACTACTGATGCTCCTCGTTTTTCATGCATCATCCGTTTCCGATCAATCCAGGTAGGGGTAGTACTTCTATGCTTATTGTTCATACGCTCCAGCCAATATTCTTTAATTTTCGTAACTACTGTCATCCGACTTCCCTCCCTCTACTTCCATCATATGAAGCAGGATAAGCTTTCATCATTTATTTTATGAAAAAGGAGATGCAACTTAGAAAAATGCATGGTTAAACAACAAACAAGGATTTATTTCTCATCATTCAAGCAGGAAGCGAGTACCTTAGAATAAAGGATGATGTAGAATGGACATAGTACTTAAACTAGTTATTAGCGCTATATTCGGCTTGATTATTGGGATAGAGCGAGAGGTAAAGCGAAAGCCCTTGGGGTTTCGTACTTGCTTGGTTATTAGTGTCATCGCCTGTATGTTAACAATTACGTCCTTAGAAGCATCGAATATGTATGCTCAAGCATATAGTCAGCCGATGGATGCGGCTCGGATCCCCTCCTATATTCTATCTGGTATCGGATTTCTTGGTGCTGGAGTTATTATGCAGCGGCGCAACGACGCAATTAGCGGCTTAACTACAGCTGCCCTCGTTTGGAGTAGTGCCGGGGTTGGGATTACCATTGGATTTGGGTTCATACTTGAGGCTAGTATTTCCATAGGATTGATCCTTTTTGGGATAAGGTGTCTGCCGTATTTATTACAATGGCTACGCTTTCGACCACTATTAGAGCAGGAAGTGCGAATTTCCATTAGACTGGATGACGAGGAACGCATGACGTCCATTATCACCTCTCTTCATGATGAGCGGTTCTCGATTGTCCGTGTCAAAGTAGACGATTTCAAGACGAAGGATAACTTGATGGAAGTACATTTGCGTGTCCCCAAATCGATGTATCTGACAGACATCTATTATTTAGTGAAAGGCTTGGATGGTGTAAGCCATGTCAAATGTGAAAATTTGTAATGGTAGTAAGGCTCCTACCAGTGCAAAGTACTACACTGCGTGCCCAGCATAAATTATGGAGTGTGTCTCTTTGACCTGTTAGGGAGGTAATGAAAAAGCGCAATCACCAACTATGGTTACGCTCACCGAAAAAAAAAGCCGTCTCCTAGGAGGAGACAGCTTTCACCTGTTCATGTTCTAATAAGTGCTCTTTTTTATCTAATCCGCCTGCATACCCTACTAAAGCTCCGTTACTGCCAATAACTCGATGGCAGGGGTAGATAATGGACATTGGATTTTTATTGACCGCCCCTCCTACAGCTCGAACAGCTTTAGGGGAGTGAATCGCTAGAGCAATGTCTTTGTAGGATCTAGTTTCACCAAATGGAATGTCTACTAGAGCTTTCCAAACTTTTTGCTGAAAGGGAGAGCCATACAAATCCAGCTTTATATCAAACGTTTGTCGAGTTTTTGCAAAGTATTCCTGTAATTGTTTCCTCGCGTCATGGAACTTCTCTTTATCTTGAATCCATTCTGAGCATAGGAAGTACTTCTTAGACCAGCTTGAAAGCTTTGGCTCCAGATCTCGTGGAGTACCATAATCTAAACGACATAACCCTGATTCAGTTGCAACTAGAGTTATGGGACCAACTGGACTTTCCATTTCATCAAAATAAAGAATGGAACGTTTTGCCATAATTACCCCTTCTTTTAAGAAAGATTTTTTATCATTGTACATGGTATTCCATTGGTTTGAAAGTTGTTTATACCATTTTCATAAAAATTATATGCAGCCTACCGTTACGGCAGCACAAAAACCCTTGCAGGCAAGGGTTTTATTTACTACACATTACACAGTAGCATTTGTGAAAAACGCTAAACCTTTATCCATTTCCAGTAGGACTTCCTCATCTGTCTCCTTCTCTTTAGCATGAAGGATGACATCATAGCTAGAAGGTACACCAATCTTCCCTAGCGCCCAAGCTGCTGTTCCACGAATAACAGGCCGAGGGTCTTCCTTCATTACCCGGATAAGCTCCTCTACTGCAGTATCATCCTTATAATGAGCCAGGGCAATAATAGCATTTCGCTGAATAGGCTTCTTCCCTCTCCAAGATCCGGCCATTTTTCCGTATTTCTCTTTGAACTCTCTATTTGAAATAGACAGGAGGGGCTTCAATTCAGGCTTTACTAATTCCGGATCCGGCTCCAGCTCAGGATGCAAGTGAAAATCCTTCTTTTTATTTTTTGGACATACCGTCTGACACGTATCACAACCATATATCCTATTCCCTATCTTATCCCGATATTCATCAGGTAGAAACCCTTTCGTCTGGGTAAGGAAAGCAATACATTTACCAGCGTGTAATTGATTACCTTGAACAAGTGCCCCTGTTGGACACGCGTCCACACAAATATTGCAATCACCACAGCTATCATCAACAGGATCATCCGGTGCAAATGGGATATTGGTTATAATTTCGCCCAAATACACGTAAGAACCAAATTCCTTTGTGATAAGATTTGTATTCTTCCCCGTAAATCCAATACCCGCGCGCTCTGCGACCGCCCGATCGGAAAGCTCGCCCGTATCCACCATCGATCTCCAACGAAAACCAGGATACTTCTCCTCCAGAAATTCCGCTAGTCGGTTGAGCTTATCATTTAACACATCATGATAATCCTGTCCCCACGAGGCACGACAAAACAAGCCCCGCCGCTCCCCACGCTTACTGCGAGGAGCATCCTTCATCTTACTTGGGTACGCTATGGCTATAGAAATGATAGATTTCGCCTCAGGAACGTGCATGTTAGGCGTTGTACGCTCGTCGAGGGAGCCCTTCTCAAAGCCAGACTGATACCCCAATTCCTGCTGCGCCCTAAGCCGCTCCTTCAACTCCGTAAATACATCCGGCGAAGCCACGCCAATCTTATCAATACCAATCTCCTTACTAAAAGCAACCATATCCTCCCGCAAAGCATGAAGATCCATAAAACCCCTCCTTTCTATATATAAAGTGGAAGCGACCGATTAGCGACGTATAGGGTGCATGGCCCTGCATGAGATAAAGGAAACACGAAGAGCGTTAGCGATTCGATGTTGACTTATCGCAAGAAAGGGACAGAACCCCACTAGTCGCTGGGAGCTGCAGCTGGATTATAAAGTGGAAGCGGGTGGTCAGGGGCGTACGCATAAGTCACAGCCTCTGTAGAGGGGGATTTTCCCTCGCAAGAGGTTGTGGCTTATGACGCTAGACCCTACCCGCTGCAACTAGATTTCCTAGATAAAGTGGAAGCGACCGATTAGCGACGTATGGGGTGCATGGCCCATTGGATATGGGGTTCTTCCTCCCCCTCACTTCGCTGTAAGCACCGTTAAAACTGATTGACCTTGGCTGTTCTTAATCTGTTCAAGGTGGCTGCTATTTCATGGCGCCTTGGTCTTGCCAGGTCGCCAGGATGCTGTTCAGGATATGGTGTGAAAGAGGCAAGTCCTTTTTCATCCATTTGCTGTTCGATTGCATCTAATAGCTCATGTAAGCTGCGTTGTTTTTTCAGCCAGCCTTTTTGCTCTAAGTGGAGCAAAATTTCAGCAATCATCGTTGTCTGAGAAGTATCTACTAACTGCTCTACATAATGTAATGATATATCATGCTTGCCCATTAGTATTAAGTGTTGGCCTTTGGCTTGCACTTTAGACTTCTTCCCTTTTTGACTTTGGACGCTTTGAGGAAGGAAATGCCGGTTTGGAATTGAGCCAAAGGCATCATCACTTTCCTTCTCTCGATGAAATGGATGCTTTTCTGCAATTTCTTTCGCTTTCTCCGTTACGTTGTATGGCAAATATTGATCCAGCATAATGACATCGTCTGCTGCGTCAAAATAGTCGCCTGACCCTCCCATTACTAGGATAGTGGAGACGTGTAATTCGTCGCGCATTTGTTTAATGCGATCGATAAACGGAGTGATTGGCTCTTTTTCTTTGACTACCAGTTCCTGCATCCGCTCATCTCGAATCATGAAGTTGGTTGCACTTGTATCCTCATCTATTAATATAGTAGAGGCACCGGCTTCAACTGCCTCCATAACATTTGCAGCCTGGGATGTGCTGCCACTTGCATTATCCGTAGAGAACTGGACTGTGTTCTCCCCATGTGGTAAGTCATTGATAAATGGTGAAATGTTGACACTTGCAACGGAACGCCCATCTTCTGCACGTACCTTTACAGCGTCAGGGTCGGTGATAACAAATTCTCGTCCGTCTCCTTTAATATGAGGATACACTCCACGCTCCATCGCTTTCAACAGGGTACTTTTTCCGTGGTAGCCTCCTCCCACAATTAGAACGATACCTTTCTTTACTGCCATTCCCGTTAGTGGCTCCTCCTGGTGAGGGATGTCTATCGATACTCGGTTCGCTTCAGGGCTTTCGAATGGTACGGCCTGCTTCATAGGACGATTACTAATACCACTTTCCCGAGGAAGGATAGCTCCATCTGCTACAAAGGAAATCCAATTCTCCTCTTTCATTTTGGCACGAACAGCATCATGCTGGTCCGCAAGCTCTGAAGAAGCATCCAGCTCCTGATCCTGTACTGCGAATATGGAAGTATTCATTATAGAAGGTATGGCTTGAAACAGTAATTTTTCTGCTTCCTTCCCGTTAATTCTCCGACCATTTGCCGGCAGTCCAATAGATAAACAGATTACTGTTTGGTTTTCTTCCATTCTCACAGCTGTTCTATCCACTATTTCCTGACCAGGCTTATCAATGGCAACCATACCACTTTTACCTGTCCCTTTAATAAAACTGTTATCTTTATCGATGGATTTCGCTACTTTTCTAGCAATCACATCTTCTGCATATATTTTTCTCGATGTCGTTTCCTTCCATTTAGAATGGATGGGCTTTGCCTTGTCTGGAACGATCACTCTAATTTTGGATGGTGCCGCAAAGGGGTCACCTTGGACATAATCTAGGACAAGGTCATATCCCTTAAAGGAATATCGTCCTTGGATATCTTTATACGCTTTATAGCTCTTTCCATCAATTTGTTTTAATTTGTTTTGAAGGTCTTTCATACTCTTCACCTCTACTCCTATAAGATTTTTGTTATTAGATTATCCTACTGTGTATAAACACCCTCACTGTTCAATGTAACCTTTTTGGAATACGCTCACACAACTTTCTAATCTATTAGCTTACGGACGAGGATCTTCCCCCTTAATAAAGGGTATATTTTAAAAAAGTGCATATAAAAAACGCAATGCTTCGTTTCCACACCTCTAAACGAAACACTGCGTTGGTAACATATAATTGCAATGGAGCGGGTGATGGGAATCGAACCCACGACATCAGCTTGGAAGGCTGAGGTTTTACCACTAAACTACACCCGCATAAAAAAAAATAATGCACCATTAATTGGACTCTTGCACAGAAAAGATATGTGACTAAGCCTCTCGAAATCAATACAAATTTTATATTAACAAAAGCTTAACATTTGTTCAATAGATAATTTAAAAATTTGTCGAAAACCCTCATTTATTCACCTTTTAAGTCGACAATGTAAAGATTTACAATCTTGTAATCTAATTAAACTTCACCTTTTTTCCTTTACTCTACAATGTAACCACATTTTTTATATTATAAACAAATTGTATAAAAAAGTTCCTACAAAAATTGTTGACAAAGATTAGTCTTATCTATATATTTTGCATTAGGGAAACTTTTTGAACCACAACCTATTTTGTATGAAACACGCACATTTGCCTATTTTTATCATATACATTTACAAGGTACTTAAAGATTGTACTGTTTATGAAATATGGATTTTATAATATGATGGGCTGCTATCCTTCTACGAAGAGCCCTGAATGGATATATAAAAAATTTTTACCCAAAAAGTTGCACGAAGGAAAATTAGATGAATTACGCAAACTAATAAACGAAAGTATCATACAGAATTCCAATAAAGGAGGAACACGATGAATAATCTAGCTATCTCCGTAAAAGACTTGCATGTTTCCTATTACGGAACGGAAGCAGTCAAAGACGTCAATTTATCTGTGCAAACTGGTAATCTAGTCGGAATAATCGGCCCTAACGGTGCGGGGAAATCTACCTTTTTAAAGGCTATGCTTAATCTAATCCCGAAGGATAAAGGCGACGTAAGAATAATGGGTCAGACGATTAAGGAGGTACGCAAGCAAATAGCCTACGTTCCGCAGCGTAATGATATTGATTGGGATTTTCCTATTACAGTTCTAGATGCCGTACTTATTGGTACGTACCCAAACCTTAAGCTTTTCCATCGCCCTAAGAAGAAGGAAAAAGAATGGGCATTAGAATGTTTGGAGCGCGTAGGAATGGAAGAGTATAGCAGACGGCAAATCGGCGAATTATCTGGTGGACAGCAGCAGCGCGTATTCCTTGCGAGAGCTCTTGCACAAAAAGCAGAAATGTTCTTCCTCGATGAGCCTTTTGTGGGGGTAGATGCTGCCAGCGAGGAAACCATTGTAAAAATATTAAAGGAGCTGTGCTGGCAAGGGAAAACAGTCATGGTCGTACACCATGACCTCAGCAAGGCGAATGATTATTTTAATCAATTAATATTATTGAATAAGGAGCTTATTAGCTTTGGTTCGGTGAATGAAGTGTTCCAAACCGACGTTATTGAAAGAGCCTACAAAGGACAATTTGCGTTTATGAATGAGATGGGAGTGCAGTCTTAATGGAATTTATCGAAGCCATTATGCAGTATGGGTTTTTACAGAAGGCTTTACTGACCTCTGTCATGGTCGGCATCATATGTGGTGTAATTGGCTGTTTTATTATATTAAGAGGGATGGCTCTGATGGGGGATGCCATATCACACGCTGTCCTACCAGGAGTAGCTATCTCCTATATGCTAGGGATTAATTTCTTCTTTGGTGCCGTGTTTACAGGAGTTATTACAGCTATAGCGATTGGCTTCGTAAGTCAGAATAGTCGTATTAAACATGATACATCCATTGGAATTATGTTTACTGCTGCATTTGCAGCTGGAATTATTATCATTACTATGCTAAAGAGCAGTACGGATTTATATCATATCCTTTTTGGAAATGTGTTGGCGGTCCGAGCGTCTGATATGTGGATCACCCTCGGAATTGGTTTGTTTGTCATAGCGGCAGTCTACTTCTTCTATAAAGAGCTTTTAGTAACATCCTTTGATGAAACAATGGCTGCAGCATATGGATTACCAGTTCGTATCATTCACTATTTCCTTATGACGCTTCTAACGATGGTAACCGTAGCATCGTTACAAACGGTTGGGATAGTCTTAGTAGTTGCTATGTTAATAACACCCGCAGCAGCTGCTTACCTATTGACCGACCGATTATGGATTATGATTTTTCTGGCAGCTGGAATCGGAGTTATATCCTCTGTCATAGGGTTGTATTTTAGCTTCACATACAACTTAGCATCTGGCGCTACTATTGTTATTTCAGCCACAGCTATCTTTGCTCTTGTGTTCTTATTCTCACCTAAGCACGGTTTGCTCTGGAAAATGATAAAGGTGAGAAAGAAACGAGCTTCCTTAATGTAAATAATGTAAAACTTCAACATATAAATTGTCTAACACAAATCGAACTTAGGAGGAATGGATTATGTTTAAAAAGAGTTTTCTATTAATCGCAGTATCTATGTTTATTATCGTACTCGCAGCTTGTGGTGGAGATGAAGCTAATGGTACTAGCTCAGACAACGAAGATAAGGTGCAAGTAGTGACCACTTATTCAATCGTGTATGACATTGTAAAAAATGTCGGCGGAGACAAAGTAGATATTCATAGTCTCGCACCTATCGGCTCCAACCCGCATGAGTATGACCCTCTTCCAGAGGACGTGAAGAAGACGACTGATGCTGACGCTGTTTTCTACAATGGACTAAACCTAGAGGCAGGAAATGCATGGTTTGATAAATTAATGGAAACCGCAGGAAAAGCTGGTGATGATGCTCCTGTATTTCTTATGAGTAAAGACGTCGAAGCTAAATACCTTACCACAAAAGGGAAAGAAGGAGAAGAGGACCCCCATGCGTGGTTAAATATTGAAAACGGAATTAAATATGCTGAGAATGCGAGAGACGGATTAATTGAAGTAGACCCAGAAAATAAAGAAGTATATGAAGAGAATGCAGAGAAGTATATTGCTAAACTTCAAGAGCTCCATAATCAGGCAGTAGAGCAATTTAATGAAATTCCAGAGGAAGAACGCGTACTTGTAACCAGTGAAGGAGCTTTCAAATATTTCAGTGAGGCCTATGGATTCCAAGCAGAATATATTTGGGAAATTAACCAGGAGAATCAAGGTACTCCCGAACAAATTACTAGAATAGTAGATATAATAAACGAAAAGGATATTACTGGTCTTTTCCTAGAAACCAGCATTGATGCACGAAGTATGGAAGCTGTTTCTTCTGAAACCGATGTTCCTATTATGGGCAAAGTGTTTACAGACTCCCTTGCTGAACCTGGAGAAAAAGGCGATTCTTATATATCCATGATGGAGTGGAATATTAAAACTATTAAAGATGGTTTATCTAACTAAGTGGAATAAAAGACAAGAAACATCCTGACAGTCTAAGGCTATCAGGATGTTTCTTTTACATTTGCTTCATTTGATGAAAGGACTTTGCTATTTTATTGTGCTTTTCTTCATCATCCCAGCGAACGACTATGCTTGTAATGGGATCCTGAAATATACCAAGAGATAATTCTTCATTAGACTCTAGAATAAAGTCCTCCTGCTCTGGAATATCAAAGTATTCCGAGCCCATGATGATAGCTCTCACATTAACTGCCTTTCCACTGCCTTCGTTTTTAACGAAGGCATACCAATTCTGCCCTTCATGATAAAAATACGTAGTGACATTAGCTGAATCAGAAACAGCCTCTACCTCCGATTCCTCCTGACGTTTCGCTTGAAGGGTTAACATAATGTAAATCACGGACAGGGTACATAGTAATGTGATATACAGTGCGCCTTCGGTCGTCCATATCCATTTCAAAACACCACCCCTTTATACGATAAAGATTCTATCTCTAGTAAATCGTATGTCCGTTCCTTCTTTCAAGCCCTAAAATGGAGAAAAAAGCCAATATAAATTTGACTTTCTGCAATAATAGTTTTCTACAAAAATAAAAAGACGGGAGCCCCGCCTTTTTAAGCTTCTTTACCTTCATGGATGTGAAAATACTGTATGTGCGATTTGACTACTGTTGTGTTTTCATCAAGCTGAAGTGTTGGGTCCTCAGAGGAGAGCTTCTTACAAAGCTTGTCATTCACTTCTCTTACCGAATGTCCTGACATTACACTGCCAACTTCCCCATTGGTAAGTATAAATTGCACATCAAACTCTTCCACGATCAATCCTCCAAACTAACGTTTTGGTTGAATTGGCTATACCCTGGTTAGCGATAGCCTTATGTATTCTATACCCTATCAAAGGTGTTGGTTAATCATGGTAAGATGAATTCATTCTATTTTCTTATATAATGTTACGACACAAAAAAACTGCCCGAAAGCAGCATAATTTTCCTATAAAAATAATAAATCTAAGTCAGATGGAACACTACCCACTGGTATGGTGGCTATTACCATATCTGTATTTCCATCAATAACAGACACATTATTAGAATACATATTTGCCACATAAATTCGATTATCTACTTTATTCACCGCCATTCCCATAGGATTGACACCGACTGGAATGGTTGCTATGACCATATTGGTTACCCCATCTATAACACTCACACTATTAGATAATGTGTTAGCTACATAAATTTTATTTGTTAGTTCATTTACTACAACGTTTAATGGGCCATCTCCTACAGCAACCGTAGCAATCACCATATTCGTAACTGCGTCAATGATGGATACATCATGGGAGGCTTTGTTGGTGACATATACCCGGTTTGTTACATCATTTACGGCTACTCTTTGAGGTAAATCTCCTACATCAATTGTAGTGACAACGTTGTTGGTCGCTGTATCAATCACCGTAACCGTTCCTGAGCACGTGTTTACGACGTATAATCTTCCTTTTTGCATCCCCATACTATACACCTCCTTTAAGGAAAGGGAATTACCTTCTTGTGGATTGATTACTTCATGGAATTGTTCCTCTTCATCCAACCACGATGATTCATGATCTTCCTATATAAATTCTTATCAAGCTGGTAGAAGCCTTTCACCTCTGGTTGTCTATTTACCTCAAAGATATAAATAAGACCATCTGCCGTTATTCCAAAATCAACACCTAATTCTTGATCAGCTATCTCTTTTCCGATACAACTAACTGCTAAAGTAGCTAAAGCATCCAGTTCTTCTTTTTTGGCAGTTAGTTTATTTCTTGGCATCTGAAGAATTTCTGATAGTAAGATATCTGTAGTTATTACTGTTCCTTTTCTAGATCTGTTCACCACGCCATCTTTAGAAGAAGAAGGAGCTATAACGCCGAGAGACCCACCGACTACCCATTTTTCTCCTAGTTTTTGCATGTGATGTCTAATAATCAATGGTGTCCCATCTGCTCCTATACTTGGAATAGCTTCCTGAACAATATAATCATAATAATGACCAATCGATTGTAGCGGCTGCAGGGCTCTGGTAATGGTGTCCATGTCCCCAACTACCTGTATGGGCTGACCACCGATACCATATCCATGTAATGCATACTGGTTTGCCTCCATCTTTGCTAATTTATATACACCTCTGCCTTGCCCTGACGTATTATGTTTAACGTAGATAGTATTGTAGCTATTTAGCATTTCATCAAGCGCTTTGCTTGAATAGGTAAGGGTGTAGGGAAGGTGTGGTGTTATGGAGGAACAAGCTTCCAGCTGTTCATACTGCTCTCGTTTTCCGATTGAATCCACTATACTCCCTCTTTCTTGTTATTCTGTAGTAGATTCTTTCTTTATCTTTCTTCTATTTTCCATAATCCTCTTCCACATGGAAGCATCAATGGTGTGAAAGGAGGCGATTCCAGCATTTTTGTTTACTTCAATAATGATGGGGATAAGCTGCTGATTCAGGGTAATATCAAGACCAAATTCTTTGGAGTCATAATGTGGCTCTAGCGATTGGCACGCTTTCTTACATACATCCTCCAATTGATCGAGCACCTTCACTCTCTGATCTTCTTGAAGGTATTGCTCAAAGAGTGCCTCAACAGATATAACCTGGGCACCTCGGCAGTTATTCACAATAGCATTTTCTTTTGTGTTCTCTACTCCAATCGATACGATATGTCCGGGAACTTCCCAAATTCCATTGACCCTTTGCACATGACTTCTAATTACAAAGGGAGTAGTAGGACCTGCTGCGCTCTCCACGGCTTGCTGAATGATGTATTTATCCTCCCGGCCTAGCCTCTCAAAAGGCTGGAGCAATTGATGAAAAGCGCTCGCTGACATATCCTCCTTCAGAAGCTGACCGCTAAATGTGTAGCCGTTTATTCTATACACACCCTGCTTCCTTTCGGTAACACGGTACACCCCTCTTCCTTGCCCAGATAAATCCCGCTTCACAAAAACGGAATGGTACTTCTTTACATACCTGCTTAACTCGGCTTTGGAATACTTGGAGGAATCAGGTAGATGAAATGATGTTTCCGGATTTTTCGACAACCACTCATACTGTTCCAGCTTTCCTGCCACAACGATCCCCCGCTTTCTGATTCCATCTACTATCAATTTATTCTGATTCGTGAACTAAGTGTGGGTTTTACGTTAGGGCATTCGACTATTTTCTACTTTCATCCAGTTGTCTGTATGTAGGTAAGAACACAAGCATAATTTGGGGTAGAACCATACCATTAACCTAGAGGAGTGATTTCATTGAAGGAAATATCTATCGTGGAGCTAATCCAGGTAGTACAAGGTACACATATACAGGGTGATACAAATTGGGTCATTGAGGATGCTATTATATATAACCGCCACCCACTAACAAGGGGGAAGTCACTTGTGCTTGTGTACCGAAAAGAGACTATACATTGGGAGGACATCGCTCCCTATACACCATGCGTATTGTTAGTCGATCGAGAGGTAAAGGATGTTCCACATCACCTGACAAACGTAACCATTATTCAAGTAAAAAGTATGATCCAGGCATTTTGGTCGTTTACGACGTATTATCGAAACCTATTCCATATTCCAGTAGTCGCGATTACGGGCACATGCGGAAAAACGACGACCAAGGAGATGATTAAACACATTGGGGAGGCTTTTTATCATGTGCATGCCTCCTACAGCAGTCAAAACGAACCTAGACGCTCCTTTCCGTATTTGATGGGAATGGAGGACAACACAGAAATGGCTGTGTTTGAAACTGGATTAGGCAATATTGGGAACATAAAGCACCAGTGTATGATATATCAACCGACAATTGGAATCATAACGAATATTGGCGCCCATCACTTGGATGGCTGTAAATCACTGGAGGGGTATATTGAAGCTAAAGGGGAAATGATAGAGGGCGTTCGGGAAGGCGGCCTTTTACTCATAAATGCCGATGATACCAATAGCAAAACCCTATCGCTCACTTCGTGTAAGGGGACTGTGCAAACATTCGGGATGAATCAAGAGGCCCACTATACAGCCAAAAAAGTAACTTATGCGCCAGGTGGTATGTCTTTTATAGTAGAAACTCCAGAAACGAGTTGTCAGGCTTTTGTTCCAGGGTATGGAGAACATCAAGTATATAATGCATTAGCCGCACTAGCTGCTATCCAGCACATGGGTATTGCTCTAGAAGCAGCTGTTCAACGATTAGCCACATTCCAAAACATGGAGCGTCATCTAGAAATCTCAACAGGGAAAAAGAATGCCACCATTGTTGACGATACATGGACGATTAACCCTACATCCATTGAAGTAGCCTTAGATGTAGTAGCTACGATTGGGGAAGAGAAGAACATTATAGTAATACTTGGCGACATAAACAGACTTGGAGATTACGAGGAGGAGTTTCATCATAAAATGGGCACCCTCGTTGCACATCACCCTGCCAAAACGTTAATTACAATAGGCAAGAAAGCAAAGAATATCGCTCTACAAGCTGAAAGGGATGGCTTTAAAGGTACTATTTATACGTTTGCTAATGGAAAAGGGGTTGAGGAGGTACTGTTGCCAATGCTGGATGAGAATACACTTGTTTTAGTTAAAGGTCCTATGAGCAGCAGAGCAATGATCGCTCTTGCACAACAACTGAAGGAACACAGCTAGCAGAGCAGCCTTTGCTAGCTTTTTTATGGAATAAATTACATCCTAACCGTGCTGGCTCCCTATGTTAAACTCAACATGTTACATAATAGCCAAACATAGGAGGGGACTATGCGAAACATTATATCCAGTATTACATTAGCAGTTTTCATCACGCTAGGCAGCTTCAGTTTACCTGTAACCACGATGGCTGCTGAGCCCGCTTCTGCAGCAGCACCTGCATCAGAAGGAGTGGAGGAAAAAGCAGATCAGTTGATAGCAACCGCTAAAGACCTTATCGGACAAGCGACGTATAGCACTTCAGAATACAAGAAAACCGCTCCTTATCAGTTTTCCTGTGCTACTTTTTTGAACTTCATTTTTGCAAAGCACGATGTACATTTAGGAACCTATAACGAGGATTATATGATGCAGCAAGGAATGGAAGTATCGAAGCAGGAGCTGCAAAAAGGTGATTTACTCTTTTTTGATGGGAATGACAACGGCAAACCAGACCATGTAGGCATGTATATTGGCAATCAACAAATGATTCATATGGCAGACGCCCAGCATGATATTATGATCTCCGATATTAATGGTAAATCATATTACACTGATCACTACATGTCCGCCAGGAGAGTATTACCAGCTTTAATGGATGAGAGCCCTGTTTCCACGGCAGATCAAGTAGTGAATAATGCCTATGATAGCCTCGATACAGAAACAGCCGAGAACGTTAAGTTCATAAAGGAAATCTACTCAAAGGAACAAATTTCCGTTAATGCCTCGAGTGTTAACAGCTTGATGAATAGTGGCTCCTCTGTCTCCAAGCAGGAGCTGCAAAAAGGCGACCTCGTCTTCTTTGGAGCATCATCAACGTCTAACACTCCATCTATCGCTGCCATTTATGGCGGAGAACACCGAATGATCGTACCTACATCGAATGGCGTGAAGAGTCGAGTCCTATTTGTACCGTGGTACGAGGATCGTTACTTAGGCGCAACGCGTCTACTATCGAAGGATAAGAAGGTTCAGTCCATTTCCACGAAAAAGGACAAGAGAATTGCACAAACAGCAGCAGATTTAGTTGGGGCAGGCTCATACGGATACGATTATGCTCCGTCTTCTTTAACGTTTACCCCCGCCGGCTTTACTCACTATGTCTATGCAGAGAATGGCATAGAACTATCATCTACTATGGCAGCTAATCAGGCAACAGAAGGCAATGTCATCTCAAAGGATAATCTTCAAGCAGGAGATTTATTATACTTTTCATTAGATGGAGAAGGGAAAGACATTCGACATGCAGCGATCTATGTAGGAGATAATCAGATGGTGCATATGACAAAAGAAGGTATAGTGAAAGAATCCATTACAACACCATGGGCACAAGCAAATTTCGCCACAGCACGTCGTCATCTATAAAGAAAAGTGGCTGAAACCTAACGATAAGCCCTAGTTATAAACCCAGTCATATGATTAAGAAAAATCCGAACTATCTCGAGATAGTTCGGATTTCTTTGTAGGCTAATACACTTCTGGCCCAGCCAGATACTTATATACCGTACGCTTTATCTCGATTAAATAAGGGCCTTATGTTCTCCATCCGTTGGTAGAAAAATTGTATGGAAGGACCGAGGCATAATGAAATGACAAAGGTACCAATGCCAATAGGTCCTCCTAATATAAACCCAGTAAACAGCAAGGAGAATTCATACATAATTCGGTTCACACGTAAAGACCAATGATTTTTACGCATTAACGTTTTGATTAAATCGTCCACAGGGATTTTGGGTAGAGAGGTATGAAGATACATACCGAGACCAACTCCCATTAACACTAACCCCACTACTAACAACAGCCAACGGAATAGCAAGAATTCCAGCTGTAAATCCGGAATAATATAATTCCAAAAATCAACAGTTACTCCTCTTAGCAGAATAGGTACAAATACGAATAATTCCGGTCTTGTCTTACTTAAGAAAGTGTTTAATGAAATGACTATGATGTGAATGAACATCATTCCTATTCCGACTGTAACAGGAATATGAGAGGATAGCCCGATGGCAACACTATCTGTCGTTCCCACTCCCACATCTGCCTGAATAAAACATATAATACCAAGGCTGGACACAATCATGCCTAATAGGTAGAAAACATAGTTCATTCTTTCCTTCCCTCCTTACAATCATGACAGCCTCTTTATTAAACCCTCTATCCCCTTCACCATGCAACTTATTTGTTCACACCAAAACGAAAAAGAAATTTTTCACTTTTCTGGGCAGGTGCCCATTCCAAAACCTACATTTCTTTATACGATGGAAGTATGTCATTCTTTCTTGGAGTTGAATTAAATGAATACTATTATCTTTATCGGCTTAAATAAATCCGGTTCCAGCCGCGATGCAGTACGTGCTGCATATGACCTTGGCTACCATACTATCGTTTTTACAAGAAATGAACGTAAAATAAAACAACGGGAGCAATACCCAGATGTCCACCAGCTATTTTGGGTGGAGGAACTTGATCAACACACATTAACGAAGGAAATAATCATGCTGCAGCAAAGAGGTTTTGTGATAAAAGCCATCTCCAGCTTCATCGATCAGCATGTTCACCTCGCCTCCACACTAGCAGACACCTTTTGTCCAGATCATCCATGCTGTACCGATGCCATTCATATTATGGAAAACAAACAAAATACTCGAGTTTATTTCTCTGAAGAGCCATACACCCCTAACTTTATACTAATAGACAAACAGGAAGATATAGCATCCATCCACCTGGATATATGGACAGACTACCCAGCCATGGTGAAGGTGTCCAAATCTACAGGATCAAAAGATGCATTACAGGCTGTAAATCTAGAAGAGCTCACCAGGAACATTCAAAAGCTCCGCAACAAATATCCAGAGGAAACCATTATTGTAGAGGAGTTCATAGACGGACCCCAATACTTAGCCGAGGTACTCGTCTTTAACGGAGAGATCCACTTAGCCGCCATTATTGAACAAGAAATTACGAAAGGAAAACGTTTTATCATTACAGGCTATGGCGTACTAGCCGAATGCGATGCTGACATAGAACGAGGTATCAAACGAGTTGCTGCCTCTATCGTACAATCCCTTCATATGACCAATGGCACCTTCCACCTAGAACTGCGCCACAAACCAAACGGCTGCTGGAAGCTAGTAGAAATAAACCCCAGAATATCAGGGGGTGCCATGAACCGTATGATTGAAGCAGCCTTTGGAATCAACCTTGTTAAAGAAACCTTAAAAATCCAGCTTGGTGAAGCACCAGATCTCACCAAAACGAAAGAACACTTTGTATTTACCCAGCACATCTGCATCGCCCGCCAAGGAATTCTAGAACGCGTCCTCGGAAAAAACAAAGCCCTCCAATCAGAAGGAGTGGTAGACGTGTACATCAAACCAAGAAAAGGCACCACCCTCTTCCCACCAATGTCCATGGGCCACCGTTATGCTCATGTCATCGCCATCGGCTCCACCCTTGAAGAAGCCACCCATCGAGCCAAACAAGCAGCCAAACTCATCCAATTCCACCTCCATACCTCCGATACCTTGACCGCCATATACTGATTAATGGAAAAAGAAGCGCTGGCAGACTGCCAGCGCTTCTTACAGATGAGATGGGGAGCGAGGGGCGGGTTTTCTGCCATAATTAGCTCTATTTCCGCCATGGTCAGCCCCTTTTCTGTCGTGCTCCCAACTCTTTCATAACTTTCTATTAGACTATTTTTATTTATAGCAGTCCCTAATCTTCTCCTAATAACCTCTTCTTTCTACCATGCTTCAGCATTTCTTGATACATGGATAAATCATCTAATTGCTTAAATAAGGAGAAATCGGGAACGAAATTTGCCTCAATAATCCATATCTCTCCCTTTTGATCAACTCCGATATCGTATCCAATCGCTCGCGCATCTGCATAATAGTGGGATAGGTGATAAGCTGTACGTAGAGCCAGCTGATTAATAGATTGTATCGTCTCCTCTGTCAGCACGGTATGTGACTCAAGATAATGCTTTGTCACGTTTGTCGTAATGTAGCCATCATTGGCAACTCTAAGAAGTGATCCAGTAGCAATCCATTGACCTGTATCCTTTTCTCGCTGCACCATCACTCTTACATCAAAGGGAAGCCCATTATATTGCATCAATGCTAGCCTCGGTTGAATCATATAGTGACTCAGCTTCATCACGTTGCGCTTTACAAATGAATACGCATCAGAAAGACGGTGAAATGTAAACTGCTTTTGCTTCACCTGGACTAAAAATTTGTCTCTCTTTACCCTTTCTATACTCGCAATGCCACGTCCCCCTTGTCCCTTGCTCGGCTTGAAAAGAACCGCCCTATTCGGCTCCATCCATTCCCTTACATTTTCTAGAGTACAAGGAAGCGTTTGTGGAAGATGGGATACTATAATGGGGTCAGCTGCCATCACTCCATACAACGTCCATTTTTGCTTTAATAATCCAAGGTGTACTTCCTCAATTCCTATTGTTTCCCCATCACAGCCTACCTCAATAAAAACTTCCTTTGTTTCTGAATAACAGGAAGCTAAAGTCTTCCCAACTTCCCTGCAAAGCTCAGGAAGTCCTTCTTTATACTCCAGACACTCCTTCATACAAAATGCTCCACGCTTATAAGTAAGTACAGCAACGTGCACTGGTTCGCTCTCTACGATTTTTACCATATACCGCTCCGGCCAATTTCGGTCAGCTTGTAAAATATAATGCTTATTTAATAGAGGAAGATTGGAAATATACTCGTACACTTGGGTAGCTCCAGCGATGTCCACCTCCTCCTCCGATGTTCTGACTCGGTAAAGATGATTTTCCAATCGCTTTACCCACAGCCAATCAAATGGTCGTTCCCCATAGCATGGTTTTAAAACGACATGGTCATATGCTTGCAGGAAAGAAACAAACGCCCTTTCTTTACATAAAGCAATGTCTGGCAGAAAATGCTTCACATCTTGGTTAGCTCGCAGTGCTTGCATAATACTCCATCTACCCTTTGACCTTTCTCCCATCCCCAATCCCCCTCTCTATGTAAAACAAGGAGAGAGTCCCCTCCCTCCTTACACTTCCCCAATCGTATCAGATAGAAATTTTACGGTATCAAACATATGCGTTTTGCTAGCACCCTTCACCAATATCGTATCATTATCCTGCAGCCGTTCCATTAATGCTTCGTGCATCTTCTCCTTATCTAAAAAATGCAGGATCATCTCTTCCTTGATTCCAGCGGCTTTTGCAGCAATTCCGATAGCATCCGCTCGATATCCATAGGTCACCACCATATCAATATTTTTCTCTGCTACATATTCTCCAATATGCTGATATTGAGCGTCGCGCAAATCACCAAGCTCCCTCATCTGTCCTAATATAGCAATTGTTCTACCCTTAGCAATATTAGCCAATACATCCACGGCAGCCATTACTGCTTGGGGGTGGGAGTGGACCGTATCATCAATCATGGTCATATTTCGGTTAAGATGATACATCGTCATCCGACGTGGAGGCTTTTTAAATAATAAGCCCGATTTAATCTCTATAGGGGAAAACCCTAGCTGATCAGCTATTGCTACAGCATTCATCGCGTTATAGACATGGTGTTCACCGAAGATGGGGATGAACAGTTCATGCTCCTCGTGCTGTAATTCCATTGAGAATGTCATTCCGTTATCGGCATAAGCAATACGAGAAGCACGGTAATCTGCATCCTTGTATATCCCTGTCGTAATAATCCGCCCTTTAAACTGGTCCATTTCCAATAATTGCGAATGCTCATTATCCTTATTGATTACCAATAATCCATCCTGCTTCATACCATGAATAAGCTCTGATTTAGCATGAGCAATTCCCTTCACATCACCATCAAAATTTCCAATGTGCGCCATACCAATATTGGTCACTATACTAATGTTCGGCTGAATAATGCTACAATGCTCTGTTATCACACCAGGGTAAGCCATCCCATATTCCAGTACGACTGCCTCATGGTTATGGCTGATTTCCTCTGCATGCTTTTGAGTATGCTCCGTCGTATTCCAATAGTCCTTTGACTCAAATACATTCCATCTAGTACTAAGCACAGAGGCAAGGAACGATTTAGTCGTGGTTTTCCCCGCACTCCCCGTTACCGCAATAATCGGTATATCCCGCTTCTTCATTTTTTTCTGCTTAAACGCAAGTATCTCCCGCTTTATCTTCTCCTGATATTGAGCTAGATACATAGCATATAAGATAGTGTTCCTTACTACATCCATCTCTAAATAGAAGGTGGGAGGACAGCCCGGGCGCCAGTTAACCTCGTAAATCCATAGCTTTCGCTGTGTATCGAGTCCAACATCTATCCCAATCTCATCAATAACCTCCTGGTATTGCACCATCTGCAGCTCATCTAAATGCCGTGCAAGAGCAAGACCGAAATATTCCAGTGTCTTCTTTATATTAAACGCTTCCTGCTGAAATTCCTGATGGAGAAAAGGGTCCAGATAATTCGTGTAACCACCGTTATTAATGTTCGTAATAATAGTACCTTCTGGTGCAATTCGAGGGTAAATCGCCGTATTCACCCACTTACCAGCACCATCCTTCTGCACGTGAATGCGAAAATCATAAGCAAGCCCCGACTTCGTTCTGCTTCTAATATACGGTTGAACAATATACGCTTTTTCCGACAACAGATCCGTCATCCTATTAATAAAGGAGGCTAGATTCCACCTTTCTTCATGAGAGGATTGATTGACTATGAAATGAAGCTGCTCCTTAGTAATATAATAAATGTCCTGCCCTTTTCTCCCGTCCACTGGCTTCACAACTACATCCGAGAAGGCTTCCATGAAATGGAGTAATTCTTTCGGTGTTTTCACCACTTTAGAAGGGATTAAGTATTGAGCAAAGTCGCCCGCTTCTTTCAACCGCTCATTCACCCGCCATTTATTTCCGATAGAATGAGTTGTAAAGGGCACCTTCTCCTTCAGCTTCCGAAGAACGTCCATCGCTTTACTTAGCTTCTCTGGACTACCTGTATTATAAATTACATCGGGAAACCTAGTACGACGCGGCTTCCATTTACCATCTTCATATACTAAACCAGATATCGTCTCACTTCCAAAATGAACCATGCTTGGTGTGAAATAAATAAAATCCGCTCCCTCCGCTTTAGCCACAATAGCGTAGGCATAGGATTTGATTACGGTCTCAGGATCCTTTCTGTGATGCAGCATGCCGATTAAAGTCATCTGACGATAGACTCCCTTCTCTCTAACATCTCCTTTAATAGTACATTCTGGGATAGGCTTCGCTGCTACAAAAAAACGAGAAAGGATTTTATTATTTTGTTCACCAATTTGGGCGTATGTCATATTCTAAAAATGTAAAGGAGGAGGTTAATGATGACGAGTATTCAAACGTATGAGGAGCCTTGTATATTGGATGCCTTATTAGAACTGAAGAAGCAGCAGGAACAGCTCGAAGGGTGCCCATCAGACGTATATAGCAGCTTGCTATGTAAACTGTTAGATATAGATACCATCCCATTCACCCTTCAATGCAAAGACTCCCTGTTAACTCTTTATGGAGCTACCTCTAAAAAAGGGAAGCTACATACCTTTGAAACAACCTACTTCCGCATTGAACAAGTTCACCTAAAGAAAAAAACAGCAACGGTTTCCTTGCTTCTTCCTATTGATATGCATGAATGTGTCGCTAAGCATCATAAAGATATGTTCCGATTAGAAAAAACCAACTCTACCACGGTCATTGATACTCGCTGTATATGCGCCATCCACTGCCTGGATATCAATCTCCTCAAGAAGATCATCATAGAGCCCAAATGGTAAAAAGGACTAAACCAGTGTACACGTTTAGTCCTTTTCCATACTTAATTTACGGCAAACCCTCGCACACTATTCCGTCCTGATCACTGCCATCTAACCGATGTGGATCCTCCTTGGAACCTCCTGCTTCTTGGAAAAAGTGCTGCGCCTCCTTCTGAGAAGAGAAATCACTGCAATCCCTGTCCGCACCAAAGGGATCATATGAATGCTCCTCTTTTGCCTTGTCAGCCTCCACATCCTTTCGGAAGCCTCCATCCTCTGTTTCCTTCACATACCCTTCTATGCTCCAAATACGCTTCCCTTGCTGCTTTGCTTTTTGCTGTACCTTATAGTATGATTCTGCCCTTTCCGTATTCGGTTCCCATACATAAGCCACTCGGGCTAATCCTTTCTCAATAAGAGATTTATTAAAATCAACTCCGTTCACATGTAAATAAACAAGCAGCCTGTCATATGTATCTCGCTTGGATTCATCATAATGTAACGTAACATTCTCCCCAGAAAGCGTCTCCTCTGCATAAGCAGCTGCTTCAGGTCCAAATGCCTGCACAGGCAATTCAGGATGCTTCGTCTCTGGAGTATCCACTAATAACAAACGCACTGTTTCCTTTGTACCATCTGCTAATTCCACCTTCATCGTATCCCCGTCTACCACTCTGGTGACAACGGCCTTGTCCGATGATGCATCACCGAGCTCACCGCAGCCAACTAACACCAACAGCAGAAGTAAGGACAATACTATCCCACGTCTAGCCATAACATCCACTTCCCCTTAGCTTATTTAAAAATAGCCCGCATTCTTCTTCACGTGAATGCGGACCATACATAGTAAACCTATTCTTTATCCTGCGTATCTCCCGCTTGACCAGCTTGCTGTAGAAGCTCAATCAAATATTCAGGAGACACTCCCTTTTGCTCCATCTGATTAATAAACGGCAGCCATTTTTCATATTTACTGTTCTCCTCATCCGTTTCATCCGGATCCTCTCCGATAAAATGAGACAAGGATTCATTATACACTACCGCAAAATCTCTAATTAGCTTAAGGGAAGGCGTCGATTCCCCATTCTCTATCTCTGCCAGCTCCTCCACACTGACCTTTACCTTCTCACTCAAATCCTCTAACGAATCTCCATGTTTTTCTCTAATGTGCTTCATTGTATTGCTATACGTAGTCAATATTACACACTCCTTTCACACAACTCTCGTCTCTCTAGTATCTCATACTTGAACCTTTGTTGTATTCCCATTCACCTTAGGAGACACATATGAAACCGAAAACCTAAAAACAGCGACCCAGTCAGCACTAGGTCGCTGTTCATTATTCGTATTCCTTCTCCATTGCCTTCGTACTCCGAACTGTATCGATGGTGCGAACATACTCCTCAATTTCCTTACGCTTTGGTTCCAGCATAGGAGGCAGGGATAAAATTTCACCAAGCGTCTCATAGGGCTCATCACCCATGAACCCAGGTCCATCCGTCGCAAATTCAAACAAGATCTGTGGAGCCACCTTAGCATAAAGAGACTCAAAATAATGACGATTCACATAGCCAGAGGTAGGATACCCAAACTTCGGCATCCGTTCAATCCAAGCCTCTAACGCCTCTCTGTCCTCTACACGAAACGCAGCATGGTGAACCGTTCCATACCCTTGCCGCCCAGGCGGCAGCACATTATTATACTCCACAATAACTTGCGCGCCATTGCCACCAGCACCAACTTCAAATAAACGATACGCACCCTCACGCCCTATCTCAGTAAATAACAGAACCTCCTCCAGCATCTTCTTAAAGTAGTCCACATCATCTACACGAACATGAATAGGCCCTAAACCAGTAATCGCATACGCCAGCGGAATCGGTCCAGCTTGCCAAGGCGTACCAGCAGGAACACCCTCATTATGTTCATCTGACACCAACTCATAAGACTGACCATCAAAATCCACAAACGGAAGCACCTTCCTCCCGAATCGCTCCTGAATACCCTTATGGCGAACCTCCAACCGATCAAACCGCTTCACCCAATAATCCAAAGCATCATTACTCGGCACCCGAAACGAAGTCCTCGAAATCTCATTCGTACCATGCGACCCTTTCGGAATACCCGGAAAATCAAAAAACGTCATATCCGTCCCTGCACTACCCTTATCATCCGCAAAAAACAAATGATACGTTTGAATATCATCCTGATTAACCGTCTTCTTCACCAAACGCATCCCAAGCACATACGTAAAAAACTCATAATTCTTCTCCGCACTACTCGTAATCGCCGTAACATGGTGGATTCCTTTTAAGCCATATTCCATACCTGTTCCCTCCATATGATTTTCTATTTATATTTACACAACGCAATATATCTCGAATTCAAGATAATTGTATAATGTGTGTGGAGGGATGTCAATTTTTAAGGTTTAAGAGTTTTCACCGCTATGTCTATGCACACGATTTAAAGTAAAACAGTCGTGAAGATCATACTGTCAAGAAACGCAAAAAACCGTTCCCCACAATTACTGTGAGAAACGGTCTATACTATTAATATATTCACTTACATTACTGTTCGAAACAAGTACCGGTGGCCGGGGTCGAACCGGCACTCCATAAGGAACACGATTTTGAGTCCCACAAAAGTACGATTATGTAACGAAAGCAGTCATATCAAAGTAAGTTGAATACTTAAGAAAATTTGCATTACACGATTATTGATAATTATGCCTCTGCTACATTAAATCGTCAAGAACTAATGAACTTGTTTATTGAAAATCGCTTGTCCCATTGCTTTATATTTTTTTATTAATATACTTTCATGTGCTCTTGCTAAACTTACTTCTTCAAACTCTGCGACTATCTGATATTGTATTTTCCCAGATGCCATTACCTCTCGATGTAACGGGTTTCTTCTATTAGTATATCTTCTGCATCTGTACCAGATACCACTACCTACATAAACGACTTTTCCATTTAGCCAATGTTCATATACAATGTAGTGATCATCTTTTCTTAATTTTGCAGGAATAAGCTGATATTTCTTTATTAATTGAATAACCTTCTGAAATGATAAACCATATATGCTTGCAATATCTTGATTGGTCATTTTATCTAATAAGTGATCTTCAAGTTGTTCTTTTGTAGGCAGCACCACCAACATCTCCAAATATGTTGTATCATTTTGTGGGTAAGTGTAAAGTAAAACCGAAAAATAGTCTCTTTCTCATCGCTTAAAAGTTTGTGGGCTGTCTACCTTATGAATATTGCGTTTATACTTTTCTTTATCTTTTCTTAGCAAGTCTCTAATAAACGGAGACTCGGTTCTTTGAAGCCCCCCCATATGAGGTGGAAGTGATAATTGTTTAGCAGTTTCAGAGTCTTTAATCCAATCAAGAGTAATCTTTTTAGTAACTCTGTTAGGAGATATGTGAATTAATTTACCATCACTTGAATCTGTTGATGTAAAAGAACCGATCTCCCTATCTAGTTCACCCATCTTAGATGTTTTCCTATTCTTATAGTGCATTTTTTTGATGTAATCTTCCTTCACTCTTTGGTTTAAAAACACATTATTATATGCGTTTAAATAGAATAACTCATTCAAGCGATCAACATCTCTAGCTCTATGTAACGTTAAAGCACCTTCTTCCGCCCCAGGAATATTGTAGGCAACGCTATCATATAGCAATATGCACTTATGTGGGGTAATTGGGAAAAACAATTGCAACCCTCTGGTAATATAACCAAAACCCCTATCCTGGTAATTTCTTCCTATGTAAAAGGAATTGTAACGAACTAATGGATTATCAGAAGTAATAAACTTCCTAGGGGTTTTATGTACTATTATTAACGGTTTCAAATCTAAAACCATTGGCACGCTTTCTAATGCTATTCCTATCCCTTGATTAGCAGGTTCCTTTATTTTCACATCGAATGAATTTGTATCAAGATGTTTGTAGTCAGGATGCTCTTTGATCATAGTCTTAGCAACAAAGTCAGTCATCCGTTCTGTTGAGTTTGCATTTTTTAAGTTTCTACCTTCACTAACTAGTAAAAAAGCTACCATATGGTGATAATTCTCAGGTTCATGTTCTGGGCTTGGAAACTTATTTGTTTCGTCAATTTCCCTAATGATCTTAGAAGCTTGTCTTTCTATATCTACATCTAAAAAATTTTCAATTACCTTATCTTCTCCATAGAAGTTATTTTTTTGGCACATATCTTTTATTGAAGCAGTGCCAATATATTTGGAATTATCAATGCTTAATGTGCTTATTGATTTATCTGTTTCCGAAAAATTTCTAAGGTAAAATTTTGGAACATAATGTTGTCTGCCTTTTTGCCCCATAATTCCCTCCCCCTCTGTAACACTCATCATCTTTATAGAATAATTTGAATTACACTATAATTCTACCACATCAAAATCCCTATAAACTAACTACTCCACATTTAATTGTGAAGTTATATGTATAGATAAAATCCCCACGATTAATATACCGGGGGATTTCCATGAGATTATAAAATTAATATTTTATTTTAGGAAGTGAAATCCTTACTCTTCTATTTCTTTTTTTTGATAAGTCATTCCCTTTATGTCAAATACTTTAACATCGGTACAATCAAATAGCTTAGGATTAAAAACAGCTAAATTGAAGCCCTCTGGGTTCATAGTACTCTTATATTTTATTCCATCGTATCCCTTACTTTTTAAGTAATCAGAAATATATTGGGTTGGTAAATAATCAAGAGTACCGTCCCCTCTTCTAAGAGGCTTAGCAATTTCATTACTAATTTTTCTTAGATGCTTCTTATTAATAGCGTGTTGCTCCAAACCAATATCTGAGAAAGGACTAATTTTATCTAGGTTAATAAAGTCAATCACTTCAATATCTTCATTTAATTTAAAGGTACCAATTGTTATGTAATCATGAGTCCCTGCTCTTATTTCGTGAATAGTAGTATCACGATCATTAGATAAATAGAGATAACTTATTCCCAATGGATTCACCCTACCGTCAGAGGCTTTACCCATTGGGGGGGGACCCATTTCGTCAATAGGAATGCCTTCTTCTTCCTCAGAAATTCTTGCTCTATATAATGTTTCTCCTTCTTTATAAGGTACTTTTACATAATCACAGAATATATCCAACACTTCAATATTAATAAAATTAGTGTGAAATCTATTGTGAAACTTAATTTCATCTACGAAACTTTTCCAATCGTTTGTTTTTAACAGTGAATTATCCTTTAGGTAATCGCTATCATTTAATTCCAAGATGCCAACAGCAGCATCAAAAAGTTCAGGAGTTTCATTATATTTATCTATACATATACTTTTTATTAGTGAATGAATTTTTTCTTTTTCAATATTAAACACATTCCACCTATCGTGGAGATCATCTTTAAGAAAGTATTTTTTTTCCATTGGATAATCATCAGGTAATTGAAATTCAGGAGTATATATTTCTAATAAACCATTAAAATTGTCAACTAACTGATCATTTTGTTCAGTATCATACATATAGCCATTTCTTTTTCCACAAGTATCACACTCGTTTTGGATTCTTTGTCCAATACCTCGTATAATAGCTTTTATTTCGGAGTCCTTAAAACATTTATTACAACAAATCATTTGTTGTGTACTCCATCAAAATATTGACTAATCAACTCAATATGATGCATAATTGCAAGTTTCTTAACTGTACCTAAACCTGGATAAGTTTCATTGGAGCTGTGCTCTACAAATTTTTCCAAACCATATGTATTTATGTTAGTAGCTTTTTTCCATTCCACTAATTTCCCCAAAGCCTCTCCAAATTTTCCAGCTGGATCATTTATATCTTCATTTGAGTTTGAAACAAAATGTTTAACTCTTAAACTATTATCAGTATCAAAATACACTATGTGAATTGCTACAGCGTAGGGTGCAAATCCAGATTCAGAATATTCTTCACCTACAATAGAGTAATCTGAATAGCCCATAAAGCCTTCTTCTTCAAAATATAAATGATCCTCGGAGAAAGCTCTGCTATCAATAGCTTTGTAATCGGCGTTTCTTGCTTCCTTTTTGAATCTGTCCTCAATTAAAACTGGATTAACGTTAATTTTTCTCTTAAACGCTCTTTCTTCCGGTATTAGTGCGTACCTCGGATTTTGAGTTTCAAATATTTCAACATAGTTGCTTATAAAATCTTTATTTTTATTAATAACTATAAGTTCATTTTCTTTTACGCCACTATTAAACAATTCAATTAACTCATTATTACTGTTTTCATTCATTATATGAGAAATAACAATGCTCTTATTCTCGAGTGCTTCACTAAAATCCTTTTTCCATCCTTCTTTCTTCGAAGTAGAAATATCTTTTTTAAAATTACCCACTTGTGGGTTTCGTATCACAGCTAAATCCTTTTCTTTCTCTATAAACATACCCATAGTCTTCAGTAGAGTTGCCGAAGGTTTTATCGGTTCAATAATAGGCAAAATTTTATTATTGATTAAGTCTTTTTCTGCTAACTCTCGCAAAGCAAGAAGTTCGTACTGCCTTCCCCTTAAATAAGGTAAATACATTATTGTTCCCTCCACTCTCCATTTAAAAAGTTATTTAATTTATAGTAGTCATTTTTTCTGAATTTAGAAAAATAAACCATAAACTTTAGTTCATAAGGAACCTTTTCGTACTCCTCTTTTTCAGTCAAGCTTCTTTGTTTAAGTTGGGTAAGCATGTATTTATAAGCAGTTCCTTTGTCGATTTTAGTAAACCATTTAAAGCACTCTGTATAGTAACTAAATTGAGTAGTAACAGGTAACTCTCCAAAATGAGTAAGCAATAAAGACTCAAACTCATTCTTTCTTAACATTTTAAACATAACATCATATTCTAATTTGGAATTATCTTCTTGAGGATCTTGTCTGGTACTTATTGTATTTCTACTCGTTAATACGCAAATTCCTATTTTAGTATCTGTGAACATTCTTTTTGCTTTTGGGTAGTTTGATTCTGAAGTAACTAAACAAACATGGTTGAAGGCTTTATAGTAGTCCTCTATTTGATTATTTAACCTATCGAATGTATCTAGATCAGTTTTTATTTCATACGCTGTTGCTTTCCCATTAATTAAAACAAAATCAACTTTAGATTTATTAATTGGTATTTCAGTTAAAGCAGTAGTCGTATTTAAACTGTGTCTGCCCAATAACAACTTATTTAAGAGCGTGTTTTTATAGTAATACTCGTTTCTATATTCTTTGTTGAGGTAATTATAAATTTCACTTATTAGAGCCTTATTACTCATTGAAGTGTAATTTTCAACATATCTTTCTACACAATTCTCAAATAAAGTATTATCATTTTCATTTATTAGGTCCACAAATATATTACGAGTAAAAAGCCTATTTAAAAGTAAATTATTACTCATATTTATGTTCCCACCTTACTTTTAGTTAGAAATACTCACCTATATCATAGCATATGACAACACTTAAGTAATTAATTATAGTCTTATCTTTATTCAAAGATGTTCTCTACAAATAAATGGATATACATAAAAAATTCTACTTGCCTGCTTTACATTTTCATTTTATGCCATATAACAATGCTGGAAAAGCAAACTAAATGGAGGTTGTTAAAATGATCGACCCAATTTTATTGTCAAACATAATTTTTCAAGCAGAAGAGATAGTAGAAAAGAGATGGGAAGAAGTAGGTCCAACGTTTACAGCTGCAGGAAAGACGAAAAAGATGGTTAAAGAACAATTCTTCGAAAAAGTACTCAATGAGCTAGTCTTTGAAGGAACCCAGTATGAAATTGTGGAAACTAAAATCTCTACTTCTTCAAAATGATTCAGCATATACATCGATAAATTTACTATTGTAGATAAAATTGTACTTTTTAATCAAGTTATTTAAGATAATTAACATTTTGTCTGAACTTTCTCCCTCTAACACATAGCATTAAATTTCTTGATTATCTAAAGTTTCTATAATTTTTGTGAGCATGTTGGGAATCTCTAACTGTAGTAATTCTAGCACCTTTTTTAATCAAAACAGCATATCCATCTTGCAAACTACCAACAATACATGGAACATCTTCAACATCACCAGCTTCAAGGGAATTGGTAATTACAACTTCTAATCCAAATAGAGTATAATTCGGTTTTCCATTTTGTACATAAAAATTACCACCTACGATTAGAGGTTGAATGTTGAGTAAGGAAAATGCCTTGAAAACACAAAAAGACGCCTTCTCACATTGACTGTAAAAAGACGTCTATTACTATATTATATCAAGGCAATTCAATTCTAATTGATTATATTTACGAATCGTTTCAAGTACCGGTGGTCGGGTTCGAACCGACACTCCGTGAGGAACACGATTTTGAGTCGTGCGCGTCTGCCAATTCCGCCACACCGGCATGAAGTTGGAGGCGGTAACCGGATTTGAACCGGTGATAAAGGTTTTGCAGACCTCTGCCTTACCACTTGGCTATACCGCCCTATGTAGAATCATTATATTACATGGTATGTAGATTGTTCAAATATTAGACTTAAAATAAAAATGGAGCAGAAGACGGGATTCGAACCCGCGACCCCCACCTTGGCAAGGTGGTGTTCTACCACTGAACTACTTCTGCATCTGAGTTGGCTGGGCTAGCTGGATTCGAACCAGCGCATGACGGTACCAAAAACCGTTGCCTTACCGCTTGGCTATAGCCCAAATATGAAAATGGGGCGACTAATGGGATTTGAACCCATGCATGCCGGAGCCACAATCCGGTGTGTTAACCTCTTCACCATAGCCGCCATAATATTGGCAGGGGTAGTAGGACTCGAACCCACATTGGCGGTTTTGGAGACCGCTGTTCTGCCTTTGAACTATACCCCTACGCACATATAATTTTTATTAAAAATGGTGGAGGGGGCAGGACTCGAACCTGCGAACCCAGAGGGAGCGGATTTACAGTCCGCCGCGTTTGGCCAACTTCGCTACCCCTCCATATAAAAAGAGAATGAGAGTGCAGGCCAGAGGACTTGAACCCCCAACCTACTGATTACAAGTCAGTTGCTCTACCAATTGAGCTAGGCCTGCGAAATAGATGGTGGCTCGGGACGGAATCGAACCGCCGACACACGGATTTTCAGTCCGTTGCTCTACCGACTGAGCTACCGAGCCAGTCTATATGTATAATGAAAATGGCGGTCCGGACGGGACTCGAACCCGCGACCTCCTGCGTGACAGGCAGGCATTCTAACCAACTGAACTACCGGACCAATTTGGTTGCGGGGACAGGATTTGAACCTGCGACCTTCGGGTTATGAGCCCGACGAGCTACCAGACTGCTCCACCCCGCGATGATATAAAATGAAATTGTAGAAATGGTGGAGGATACTGGGCTCGAACCAGTGACCCCTTGCTTGTAAGGCAAGTGCTCTCCCAACTGAGCTAATCCTCCAATTTTTAAATGGTGACCCGTACGGGATTCGAACCCGTGTTACCGCCGTGAAAGGGCGGTGTCTTAACCACTTGACCAACGGGCCAGAAAGTTTATCTGGCGGAGAGCGAGGGATTCGAACCCTCGAGACCCCGGTAAGGGTCTACACGATTTCCAATCGTGCTCCTTCGGCCACTCGGACAGCTCTCCATGGCTCCAACGGCAGGATTCGAACCTGCGACCAATCGGTTAACAGCCGATTGCTCTACCACTGAGCTACGTTGGAATAGTTGCTAGCCTGGCGGCGTCCTACTCTTGCGGGGGAAAACCCCGACTACCATCGGCGCTGAAGAGCTTAACTACTGTGTTCGGCATGGGAACAGGTGTGACCTCTTCGCTTAAGCCACCAGACCTTGCATCCTTTAAGTAACGGACAGAAAATATTATATCTTATATCTTCCGCTTTTTCAAGGGATAATTTTAAAAAATGTGTACCTTGAAAACTAGATAAGAATCATTATCCGGCATCGAGATCTAGCTCCGGCTCCTAGGGGCTAGCGTCATAAGCAATAATCCCTCCAGAGGCTTATCGCCTCCTCCGGTATTTTTGCTTATGCGTACGCCCC